>CAYYFC010000022.1:0-24399 GCA_964471215.1 uncultured archaeon | reverse complement strand
AATATGGTAGAATCTGTTAAGTTTTGGTAAGATTTTAGTGACTGCTCGACACCTCCGCTCATACTCATGAGAGAAATCCTTTGGATTTTAAAGAATCTGTCCAAGATGTTCTGTAAATTTGCATCGGTATTGTGAAGTGAATTTTTAAAGAGATTTCTGGATGACGTCAATCGATTGAAATCTCAACCGTAATTAAAACCCGGACATATGGAAATTGAATCGAAAGAGTCTTGACATATCAAAAACACAATCGATATGTTTATAAAATTCTGAATACTTCCAGATAATCGTTCATAAAATAGATATGAAGCTTAAGGCTAATGGTAAATCTTTCCAATGTGATCCAATTTTATTCAAAATCAGATTTAGGCTAATCTAACTCCATCTCCCGGAATCGAATGCTAACGGACACCAATAGATTTAAAAAAGCCTTTCGATTAATATGCTATGATATGAGACCTATGCTAAAACTCGAACAATTTAAACCGGAGTGCTGTAAGAAAAAGCGAATTTACGGAAATAATATATGGCTTGGAAAACATCCTGCTCATCGGATCGATATCGGTTCCAATACCTATTTATTGCATGAGTGGATGGAATCGAGATTTTTGAGCAAAAAAGCTCAGGATTATATCGTCTGGATTATGAACGGAATTAGCATTTCCGAATGTCTCTGGACGGGAATTTGCGAAAATGTCCTAGGTGTAAAAAGAATTGTTTTTCGAACAACATTCCATGAACAGGGACTTTAAGGGGTGGTGTTATGAAACTTCTGACGATAGGCTTTGGTGCAGGTGGTAGCGAGATAATAACAGCTCTTTACAGGAAGGGTGTCAAGGTAAACAAGATACCACTTTTCAGATGCTATGCAGTACTGGATAGCCTTGAAAGTCTTAAGAAGACAAAGATAGATAGCGATAACAAGTTTTACATGATTCCTAGGAAGAGGATGGATATAAGGGGAATTCTGAACGAAATACTTAGCAGACACGAGATAATCGAGGGATCAATGCTAATAACTTCTCTTGACGATAACTTCGGTGTTTCGACTGCAGTGGAATTCGGGAAGGAGCTTAAGGAGATAACGGATGGCCCCGTTATGATACTGGGAATAGTACCGCCATTCGAAGAGATAGGATCGGGTATTTTAAAGAGGAGGATCAGAATGCTGAAGGAAAGCTCAGATGTCCTTTTGCTTAGCAGGCACAACGTTAATCAGATAGTTGACACCCTTAACATACTCGCCAGAGTCGGGGAAATCGATTTGAAGAGGAGACTCATAGGAGAGGTCGTAGTTGACACGTCTGACATCTTTAACACACTAATAGGAAATGGTTTTTCCGTGTTCGGATATTCAAGGAGAAATCTTCCGCTGTTCAGGTTTTTTATAAGGAAGAGCAGCGAACTTCTGGCTATAAGAACTCACAGGATGGTTGAGATGGTTAAGGAGGCCATGAGAAATCTGAGCGTTGGCGGAGATATAGAAACTGCTAAGAGCGCTCTCATAATATTTGCAGGAGATCCCAACGAGATAACGATGGACGGTATATTCTCTTGTATAGAAATCGTTGAAAGCGTAAACGACGGGATAATCGTAAGATACGGAGATTATCCAATACCTAAGGCATCTTTTATAAGCGTAGTCATTCTATTTTCGGGTATAACGAGATTTAAATTAGAAGGGCGGATATAAGGGGAGTTATGTACGTTTCTATAAATGCAGATATCAGCAGAAGTGGTATCACAACTTTTATATAAGTTCTCACAGCTTTTCTAAGGCATAATCCCAGATCAACTTCTCCACCCCTTATCCTGTCGTAAAGGGAAATTCCCAGCCATACACCGTAGCTGCATGCTATTATTATGGCTGAAATCTCTGTTATACCGTGCGGGATTAGCATTATAAGGGTTCTATCAAATCCAAGCTCAACACCCTTCACGTAAACTATCATACCTATCACATATCCGTTTATGAATATGAAGAGAATGGGTATTATTCCAAAGAGAAAACCTGATATCATTGCAAGAAAAGCCTTGACGGAATTGTTCAGAAATATTATCGCAAATATCGCATATGATGGTAGATCTCTTATAAAGCTCAGTTCTGAAAAGAATTTCTCGAAGTAGTCTCTTGCCACTTCATAATTCTCCTCTGCCCATATGTATCCGGTATAGCAGGATATGAAGAATATCGCGGTTATCAGCGCCACGTACTTTGAGTTCATTAGAACATGTATGGAATTGGGGATATAAGCCTTTTCAAGAGTGCCGGGATTTTTTTCAAACTGTCTGATATGCAAAATCGCTGAAGGATTTCAACAAATTCTCTCCTCAGGTGACTTAAATGACACCGTTGAGTATTCTCTTGTTCACACAGAATTATAAGACAGGAGTTCATCGGAGTACTTTTGCGGAAAATGATATTATGTATGTTTAAACAGCATAACAACGCTTTAAACTTGAGAAAACCCAACAGTTTTTAAAATCGATTATAAATATGGAAGGCAGAAACATACAATGCCGCATTTATAACATAAGATGGCTTTTCTGACCTACTCCGCCCTTTACAGTAGATCGGAAAGTGTGTTGATGCTTTATAAACCATTTAAATACCCTTATAAACATTTATATATTACCAACACACTTTCCGATCTACTGTAAAGGGCGGAGTAGGTCACAATCTGAAAACGTCACGGTTGATATCATGATCGGACTTTACCTGATAAAGGTCATAGTCATAAGCTCATCTGGAGCACTCTCACCCGGCCCGTTAACAGTTGCCACCATGGTTGTAGGGACAAAGCACGGTTGGAAGGGTGGGTTAAAGACTGCTTTTGGTCATCTAGTCGTCGAACTCCCTCTAGTCTTGCTTATAGCATTCATAATCCTTTTATTCGGAACGACTGAGTTGCTGAAAAGGGAAGACATTTTAAGATCGATAAGCATAGTGGGCGGATTATTCCTGATATTTTTCTCCTACATGATAATAAGGGATGTTATGAGTATTAAGGATATGAGATCGTCCGAAATAAAGGCATCACCTCTTCTTGTCGGTATAACTCTTTCAGCTTTAAACCCCTTCTTTATAATATGGTGGATAGGTGTTGGCTCGCCCCTCATAGCCGAAGCCCTGATATACTGGAGTTATTCAGGAATAATTTTATTTTACGCAGCTCATGTATGGCTTGACTTTGTCTGGTTAACTTTTCTAGCCCATATAACATCTTTAAGCGGTATGAGCTTTAGGATATACAGATCTCTTCTGTTCTTACTCGGAATACTCATACTCGTATTCGGATTGGATTTCATAGGCTACGGTATGTTAGGGAAGCACATCATAACATTTTAACCTTTGCCCCAATATATCTCAGAACATCGAAGTAATTGGGATATGAAATCGATACGACCTCTGCATTCCTAACTCTCACACCTCTATCGCTCACAAGTCCGAGAAGTGAGAATGCAAGTGCCATTCTGTGATCGCCAAACGATTCTACAGTTCCACCCCTTATATACTCTCTTCCACTAATCTCAATTTCATTCGATCCGATTTTGACTTCAACTCCCAGGGATTTTAGATTCCTGTATATCCCATCCATTCTATCTATTTCCTTAAATCTAAGGCTTTCAACATTACGTATTACCGTTTTTCCATTCGCAACAGAAGCTAGAATGGAAATTGTCGGTACAAGATCAGGTATGTCCTTTGCATCAATCTCAACTCCGTTTAGCTCCGATTTCCTTGCAACTATGACACCTCTCTCCCTGTACCATCTCACATCTCCTCCCATATCCCTTACTATATCCACAATTCTCCTGTCGCCCTGTTTTGATTCAAATGCATTTCTTATCTCTACTTTTCCGGCAAGTATACCTGCCGCTATTAGGTAGCTAATGGATGTGAAATCGGATGGCACATAGAACCTTTTAAGCCCGTATTCCTGTTCACCCCTTATATAGAACTCGTTTCCGTACCATTCAACTTCAATTCCTGATCTCTCCAGAACATCAAGTGTCACCTCTATGTACGGCTTTGATCTCATGTTGAGAACCCTTAAGCACGAATCGTACCTTGCAAGCGGTAGTGTGAAGAGGAGCGAGGATATGAACTGAGAGCTCCTGCATTCGATTTCAACTTCCCCTCCCTTTACAATTCCCCTTATGTGAACTGGGACTTCGTACATCCCCCATCCCCTTATATCGGCACCCATCTTCTTAAGGGCAATTACGAGCTCATAGTTTGGCCTCCTCCTTACGGAGCTATCACCGTCAACGATGGATTTATACCTTGAAAGAGACAGTATTCCTATTAGGAATCTCGTAGTCGTACCCGAATTGGCCGTGTAAAAGTAACCACCGCTAATCTCATCGCATCCGAAAAATTCTATTGAGTTCCTATTTCTCCTGAAAAAAGAACCAATTTTGCAGCAGCATCTTAGCGTTGAGATTGTATCGTCCGATATAAGGGGATTTGTTACAAAGGAGTGGTGAGATAGAGAGGATGCAAAAAAAGCCCTGTGAGTATAACTCTTTGAGGGTGGAGGTGTAACTTCACCTTCCAGTTCGCTTCTGTATACCACGACGTCCATAGATGTACTAGATACCTCTTTATATAAAATAAGATCCTTAATTGTAATCGATGGTTGAAAAATTCAGGGGAGCTGTGATAGGATTTGCAGTAGGAGACGCTCTGGGTATGCCAGTTGAGGGTATGAGGAGGGAGGATATAAAGAGGTATTACGGTAAAATTTCTGATTTCGTAGATTCTCCCCTTGGAGATCTTAAGGCAGGCGAATGGACGGATGATACGGAACAGATGATAATACTTGCAAACTCTATACTTAAAACCAGGACTTTCAGTCCTGAGCAGTTCGCAAAGGACATTTTAAACCTCAGGAGCAACAGAATAGGATGGACTACGAGAAGGGCTCTAAAAAATCTTTCCCTCGGATGCAGCTGGATAAATTCGGGTGTCGAATCCGAGACATGCGGGTCGTCCGTAAGGGTTTTACCTATCGGACTTGTATACTCCTTCAACCTCGACTTAGTCGAGGAGTACTCGGCCCTCTCGTCATGCGTAACGCACAAGGGAATAGCAATTGCGGGTGCAATTGCTTTCGGAATAGGGATTGCCTGCGTGTATAACGGCATGGATCATGAGGAGGTTGTAAGGGAGGTGCAGAGAAGGGTGAGGAAGTACGACGAATTGATAGCCGATAAGATCAGGCTTTCTTATGATATATCGGATAAGGATGTGGATTTTGCTATAGACAAGATAGGTAATTCCGTATCCGTATACGAATCGGTTCCCCTTGCATTTTACCTTTTCTTCTCAACATCCGATTTCGAGGAGTGCGCGGTAAAATCGGCAAACGTTGGAGGTGATGCGGATTCAATCTCTGCAATGGCATGCGCCCTGAAGGGATGTGAAAGGGGGATAAGTGACATTCCCAATAGGTGGATAAGGAAACTTAAGGACTGCGACTACCTCATGGAACTTGCGGATAGACTTTACGATCTAAAACTCATCCTCGAATTTATATAGATTATGTTCGATCTCCTTATATGAACATAAGAAATGCCATAGAGACTTTCAAGGACAGAACGGTTTTCGTCGATAAGGAACTTGGATACGATGAGGTTGTTGGGTTTTTAAAGGAGAATGGATTGGAGAAAACTCCGGTGATACTAAAAGTAAACGGTAAGAAGGTTGCCAAGAACTTCATAGCTACGAGGGAAATGCTGTGCGAGTACCTAAAGGTGAAAAGAGAGGATCTTTGCAGGTATCTTGCATCGGTGAGCTTCGGTAAAAGGATAGAGATATTGGACGAATTTCCGTTCAGAAAATCCAATTTAAATCTGGGAGATCTACCGATTTTGAAGTACTTCAAGGAGGATGGAGGCAGGTACATAACGGGTGGTGTCCTAATAGCTAAGAGAATAGATAAAAGGGTTGAGCCGGACTCCTTTAACGCATCCATTCACAGAATGATGCTTATAGACGATATGAGACTTGTCATAAGACTAGTTCCGCCAAGACACGCTTACATGATATGGAAGGATGCTGCAGAGAGGGGGATGGATCTTCCTGTCGCCATAGCAATAGGTGTCCATCCACTCTTTTTATTCGCCTCAGCAACAAGAGTTCCGGAGGGAAAGGAGTTCTCATACGCATCTGCACTTATGAACGGAATGGAACTCTACAGGATCTACGACCTCCTGGTACCTGACTGCGAAATATTACTGATCGGAAGGATTACGAGAGAGAAGGCAGATGAAGGACCTTTTGTAGACATAACGGGAACTTACGATATCGTAAGGAAGGAACCGATCTTGGAAATCGATGAGATATACGTAAGGAACAGTGATCCTATATACTATTCAATAACTCCGGCAAGCAGCGAGCATCAGGTGCTGATGGGGATTCCATATGAGCCTATAATATACAAAAGCGTTCTAAACGTTTGCAACGTAAAAAACGTTCTTATGACTCCTGGAAGCAGGCATTACTTTCACGCCGTTGTCCAGATAAGGAAGGAGACTGAGGGAGATGGCAAAAATGCAATAATAGCAGCTCTTTCCGCAAATCCCAGTCTCAAGTGTGTCGTAGTTGTTGATGAGGATATAGACATTTACAGCTACGAGGACGTTGAATACGCCATCGCCACAAGATTTCAGGCCGACAGGGATCTTGTAATAATAAAGGGTGCGAGGGGTAGCAGTCTTGATCCGTCGTCAGAAGAAACTACGACGAAATGGGGAATAGACGCAACAAAGAGTCTTAGGAATCAGGAGAGATTCAGGAGATTTGCATAATTAGAGTCTCAAAAACATCTCGTAATCGTAGCAGTCGTTTATAACCTCGAATCCAACCTTTTTGAATACGTGAATGGCTACAATATTATCCCTGCTTGTTAGAAGTGTTATCCCCTTGTATCCTAGCTTTCTGCACATTTCTATGGAATATCTCAGCATGCTCTGACCTATTCCGTTGTTCTGATAATCCGGATGAACGAATATAACGAGTTCAAGTATTCTGTCGTTTACAGGGACTAATCCGATATGGGCAACTATCTTTCCCTCGTGCTCAGCAACTATCGAGAAACCGTTTCTGAGAAGGTAATCGATCCAAGCCCTTATTCCCTCCTCCGTCAGGGGAGGTAATCCGAGCGATCTCTTGTCCTTCGGGTAACGGATGTACATGTCGATAAGACCTTCTCTGTCGGACCTTCTAAACGGTCTTATGATTATCTTCCTGCCAGATTTATCCCTCATGATCTTGTGGGGATGACTGAGGGCGTACAGCATACAATATGAGTATTACATCAAAATATATAAAACTATCTAAAATAATAGATAATTAAAATAATAAATAATTAAAATGATTAACAATTAAGATTTGATAGCAAACCAGACTGTAATAATCGATAATTAAAAAAAGTGATAAAAATAAAAACGCTTAAAATGCGTATTCAATTAGCTTTTCGATGTCGACGTTTTTCGTGATTAGATCCTTCATCCTCTCAATCTTCTCATCACCCCTGACCCTTATCCTCCCGACTATTCTCTGTATCCTTTCAAACGTCGTCAGTGTATCGTATTCAACGATGAGAACCGGAATTCCTCTCTCCTCGGCCTTTCCTATCAGTACACTTGGTGGTTCCATGTTGCCTGTCAGTATTAGACATCTTATGTTCGGTATCTCAAGCGCTAGGTTTATTAAATCTGTTCTGTCACCGCCTGTTATGACCGCACAGCTCTCGCATCTCCTGAAGTAGTCCAAGGCGGACTGAGGTGACATTGCTCCGATCAAAAACCTCTCAACCATAACACCATCGGCCCTTACAAGATATCTGGCATTTAAGATATCGGCTATTTCATCAACGTAGATTCCGAGGAGCTTTGAATCCCTCGGAATTATGCCTATCACCTCAAGTCCAATCTTTTCAAGTATCTTGGCGCACAGACTGCTTATGTACGACTTCTTGTACCCGTAAACCTGATTGAATATTGCATACCTTAGCTTATGACCGAACGCTGATTTAGCAAATATCAGCCTATCTATTACCGTATCGTCCGTGTACCTGACAACCATGAGATCTCTTTCATTCAAAATCGAACACATGCTTATATCGCAAAGGGAGAGTGATCTGTAGGCCTGGTAGTGTATGGATCCCTCTATGAGAACTACGTCCTTATCTGATTTTATAACCTCGTAGCTCTCGACAATCTTTCTCCTTATAACCGTTGCATTCGAAGATAGAACGAATTCCATGTACGGTTTATCCAGTACGATTGGACATACCACATCGATGGGTTCCTCAACCTTTAAAGCCCTCGCAGTATTTAGGGCATCTTCATCAACCACCTTACCATCTATAAAGCTCCCGAAACCTATGGGCTTGAAATATCCAACCCTGTAACCCCTCTCCCTCAAAATAAGACCAAGTGCTATTATAATCGCGCTCTTTCCGGAATAACCCTCTATAGATGAGACTATCATTTTATCACCTCATAATCTTACAGTCAACAACGTAATATCCCCTCTCGTATACGAACACAGGATTCAAATCTACCTCAAGGAGATCGAGATCCTGAGACATCTGGGAAACCCTGAGAATAAGATCCACAACGCCTTTTATATCGTACGGTTTCTCTCCCCTAACACCCTTAAGAATCCTGTAAACCTTTACCTCTCTGATCATATCGAACGCCTCTTCCTCGGAAAGAGGGAGCAATCTGAAAGAAACATCTCTGAAAACCTCAACGTAAATTCCGCCGAATCCGAACATGGCTATGTGACCGAACTGTGGATCCTTTTTCACACCGATTACAACCTCCCTTCCCCTTGATATCATCTTCTGTATCAGTATACCCTCAACTTCGGCATTGAGAAAATCTTCAGCTATTTTTACGAGTCTGTTAAAAGTTGGAATCACTTTTTCCCTCTTGACGTTCAACTCAACGCATCCAACATCCGTCTTATGGATTATATCTGGAGAAATTACCTTCATTGCAACTGGATATCCTATCTCGTCGGCAACTTTTAAAGCTTCCTCAGCACTTCTTGCAATTCCGTATGGCGGAACACTTATCCCGTAGCATTCGAGTATCCTGAAACCCTCGAACCCTATAAACCTCTTATCCCCTATCCCTTCGATTATCTCCCTCAACCTCTCCATGTCAACTCTGAATCTCTTGAACGTCTTCTCAACCTTTTTTCTAAGCTCATAAGTTTTTACTGCTTTTAACGATTTCACAGCCCTGTAAGGATCCAGAAAGTTTATTATCCCTTTTTCTCTAAGAATTTTAACGGCATCTTTTACGCTTTCTCCTCCCATGAAGCATGTAACAACAGGTTTTTTTGTAGTTATCAGATTAGCAGCTTTTTCGAAGTCCATTTGGGCGGTGGGTGTGAGTATTGCAACTACTGCGCCCACGTTTCCATCATCTATTACGACGTTAAAAACGTTTCCGAATCTATCAGCGTCGCTGTCGCCAAGTATGTCTACGGGGTTGTATATGTTTGCAATAGGTGGAAGTATTGATTTCAAACTTTCTATCGTTTTCCCGTCAAACCTTGCAAGATCCATTTCCAGTTCCTCGACTGCATCTGCTGCAGCAACTCCGGGTCCTCCGGAATTCGTTATTATAGCTATTCCACCATCTATCCTCCTGATCCTTCTTAAAATAAGTGAGAAGTCGAAGAACTCCTCGATAGTATTCGCCTCAACTATTCCCAGCTGCCTGAAAACTGTTTTGTAAACTGTATAGCTTCCTGCAAGACTTCCTGTATGACCGGAAACAGCCCTTGCACCTGCATCGGTTCTTCCGCACTTAAATACTACTATTGGCTTATCAATGGACTTAACAGTGTTCACGAACTTCCTTCCATCTTCAATACCCTCTACGTATAGCATTATAACCTCTGTCTGATCGTCTTCTGCCAGATAGCATATGAAATCGGATTCGTCCAGAACTGCTTTGTTTCCTAGCGAGACAACTTTGCTGAAACCTACATCAGTCTCTCTTGCCCATTCCAGAACTGCAAGTATAAATGCTCCGGACTGACTCAGGAATGCTATGTCCCCCTTCGATGGAAATATCCTGCTGAAGGTTGCGTTGAGATTTATGTGAGCATTCATTATTCCGAGGCAGTTCGGGCCTACTAGGTTTATTCCGTGTTTTCTGCAAATGTACTTCAGCTCGTTTTCTAGATCGAACCTACCGGCCTCTTTAAACCCTGCACTTATGACGACGACATTCTTAACATTTTTCTTAACGCATCCCCTTAAAACGTCCAATACGTAATTGTAGGGTACAGCCACGACCGCCAGATCGACTTCCTCGGGTATCGACTCTATCGAGGGATAGCATCTGAATCCAAGAACCTCATCGTATTTGGGATTGACGGCATAAACATCTCCTTCGAAGTGCATGAGATTTTTTAAAAGTGTGTTTCCGATCTTTCCATCCTTTGGTGTCGCCCCGACTACCGCGATAGATCTGGGATTGAACAATCTATCCATTTTTTAAATAAAAAATTGGATGTTATTTAAAAATTGCGAAGGGATTTAAATAGAATCGAGAGAACTGGAAATGTGGATATGACAAGGTTATTTCTCATAAAAAAATTTAGAGAATATTATTCAAATGCTGAATTGTACATACCAGATGGGTTTAGGATGAGGGAGTGGGCATTTGTCCCACTCGAATTCTTCCCCGATTTTCTTATGATAAGACATATCTCATTCTCCTCAGACGTCGAACTGAAGGCTTTCATACTCGATAAAGTACCGGCACACGCCTATTACTCTTCCGCATACTACAGAAATCCGTCTGCTGAAATGGATAAGAAGGGATGGATAAAATCTGATCTGATATTCGATATAGATGCAGACCACCTGCCCAGAAAATCACTTGAAAATGCAAAAAAAGAGGTTTTTAAGTTGATAAAGATACTAACGGACGATTTCGGGATAAGCGAGGAGGATATAGAGGTCGTGTTCTCCGGTCACAGGGGTTATCACGTTCACGTTTACGATGAGGCATTTAAGAAATTGCAGTCGGCTGAGAGAAGGGAGATAGTCGATTACCTTACGTTGAGGGGTTTTAAATTTAAGGGAAGGCAGATGGAAAGGTTTTCGAGATGCTTAGCAAAAGGTGTTTTGAGTATCGTGAGGAGCGGAAAAATAGATGATGTTCTGAGGGGTTTATCTGAGGAGAGGAGGAACAGGATTAAGAACATGCTGATAGGGAACATTAGAAATATAGAGAGGGGAGATTTTTCTATAATACCCAAGAGACTTTTTGATTTGCTCAAGGATGAGTGCATTTCAAAATTAGCCGTTTACATCGATCCACCGGTCACATCGGACATAAAGAGACTTATAAGACTTCCAAATTCGCTTCACGGGAAGACAGGGCTGAAAGTAACGGTTATACCTCTTGACAAGCTGGAGGAATTCAGTCCGTTCAGAGATGCGGTCGTTTTCGGTAGCGAAAGTGTTAAAGTTAGAGTTAAGAAAAAGGTTAAATTGAAAATGATGGATCAGGAATTCCTACTTCATAGCGGAAAGGAAAGGGTTCCAGAGTATCTGGCCGTGTTCTTAATGTGCAGAGGTGTTGCCCTCTATGGACATTGAAGAAGTCCTTGCCGTTTGGGATAGCTGCAGAAACGGCAGGCTGAATAAGATATCTGACGATTTCTACGACAGGATTAAGAAGAGGATATACGAGCTTGAGGAGATGAAGAAGAATGCGGAGGAGGAGGAATTCCTGAGGATAGAAGATGAGATTAGGACTCTTAAGAGATTGCAGAAGAAGATATTTGAGGCTAGAACCGGTAGGGTTTTGAGGCTTGCATGGGCCAAGGTATGTGGGAATGAGGTTGAGGGGATTGAAAACATGACGAAGGACGAAAAGAATCTCTTTGAAAAGATAATAGAGATTCTCGAGAAGTTCAAGAGGATTGTTCTTGAAAGGATTGAGGAAAGGGAGGAGGAATGCGTTCTTGTAAGGATAAAAAGGGATGTTCCAGAATTCAAAGGTGTTGACGGCAGAGTTTATAAACTGAGCAAGGAGGACATAGTTATGCTGCCAGCTTTGAACGCAAAAGCCCTGATAGAAAACAAACTGGCCGAGGAGATAAAGGTTCAGTAGATCACAAAAATTTAAAACAGATGAATTGAGCGTTGAGAGGTGGTTGGTATGGAGTATCCGAAAAGAATAAGGACTTTCTGCCCTTACTGCAAGAGGCATACCATTCATGAGGTGGAAAAAGTTGGAAAGGGTAAGCCAAGCGCACTTAAATGGATAAACAGACAGAAGAAGAGGAGAGGAAAGGTAGGAAATCTTGGTAAGTTCAGCAAAGTTCCGGGAGGAGACAAGCCGACAAAAAGGGTGAACATAAGGTTCAGGTGTACGGAGTGCAAGAAGGCACACTGCAGAAAGACTTGGAGGGTTAAGAGGTTTGAGCTCATGGAGAGGTGATGTAGATGGGCATCAAGAAGAGCAAGTTCATAAAGGTTGTATGTCCCGACTGTGAGAATGTACAGGTCATATTCGATCACCCTTCAATTGTTGTCAAGTGCCTTGTGTGCGGAAGAACGCTTGCAGAGCCGACAGGTGGTAAGGGTAGGATAAAGGCTAAGATAATAGAGGTACTGGAGTGATTTTACAGCCTGTGCAAATCTAAATGCTTTCCGTATTGATGGAAATTCTCAGATACAAGCTCGTAACATTCAGGAGTTTTTAAAGCCGATTATTTCAATTTTAAAAAACCGTCGAGAAATACCTTAAGGTAATCTTGAAACGGATCTACAAAATGCAAAGATTTTAAACACGATACTCCGATGGTGTTTATGGATAGGATAAGGAGACAGATTCTTCAGGCGCTGTTCAGGGAACCCATGAGTATATACAGGCTTATAGACGAACAGGATGCAAGTTTAAAGGAATTTTTTGAAATTATCCAGAATTTGGAGAGAGAAGGAATTATAAAGGTTGAAAAAGGAATAGTTTCGCTGACCGAAAGGGGAATTGAAATCTGCAGAGATCTCGGATTGAGAAAGATAAGGAGATTTGAGTGCGTAAGATGCGAAGGGACGGGATACGAAATAGAGGAGACTTTTGGAGAAGTAATGAAGGAGTATTCGAGAATAGCAGCCGATAGGCCCGAAGCGGTTGAGAAATACGATCAGGGATTCATAAGTATAGATGGTGTCATAAAGAGGGTAGAATTCGTTTACGAAAGGGGAGATCTGCTGGGAACGGATATATTCGTCGTGGGAGATGACGATCTGTTCAGCATAGCATCAGCCCTAACAGGTTTTCCAAGAAGGATATTTGTAATAGATATAGACGACAGACTCGTTGATTTCATAAACAGAAAGGCAGATGAGTACGGATTTCCAATTGAGGCAATTGTCTACGATGTCCAGCAGGCATTTCCCGATGAGCTAAAGAGGAAGTTCGACGTTTTCGTAACAGATCCAGTCGAAACAATTCCGGGAATAAAGCTTTTCCTTTCAAGGGGTGTTTCAACTCTTAGGGGTATAGGTTGCTCAGGATATTTTGGTCTGACGACTTTGGAAGCATCTCGCAGGAAGTGGTTTGAAATTCAGAAGATGATACACGATATGGGATTTGTAATAACCGATATAAGGAGGAGGTTTAACGTTTATCCTCAGGAAGAGAAGAACTTCTTCAGATTCCAGGAAAAACTCCCGATTGTGAAGAAGCTGGGAGTTAAGATAGATTACAACTGGTACAGATCTTCCCTTTATAGAATAGAGGCTGTGAGGAATCCTAAACCGCTTGTTGAGGGAGAGATGAGAATAGATGAAAGGGTTTACAAGGATGACGAGAGCTGGGCAACACCTTACTGATCTCCTGCATGCATATATCTGTGAAAACGATATCGGATGAGGAGTATTCCCTCAAACATCCTAAGGTTCGTGATATGCTGACAGGTTATCTTAAATCCGCGCTTTAATCTGTAGAGGATTTTTTCAGTTACAAAATTTCTCACACCCAAGGCAGCAATTGTTCCGTATAGGAATATGAGCGTTAAGAATATTACATTTGCAAATAGCATGAAGATCGCGACGTAATCCTGTATCATCGGATACCCGTGCGCAAACATCGTTAAGGGTATATCCCAGTGAATAAAACGGTTTTGCCTCTGGAGTGAAGTCTGAGATTTCGAAAGCTCATGCCTTGCGAACATCTTCAGATTTTGTGAACATTTGTGAGCACAGCATATTTATATCACCATAACTTAGCTCGTGACTAAAGCGTATACCTCACAGCTTAAAGCTGAGGAGATGTGACTGGCTAAGGACGTGGGTTTTCATTCCACGAAATGTAAAGAGGTGTTATCCTGAAAGCAATGATTTGCTTTCGATGAACCCTGAGGGAGCTGAGGTTGATGTGCCCCGGCGGATGTTCGATGCAAACATACTCGAATTCTGGAAATTTGAACTAATTTAAATACCCGGATTTTACCTTTTTATGATGGGTAAGCTCAAAGCCATATGGGATCTTCTAAGACTTGATCACGGATTCATGTACGCCCTCGGTGTCGTGATAGGAATATTTATATCTTCAAAGTCCATCGAAGCTGAAAAGATAATTCTGGGAATTCTAACAGCTGTTTTCTGCCAGGCTTCAGCCTTTGCTTTAAACGATTACGTCGATTACGAGGTTGACAAGGCCAACATGAGACTTGACAGACCACTTGTGAGGGGAGATCTTAAACCAAGATCTGCCCTGCTTCTTTCAATAATCCTAGCACCTTTTGGGTTCATATCTTCATACCTCATATCATTAGAGGCATTCATCTCGGCTTTCTTAGTAACATTCATAGGTTACATGTACGATTTAAAGCTCAAGGAATTTGGAATAATAGGAAACACTTACATAGCCTTTTCAATGTCTTTTCCGTTTATATTCGGAGGAATAATCGTGGGAAGCATAGAACCACAGATAATAGTTCTATCTCTTATGGCATTCCTTTCCGGGCTTGGAAGGGAAATAATGAAGGACATAGAGGATGTCGTAGGCGATGGGGTAAGGGGTGTTAGAAGCGTCGTTAGGATAAGGGGTTTTGAGTTTGCAAAAAGGCTTTCTTCTTTGCTATTTCTGCTGGCGGTCATCCTCAGCCCCATTCCATTCGTATATCTGGATAAATACATGTTTGATATGAAGTATATTATCCCCATAGCCCTGGCAGATTTCATATTCATCCATACATCGATAGAACTCCTGAGAACTGATCGTATAGATGTTATAGGAGTTTACAGGAAGAGAACTTTGATAGCAATCCTCATAGGATTGATAGGATTTCTGCTGGGAGTTTTTTGAAAGCTTTAAAAACAGTTATCCTTAAAGTTCTGTTATGATATTAAAGGAAGAAGAACTGAGAAATGAAGCTGTGAAGCTTTCAGCTTTTTTAATGGCTGTTTCTGCTAGGACAGCACCAAAATCGAGGGGAATAGACGATGTGGAAATAATATACGTGGATGGTAGCGATAAGGATAGAATAGCAGAGAAGATGATCGAAATAGGAAGGGAGAGGGGAGGTGGTTGGATAAGAGATGGTGAGAGTGTCAAGAAGGCAGAGGGCATACTTATAATCGGTGTAAGGGGTGACAAACCACTTGGTCTGAACTGCGGTGGATGCGGTTTCAGCTGTGATGAGATGAAGGAGATTAGAAGAAGAGATGGTGATTACAGGGGTCCAAACTGCATATTCAAGATACTCGATCTGGGAATAGCGGTGGGTTCCGCCGTTAAGCTTGCGAGCGTGATAAACGTCGACAACAGGATAATGTACAGAATAGGAGTTGTTGCGAGAATGCTCGGTATATCGAAGTCCGACATAGCCCTCGGAATACCCCTGGCTAGTCTCGGTAAAAATCCTTTTTTCGATAGGAAGGAGAGATGATAGGGCTTTTAATAGTTGGTCACGGTAGCAATCTGCCGTACTACAGGGAGGTGCTGGAGGTTCACAAGAAGAGGATAGAGGAGATGGGTTTATTCAATGAGGTGGAGGTAGCACTTCTGATGGAGAATCCAAGGATAGATGATGTGATAAGGCGCATGAAGTCCGATAAGATATTCGTCGTACCGCTGTTCATATCTCACGGTCGTCACACAATGGACATGAGGAGATCGCTGGGTGCCGGTAATGGAATCGCTAAGGTATACGGGAAGGAAGTATACCTTTGCGATCCAATCGGGAGAGATGTACTCGTGACTTACGCGATAATCCTTTCAGCCCTTAGAGCAAATATTTTAAATTTAAAATCTAAAGAATGACTCATGAATTATTTGGAAAGACTAATGGATTTGACAAGAAAACATCATGAATTCTTCAAAAACTCGATTCCTCTGATAGCAAGCGAAAACGTGACGAGTTATCTTGTCAGAAGGTTTTACCTCAGCGATTTCGGGCACAGGTATGCTGAGGGATGGATAGGAAAGAGGTTTTATCAGGGATGCGAGTTCATGGACAAGATCGAGGAACTTGCGGTTAAGTTAACAAAGGATCTCTTCAAATGCGAGCATGCAAACGTCCAGCCGATTTCGGGTACAACGGCAAACATAGCTGCATTTTTCGCACTCACGAATCCGGGAGACAGGATAATGTCACTTTCAGTTCCACATGGTGGACACGTGTCACATGATGTGTTCTCAGCGGCTGGATTAAGGGGTCTCGAAGTCATACACTATCCCTTTGACGTCGAGAACTTCAACATAGACGTTGATAAGACTGAAAAACTCGTTATGAGTCTTAACAAAAAGCCAAAGGTCTTTGTACTGGGTGCGAGCCTTTTTCTCTTTCCTCACCCAGTTAAAGAACTTGTTGAGATTGGAGATAAAATTGATGCCAGAGTAGTCTATGATGCAAGTCACGTTTTGGGGTTGATAGCAGGAAACGAGTTTCAGGATCCTATAAAGGAGGGTGCTGATGTCGTAACTGCTTCGACCCACAAGACATTCCCTGGACCACAGAGGGCAATAGTCATGTGCAAGAAGGAGATAGCTAAGAGGATAGACAGAGGAGTTTTTCCTGGAGTTGTGAGCAACCACCACATACACAGCTTGGCAGGTTACGTGATGGCGTGCCTCGAAATGCTTGAGTTCGGAAGGGAATACGCAAGCCAGACTGTAAAAAATGCAAGAAGACTTGCAGAAAGGCTTTTTGAGCTCGGATACGATGTTGCATGTCCAGATCTCGGATTCACGAAATCTCATCAGATAGCAGTTGACGTGTCGAGGTTTGGAGGAGGTGACGTGGTTGCGAAGAAACTGGAAAGGGCTGGTATAATAGTAAACAAGAACCTAATGCCATGGGATGATATAAAGGATGTAGATAATCCTTCCGGAATAAGAATAGGTGTTCAGGAGGTAACAAGACTCGGTATGAAGGAAGGAGAAATGGATGCAATTGCCGAACTAATAGATTTAACGATAAAAGAGAAGAAGAGCATTGATGAAATAAGAGAGGAGGTTTTCGAGTTAAAAAAGGATTTCACAACCGTCAAGTACACGTTCGAGGAATGTCCTGCATACGAATTCCCGGATATAGTCTAATCCAAGTATCCCTCTTTAATCATGAGCTCCGCGTTCAGTATGCTGGCACCAGCCGCACCCCTTACGGTGTTGTGTCCGAGAACTAGATACCTTATCGTGTAATCGTCAACCTTTTTCAACCTTCCGACAACAACGCTCATACCTCCACCCAAATCCCTGTCAAGCCTCGGTTGCGGTCTGTCAATTTCACTTCTGACGATTATAACCTCTTTTGGAGAACTTGGAAGATCCAATGGCTTTAAAGACTTGAATGCATCTATTACTTCCTCTATATTAACATTACGTCTGAATTCCGCCCACACTGCTTCCATATGTCCGTCTATAACAGGAACTCTGTGACATGAAGCTGAAATTCTTATATCTGCGGGTATAATCTTCTTTCCATCGAACCTACCGAGAATCTTAAGTGGTTCTGTCTCAACCTTCTCCTCCTCCCCCTTTATGAATGGAATTATGTTGTCCGTTATAGCTAGCGAGGGAACACCGGGATAACCTGCACCGCTTAGTGCCTGCATCGTCGATACCTTAACATTCCTTAGACCCAAATCCATGAGCGGTTTTAGGCTTATCGTAAGTATTATGGCCGTGCAGTTTGGATTTGTTACTATGAACCCGTCCCATTTCCTGTTATCCCTCTGGATTTCTATGAGACCCAGATGATCGGGATTTACCTCCGGAATCACAAGCGGCACGTCGTCTTCCATTCTATACGCCGATGCATTGCTTGCAACAACAAATCCCTCCCTTGCAAACATTGGCTCTATCTCTCTTGCGACATCGGATGGAAGGGCTGAGAACACTATGTCTGCATCCACGTACTTCGGATTCATGACTACCATTTCAATGTCCTTCACGTCATCGGGTATTTTAGAAGAAACTATCCAGTTCACCTCCTCCCCGTACCTCTTCCCAACCCTTTTTTCAGATGCCGCTAGGGATGTTATCTCGAACCACGGATGCTCTGCAAGAAGCTGAACGAATTTCTGACCGACCATTCCAGTTGCACCGAGCACCGCAACTTTAAATCTCATATTGCTTAGGAAATACAAAAGCCTTAAAAACGTTTATCATGAAGACCATTAAAGGACAACTTTTTTTAGGAGCTGAGTAATTCTATGTCTCTTTTTAATCATCATCGTAAGATTTATAGGGAAATTTAATCGATTTTGCCCTCCAAATCTATTTAAAAAGAAAAATTTAATAAAAATATAGTATATTCTCTTTTTTTGGAAAATGATAAAAGTTCTGAGCATAAGCCTTGATATGCTTCAGGTAATCATCTGGATATCAGCTCTTTACGTAATCGGTATACTTTCCCTTCCCGTAGCCGAAAAGCTCAAAGCGTGTTACTTATCCAAGATTATAGGTCTGATGATCCTCACGTGCATGACATGGGCATTTTCAAGTCTAATAGATTTCAGAACAGCGGTCTTCTACTCATTCCTCCTTTATCTATCTCTTTTCTTCCCCCTCTGCATAATTTTCAGGAGGAGTTTTTCCAGAAATTGTATTTCGGATTTTCATAAAGCAGAAGCGCTCTTTATTCTTTTCTTCTCGCTATACACATGCTACGTCATGTTCAATCCGGATATATTCGGTGGAGAAAAGATGACTGAGATTGCAATACTTAACGGAGTTCTGAAGAGCAGGGGAATGCCACCATTGGATGTAAATCTTGCTGGATTCAGATTGAACTGCTATTACTACATGGGATACATAACAGTCGGAATACTCTCGGTTTTATCAGCATCAAAACCAACCGTAGCATTCAATCTCGGAGTTGCAACGTTTTTCTCCTTGGCGGCATCCGTTCTTATATGCTTTTCTATAATCGAGAGAAAAAAATTCCTTCCCTTTCTCTTCTTCGCAGGAAATCTCTCATCCTTTTTAATTCTTATCGGATCTTCTATGGGATTTGTTGACTATTCTAGGGCATTTGACTTCTGGACTGTTACGAGGATAATACCCGGAACTATAAACGAGTTCCCGTTTGCAACACTGACCTTCAGGGATCTTCATCCACACATGATGTCGATACCCTTTCAGATTCTTTTCCTTATAACGCTTTACACGTGGTTCAAAGAGGGTAGAAGAATGCATGTGGCATTTCTATTCGCATTGCTGGGTTTCATGTTCACGCTGAATTCTTGGGACTTCATAACATACTCTTTCCTTCTAATACTTGCTCTGATTGTTAAAAGGGATTTCCGTTCTCTTTTTTATATCCCCCTGGCGCTTTTACTCGTGCTTCCATTTTACTCATCACTTGAAAGCTATGCCTTGAAGGGTATAGGCATAACGGGTTTCGATCTCAGGACTTCCCTTCATGATTTCATAATAACACAGCCGCTAATACTTATCCCATTCGCGTTAACGTTCGTGATAAACAGAAGAATTTCAATCATATCAATTCTCGCATCTCTACCGGTCGCATTTCTCCTAAATCTGCAAGTATTGTTAATTACCGCACCCATACTGGCCGTTTTCATTAAAAGGATCCTCAGAGAACGTGAATTCGATGACCTGACGGTATTCTATGCAGCCCTCGTACTACTTCTGGTTGAAATATTCTACCTCGACGATCCTTACGGTGGAAAACTTGAGAGACTTAACACTATTTTTAAGACGTATATACAGGTATGGATAATTCTTTCATTTGCCTGTTCCTTAAAGATTTTAAGAACGTATAACATTCCATTCAAGATTTTCGCCCTTGTACTAATCGCTATACTCTGGATATACCCCATTGGATGCATATCAAATCCGAGCGAATTCAGGGGAACTTTGGACGGAATGAAGTTCACCGAGAAATACAGGGAATTCGAGGCATTGAGCTTCCTTCAGAAATACGAGGGGGTTGTACTTGAGTATCCAGGAAAAAATCCCTATGAAACCTATACATATTCTGGAAGGGTTTCGGCATTTACGGGATTGCAGAGCGTTATAAGCAGAGGAGGTCACGAGCTGTTCTGGAGGTTCTTCAACAATTCCACTGCCGAAATACTCTGCGAGAGATGGGCCGATGTGAACGAGATATACTCCACGAGGAACTTGGAAGAGATGAAGATGTTGATGAAGAAGTACAACGTGAAGTATATTTATATAGGATATCTCGAAAGGCTCAACTACGATGAGAAATCGCTTAAAAAATTCAGAATGTTCGATCTCTTGTACAGCGATGGGAATGTTGAGATCTACGCTGTACCGAATGATTTTTATTACCACTGATCAAATCTGCTATGCCGATGATGAATGATGGGCGATCTGATCCGTGATGAAAGGGAGAGTTCTGAGGTGACTTCAGCCGAACAGTGCTCCAAGACCTTCTAGTGCTTCTTCTTCAGCCTTCTCCTCTTCTTCCTTCTTCTTCTCTTCCTCTTCCTTCTTCTCCTCTGCAGCTTCCGCAGATGCCTCGGCAGCAGGGGCAGTTACTGCAACTGGTGTAAAGGCTGCCTTTGATATAGCCTCATCTATGTTTATACCCTCCAAAGCTGAAACAAGCGCCTTCACTCTTGCCTCATCAACCTCTATTCCCGCCGAGCTCAGCACTGCCTTTAAATTCTCCTCATTTATCTCCTTTCCGGCCGAATGTAACAGCAGGGCGGCATATATATACTCCATTACAATCACCCCCTAACCGAACAGAGCACCCAGACCTTCAAGAGCCTCTTCCTCAGCCTTTTCCTCTTCCTCCTCTTTTTCCTCTTCTTTCAACTCCCTCTCCTCTTCCTTCCTCTCTTCAACCCTAACACCTTCCGCTTTAAATCTTTTCAGATCATCATCAAGAGCTTCATCCGGCAGCAGGGATACCAATGAGATTGCGTTCGCGTACGCTTTCGATATTAAATCGCGGATGACACCCTTTTCGTATATGCAGGCGTTTATCGCGAGATTTCTTGCATTTGTGAACGCTTTCATTATGAGGATTTCTATTGTATCTCTTGTTATGTAGGAACAGCTTACGGCAAGGTTTAATGCGTTCTGATAAGCCTTTACTACCTGTTCCTTTATCTCCTCTGGATCTATCGAAAGAACGTCAGGTGTAAGTATGACACCGTTATCGTATATCGCCCTTACATCTAGACCTATCCTTATCGGCCTTATGTCGAGCTTCTCGAGAGCTTTTGCTATTTCCGGCTTCACAACTTCACCCGCTCTGACAACAGTCGTTGTCTCCTTTATAACAACCTTTCCCCTTTCTATCGCAGCGGGAATTCCTGCGTTCTGAAGCTCCCCTACTATCGGACCGGGAGGGAACTTTGTCGGACCTTTTTCGACGACCACGTCAACAGGTGAGACCTGTCCAGGTTTCAAAAATGAAGGCTCCTTTGTCTCTTCGAGTATTCTATAAAGTTCGAATGAGTTCATGTTTGAAAATGCAAGAGCAGTCTGATCGTACAGAAAATCCTTAAGCCTCTTAAATCTTTCGTCAAGGGAATCCAAAGCCTTTTCCAGTAATGAGTTCTTGACGACCTTTATCAGAACCTTTCCCCTTAGATCTCTTCTTATCCTCTGCATCTGGCTGGAAGGTACTCCCCTGAATCCCACCACCGCTACCACCGGATACTTCATCAGCATACTCCTGAGCTCTTCCACAACCTGAACCTTCCACTTTGGCGGCGTACCCCTAATGGCTGCCATTCAGATCACCCTCACGGCCGGACCCATAGTCGTTTTAACATATATGGACTTGAGGACAAAGGCTGGATTTTCGTACTTATTCTCGACGACCTTCAAGATTTCAAGAGCGTTTTCTGCTAGAAGCTCCTCACTCATGTCCTTCCTTCCTATGGGCGCGTGAAATATCGGTTTGTCCCTAGTTCTTATCTTCACGGACCTCTTAAGCTTCTCTATTATCGGCTTTGGATCTGCGAGAGGTGGTATGGGCTGTGGTATCTTTCCCCTCGGCCCTAGTATAGGTCCGAGCTTCCTTCCTATCTCAGGCATGAGAGGGGCTTCCGCTATAAAGAAGTCTATCTGTCTTGCAAGCTTCTTCGCCCTTCTCTTATCCTTTGAAAGCTTGTCTATTTCCTCCGGTGGAATTATTATATCCGCCAGATCCTTTGCCTTGAGGGCTAGTTCTCCTCTTGCAAAAACCCCAACCTTTCTGGGCTTTCCAAGGCCATGAGGAAGTGTAACAATTGTATCTATTCTGTTCTCCGGTCTCCTCATATCAACGTTTCTCAGATTGACAGCTATCTCCACGGTCTCGACAAACCTTCTCTGCTTTGAATTCTTTATAGCCTTCTTTATTGCGTTCACTAGTCTTTCCTTTTCAACCAACATGCTATCAAACCTCTTGCATCGACGAGGGATTTTAAACTTTATCCCACCAACACCTTAAAGGTATCGGAAGGGTAACTGATATATATATTATTTTTAAATTCTTTTTGATGATAGGAGAGATATCGACGCTTTTTGGTTTAAAGGTGTATACGGATGAGGGTAGGTACGTTGGAGTCGTAAAAGATGTTCTTATAGATCTTGAAAAGAGGCAGATAAAGGGATTGGCAATTTCAAACTTTAACAAGGCTATAATAGATTCCAAGGCAAAGGGAGTAATAATACCGTACAGAATAGTAAAATCGGTTGGGGATATAGTGATAATAAGAGACATATTCAAGATTATGAAAAAGAAGAAAAAAGATTGAATATTTCAAAGTGTATAAAATTCAAGTCTTATCGTTCCAGATCCCTATCAGATAAACGTGTGGTTTCTCGCCACTCAAACTTTGAACGAGTTTTGTTTAATTTTTAAACCAAAAAATTTTAATATATTTAATTTCTAAACCATGCACGATCAGATTGATAACGTTGCTGGAGCTGATGCGCTGTGTACGTTATACTGTTTGTAACGGGTTTGATAGCTGGAACTCTTGGAGGTTTGCTTGGAATTGGCGGTTGCGTTATAATGCTCCCAGCCCTTGTATTCCTGTTCGGATACCCTTTACCTTTGGCAATAGGGACAACGATCACGGCCGTCATACTAACGGCAACATCTGGGGCGATTGGACATATAAGATTAAGGAATGTTGACAGCTCAACAGCAAAAGTTGTTTCAGTCAGCGGTGCGATCGGAGCACTGGCAGGTTCAGTCATATTTCTCTATATCTCAAGAGATATCTGGCTTTTAAGCATCATTCTCGGTTTAGCTTTTCTTTACGTCTCGATAAGAATGGTGTACGAGGGTATTTTGAGGAGAAAAGTTGAGGAAAGGGAGGGAAGGGAAGTACCGGGGCATAATTCGTTGAAGGCGATGATAGGATTCCTTGTCGGCATAATTACTGGAGTTGTTGGTCTAGGGGGTGGATACGCCCTCGTACCATCCTTCATATACATCCTGAATTCCCCTGTGAAGATTGCTGTGGGAACATCTCTTGCATCCTTTATAAGCATGGCAGTCGTAAGCGGCGCTTTTAAACTTTATCAGGGAGTAGTCGACGTAATTGCAGCTGTTTTTCTGGGTATAGGTACAATAATAGGCGCACAGATCGGAGCGAGGCTAACGAGGATATTTCCATCCTGGACTATAAAGGCCGTATTCGGATTCATATTCCTTTACGTCTCGATCAAATTCATATTCCAGGGTCTGGTCAGTTCTCTCACCTGACCTCCTCCCGCTCTAAAGGGCGAGGGTTCCCCATAGGGGAACCACCATATCTGTCTCACGACAGCATCATATGCTTCGGTTTTTGTCATCGGGTTTGTCAGAGCAACCCTCTAGGAGAGGAGTTAAAGAGGAGGGAATAAAAATGTTTAGGGAGAAGTTTGCAATTCTCTTCAACATAATCTAAACAC
>CAYYFC010000021.1:0-24835 GCA_964471215.1 uncultured archaeon | reverse complement strand
GATCTTAAGATTATCCATGTTTTTCGATACGAACATAGGTAGGAATTTTGTAAGGTACTTTTAGAATTCTAAACTGGATCGAGGATCTAATCGAAATAGTTGAAAGATTTAAATCGGTTCATCTTGTTGGATTTAGCCTTGGAGGTGTTCCGGCTACCTATGTCTCAAGATTGAGTGCCGTAAAGAGTCTTGTACTGGTCGCCGTACCTTGCAGCTTGGATGTCATGAGGGATGATCTAATCAGGAAGGCGTACGAGAATGCTGTAGCAAAAAAGAGTTTAAAGGGTGTTAGGGATTTCGATGAATTCATGCTGAACTTCAGAAAGGATATGGAGGAATTTGCACCCATCAAGTGGATAGAAAGAATAAATAAACCTGTTCTGTTCGTTCACGGAACGGATGATGACGTAATACCTATTGAAAGTAGCAGGATCATGTACGAAAGGGCTGTGGGTGATAAGTATTTTTTAGAGGTTAGAAACGGTGGTCACAGGTTGAGAAATCATGAGAGCGTAATGAGGGCGGTGGCAGAATGGATTTTAATGTATTATAAAAGAAGTAAATATAAATGGGATACAAAACACTTATTAATCCATGTCTGAATGGCATAAGAGATGGCGTCATCGATGTACGCTTACATAAGAGAAGCCTGGAAGAGACCTTGGGAGGGACTGGTTGGCAGACTAATGTGGGAGAGGTTACAGAGGTGGAGAAGAGAGCCGGCAGTTGTAAGAATAGAGAGACCGACTAGACTGGACAGGGCAAGAGCTCTTGGTTATAAAGCTAAAAAGGGGATAATAGTCGTCAGGGTCAGGGTCAGAAGGGGTGGAAGAAGGGCTACAAGGCCAAATAAGGGTAGAAAGACAAAAAACCTAATGGTGAGTAGAAAAACGCCGAAGAAGAATCTGCAGTGGATTGCTGAGGAGAGAGCGAATAGAAAGTACCCTAACATGGAGGTCTTAAATTCCTACTGGGTCGGGGAGGATGGAAGGTATAAGTGGTTTGAGGTCATACTAGTTGACAGAGATCATCCGGCCATAAAATCGGACCCACAGCTTAACTGGATATGCAGAAAGAGGGGAAGAGTTTACAGAGGCCTAACTTCTGCAGGAAGGAGGGCAAGAGGCCTGAGAAGGAAGGGAAAAGGAGCTGAAAAAATAAGGCCGTCCTTAAGAGCTAATCTCAGGAAGAAGGAAAGATAGGTTATATCAGCGTTTCTATTATCTTGTTCATTTCATCAGCCTTTTCCATCAGTATTTCCAGTGCCTTTCTCATGACTGTTTTAACTGGCAGAGCACCAGTCCCCTCAACTACGAAGAGATAATTATCAGTTTCTAGGACATCTACTGCATTCTCCTCGCAAACCTTAACGCATTCCATGCACATAGAGCAATCGAGTACGTTCGTGACTTTGATCTTTCCATCGTACTTCAGTATATTCCTTGGACAAGCTTCAACGCATGCGCAGCAACCGTTGCAGTTATCTCTGATAACTATCTCTGGAATTATCTTATAATAGCAGACCGATACGGGTTGGAATTTTGAATGCTCCTTTCCCGTTCCGAGTCTTGCTACCGCCTCGATCATCAGCTGCTGACCCTCATAAAGCTCTATTATCGGGATGTTGTCGTAAACCGGTCTTATCTCGGGATCATCTGATATCAAATCACCCGAGTACACAACCTTTGGTCCCTCGACGTTTAACCTAAATGAAACCTGGCAGTTTGGGCAACCTTCTCCGTTACAGACGCATTTTTCAGGAAGATTGAATCTCTCGAGATCTGTTTTAATGGGGATGAGACCGAGTCTGTGCGCTATTATCTCATCGTATAGAAACGATGTATTCATGTAGAAATCCACGTAATCGACTGCCATCGTTGGAACGAGGGACTTCATCGCCCTTCTGAATGAGTTCGCCAGCGCTACGGGTGCATTGTGTAATATGAACTTTACCTTCAGATCGCTTTCCTCAATTATCTCTATTCTCATAACTCCCCCACTATTACAAAATTACACCCTTCTCCCTCTCTTACCGCCAGGAGGTCTCGTTCCGTCATGGGGTATCGGTGTTACGTCCTCTATTCTACCAATCTTTAATCCCGCTCTAGCCAATGCTCTTATCGCAGCCTGTGCACCAGGACCAGGTGTCGTGTGCTTATTTCCACCAGGAGCCCTTACCTTTATATGCACACCTTCAATTCCTTTTTCCTTAGCTATTTCTGCAGCTCTTAACGCTGCTTGCATCGCCGTGTACGGATTTCCCTCGTCTCTATCAGCTTTTACGATCATACCACCGCTTATCCTCGCTATCGTCTCGCTACCCGTTATATCTGTAATAGTTATAATTGTGTTGTTATACGACGAGAATATATGCGCTATACCCCATCTACTCTTCTTTTTCAATCAGACTCACCTCCCCCTTGGCAAATGGAGAATTAGCATAATAACCAATTTTACCTTCTTCATCTCTTTCAACTATATAACTTGGAGCCGTAACTCTTCTACCGTCAATGGCTATATGACCGTGAGTTATAAGCTGTCTTGCCTGTTTTATCGTTTTTGCAAGTCCGATTCTGTACACAACTGTTTGAAGTCTTCTTTCAAGGAAGTTCTCTACGGTCAGGTTTAGTATATCATCGAGCGTTGCACCTTCGTTCAGTATTCCCAGCCTTATCAGTTTATCTATGACCATTTTTGCCTTATTCCTTGCAAGCTCCCCTTCTCTTCCCGGCAGATTTATCTTTCCGAGCAGATCCCTCGCAACCCTTCTGTACTTCCTCAGTATGTTTTCGAATCTCCAAAGTTCTCTCTTGTTCCTTAAACCGTATTTAATGACCAGTTGAGACTCTCTTTCAAGTCTAACCTTATCCCAAGGCTTTTTAGGAGTTACATATTTTTTTCTATGCTTTTTTGGATCTCCCATCTGATCACCTCTTCTTCTTTCTTATTACTCCAACAGTCATTCCCTTTCTTCCGGTAGATCTCGTCCTCTGCCCTCTGACCTTGTATCCCTTGGCATGCCTCATCCCCTTATAGCACTTTATCTTCATCATCATCTCGATATCTATCATCTTAGCGAAGTCGACGTCTTTTGCCAGCAAATGTAGATCTTTACCGCTGTATGGATCCTTTCTCCTGTTGAACATCCACGGAGGTATATGCTGTTCAAGCTCCTCTTCTATAAACCTCTTAAGTCTTTTAATCGTTTCATCGTCCAGTTCACCTAGCTTCTTTCTCGGAGGAAGATCTAAAGCGTTGACGATCGATCTTGCCATTCTCAACCCTACACCCTTTATACCCGTTAAAGCTATTACCAGCGGCTTATTACCATCCAAATCTGTGTCAGCAATCCTCACTATATGCTTAAACGTCATGATATGTGATGTTATAATATCGAATATTTAAGCTTTGCTTACGTCAAAGTTCATCTCGTTAAAAATTTTCTCTCTTCCATTCATCCAAGCTGTCATATCCCTATCCTTTACAATATGATATGAGGGATTTAAATTGTCTTTTCACATTTCTCATGCAAACGTAGTTTATCAGAGTGAAATCCGATGCGTCTGCGATTTTGACAGCAAATCCCTATCTAAGGCACTGTATATTTTTTAAATTGTTTTGAAAGAATTTCGTCAAAATATCATTCACACCTGTGCTTGGCTACTTAAATGAAAATTATAAATGTTTTTCGTCCTTATTCTATGCAAAATCGCTGTATAGTTTTGAATTCTGTTTTCAAAAAATCCTGGGATATTTCTGACGGTTGAAAAGCAATTCTGAATGCAAAAATTTCCGGAATTAATATTCTAGGAGCGAAATTTTAAATATCCTTAAACACATCTTTAAATGTGCCGAGAAGAAAGAAATGCCGGAGAGTTTTCCTGGAGCTTCCTAGTAAGATTGATGGATTTATCAAGCTAAGTCTTGATGAGTTAGAGGCTATTAGACTGGCAGATGTTGAAGATCTCAGCCAAATCGAGGCTGCTAGGATAATGGGCGTATCTCAACCGACTTTTTATAGGATTCTTAAAAGCGCTAGAAAAAAGATTGGAAAAGCTTTAATAGAAGGTAAGAGAATTGTTGTTACTGGTGGTGAACATATAATGAGAAAATTTAAATGTTTTGACTGCGGGTATGAATGGGAAGAACCGTATGGAACCGGTAGACCTGAGAAATGCCCAGAATGCAGCAGTTTCAACATATGTAGGATAGACGCCGGAGGAGGAAGAGGCGGCGGAAGGGGTAGAGGAAGAGGAAGGCGTTGGGAGTAGGATTTAAATACCATGCATGAACTTTGTCTATGTTCAAGAGGGTTCTGTTCGCAACCGATTTTTCTGAGAGCAATCTAAGGATACTGAACTGTTTTCCAGAATTCAAAAGAATAGGTGTTCTAGAATTTTTAATCTTAAGGGTTATAAATCTCAGCAGATTTGTCGGGGTATCGGGGATAGACATAGAGGGATACATAAGGGTGCATGAGGAAGAGGCGAATGTGAGGTTAAGGGAAATAGCTGAGAAAATTGAGAAAATGGGATTTAAGGCAAAACCGATATTCCCCGTTCCCGTAGGTGACCCTGTCAGCGAAATTCTAAGGATCTCCAAGGAGTACCGCGCGGACTTAATAGTAATGGGATCTAGGGGAAGGGGGATAATAAAGGCCATACTGCTAGGCAGTACAGCCGAAGGTGTCGTCAGAAGATCCGAAATACCGGTGATGGTGTTTAAACGGGAAGGAAAAAAGTTTTTCGACAGAATTCTATACGCTCATGATCTATCTGAAAATGCTCAGAAAATAATGAAATACGTGAAATTCATAGCAGATAGAGTTGGGAGTGAAATACTGCTGGTTCATGTAATAGAAAGGGGAGAGGTATTTAAGGAGGATGAGTTTGAGTATATTAAAAGAGAACTGGAAGGATTCAAGGTGAAAACTATAATAGGTTACGGAACTCCTCACAAGGAGATACTAAAGATTTCTAAGGAGGAAAATGCTACATCTATATTCATAGGTTCAACAGGAGTCGGTTCGAAATCCCTCCTTGGCAGTACGGCCGATATGGTTATAAGGCATTCCGACATCCCTGTGTTTATCTCCAAGACCTAAGTGTTTTATTAAGTTAAAACAGATGTGGTTGAAGGGATATGACATTAAGGGATTTGATAAACGAGATTGAAATTGCAACAAGGACAGCATCTGAAAACAGGCATAGATTCATGGTTATGATATGTTCAAAGGATACCGATAGATCTCTTAAACTGGCAAAAAAGGCATATAAAAAGTATCTGAGGGTAAGGTACAATAGCGATAAAAAGGAAGAGGAAATTCTAATAGTTGGAAGGGATGAATTCCTTGAAAAGGCAAGGGATTACTTTGAAGGTAAGTGTCTGCATTACAGAGATTCAAGACAGGTTCTGGGCGAGACTTACTCATCGCTTTTACTGGATCTAACTCAGGGTTTCCATCCGAACGATTTGGGGATAATAATTGAAACCATAGCTGAGGGAGGGATAATAATCACGATATCTCCACCTCTATCGCAGTGGAACAATCTGATAAGTAAATGGCATGAGGAGCTTGTCAGCGAACCCTATACGGTTGAGGATATAACGCCAAGGTTTTATAGAAGGTTTATAAGAAGGACTTTTGACTCGAACGGAATAATAATCTTTGATGCTGATAAAAGAAGGGTTTTGAAGAGATATGAATTTAGGAGGGTAGAGGAGACTAGGGAAAAGATAAAAATTCCTGAAGAGGAAAAGGAGATAAATAAAAAGCTGTATAAGCTCTGCGCAACTCAGGATCAGGTTAGAGTTCTGGAAATGTTCGAACACTATTTTGACAGGAAGAAGGAAAGAAAGGCGGTTGTGATAACAGCTGATAGGGGAAGGGGAAAGACTGCAGTTCTAGGAATAGTTACGCCATATCTGATATGGAGGATGTTCAAGGTTCTTAAGAGACCATCTAGGATAATGGTTGTTGCCCCCACACCCTATGCCGTTCAGACATACTTTAAATTTCTGTTGAAGGGACTTGTCAAAACGGGTGTTAAGTTTAAGGTTAAGGAGAGTGGAGGTCTTATAACCGTTGTGAATTCAAAACTTGCAAGGGTTGAATACGTTGTGCCAAGAAGAGCCATGGTTGAGAAAGATCTAGCGGACATAATAATAGTCGATGAGGCAGCCGGAATAGACGTACCGGTTTTATGGAAGATAACAGAGGGAGCTAGATACATGATATTCTCATCTACCATTCACGGATACGAGGGGGCTGGAAGGGGGTTTAGCATTAGATTTCTGAGAAGACTGGAGATGGATGAGAGCGTTGAAATAGAGAAGATACACATGAATGAACCGATAAGGTATGGAAAAGGAGATCCTATTGAAAAATGGCTTTACGACGTTCTCCTGCTTGATGCACAGCCGGCAGAACTCGATGACGAGGATGTAAAAGCTATAAAGGATGGAAAGCTTGAATTCACTCTGATCGATAAGGATAAGCTGTTTGAAGACGAAAAAATGCTTAGAGAGTTCTTCGGTATATACGTGCTGGCGCATTACAGAAACAGACCGTCAGATATCGTAATACTATCGGACATGCCGAATCACCTACCGTTCAGGGTATCGGTCAACGGAAAAACTGTCTGCTCGTTACACATAGCCGTGGAGGGTAGGATGGATGACGAAACGATAAAAAAGATAGCGGGAGGTTATAAGCCTAAGGGACAGATAATACCCGATCTCATGCTTAAGCATTACTGGGATTACGAATTTCCAAAGCTCGTAGGTTTAAGAATTGTTAGAATTGCAACTCATCCTTCTGTTATGAACATGGGGATAGGAAGCTTTGCTCTGCAGAAGATAATAGAATGGGCGATGGAAAGGGACATGGACTGGGTCGGATCCGGATTTGGTGTTTCACCTGAACTATTGAGATTTTGGATAAAAAACGGTTTCATACCAATTCATATAACGCCTCAGAGGAACGAGGTCTCAGGAGAGCATACGGTAATAGTAATATATCCTTTGAAGATGCATATTCAGAACAAAATAGAGGAAATAAATAGGGATTTCGTCAGAAGGCTGATAGAATATCTGAGCGATGAGCTTAGGGATCTAGAAACAGAAACAGCTTTAAGCCTGTTGAAAAGCCTTAGAAGGGATGTGGAATATCCGAGACCGGAATTCAGGAAGATAGAGAGAAAGAGGATTAAGAAGTACTTCCAGGGGCACAGTCTCTACGAGTACGTCTCTGACATAATAAGACCTCTGATAAGGTATTACTATTCAAGGGTTGAAAAGATAGATCTCGAATACGATGAGGAAATACTGCTGATTGCAAAGTGCCTCCAGTTAAAGGATTGGAAGGAAATAGGAGATGATTTTAAGGTTTATAAAACGATATTGAAGGCAGTTCAGAAGATATGGAAGTGGTTGTATGGAGAAGAGGATAAACTTTGATGCTGAATATGTTAAGATGATATTGTGCGGTGAGAAGAGGACGACCATAAGAAGAGGGATAAAGAACTACCCGGTTGGAAGGATAGTAGATCTTACTGTTAACTACAAACCATTTGCAAAGGCTAGGGTTTCCAAGGTCATAGTTAAGAGGTTAAATGAGTTAACAGATGAGGATGCAAAAATGGACGGGTTTAAGAACAAGCATGAACTCGTGCAGGCTTTGAAGAGGATATACGGTGATATAAAAGATAACGAATTCGTTACGGTAGTTCATTTCGAGGTTCTGAACAGACGAACAGATTGAGTGAATATGGATTATTATTTAAACACGTTCAATCAACGTATTCGATGATTTTAATAGGAACATGCGGATTTTGCAAGGCCATGAGGAGTTATTTTCAGGATTTTAAAACAGTAGAGGTTCAGCATACGTTTTATAAGATCTTGAAAGATGAGACCCTAAGAAGATGGAGGGAAATGGCACCAAAGGATTTCATATTTTCGATTAAGGCCTTTCAGGGTATAACGCATCCTCAGGATTCTCCTACGTGGAGGAAAAGCAATCTCAAACCCCATGCAGACGTCGGACATCTAAAACCAACAGATGTGGTCTTTAAATACTGGGAGATAACGCTTAAGGAAGCACAGATACTGAATGCAGAAGTAATTCTCATCCAGCTACCGAGGAGCTTTAAGGAAAACGATGCGAGTTTTAAAAACGCTGAGGGATTTTTCTCAGGTATCGATAGAAGGGGTTTTGAAATAGCCGTAGAACTGAGAGAATGGAGCAGAAATGGAATTGAGAAATTTGTTAGGAGATTTGATGTAATAGATGTCGTAGATCCGCTTGTAAGAAAACCCGTTCGAATCCATGATATCAATTACTACAGACTTCACGGAGCCTATGATAGGGGGAGGATAATTTACAGGTATAGATACAGCTCCGAAGAACTCTACAGGATTGCGAGAAGTGTAAAGGAGTGGAATGCCCATACGAGTTATGTCTACTTCAATAACTCCTATATGTGCGAGGATGCAAGGAGGCTGATGGATTTAATCTCCGATCCCTATATTATTTTCTAATTTTTTTTATATAAGTTAAGTAAAACCTAGGAAACTTTATATTCAGCATAAAAGGTCTAGAAGAGATGAAATTGGTAACATGTGGTCTACCTTATGCAAATGGTAAGGCTCATATAGGACATCTTAGAACGTATATCCCGGCGGATGTCTACGTCAAATACCTAAGACTTATGGGAGAAGATGTTCTTTTTATATGCGGAAGCGACTGTCACGGGACACCTATAGTTATAAATGCAGAAAAGGAGGGATTGAGTCCCAAGGAGCTCGTCGATATATACCATGAACACTTCAAAAAGATATTCAAGGAATTGGGAATCGAATTTGATTTTTATGGAAGAACAGATGCAGTTTATAACCATATGAGAACACAGGAAATAATAAAAAGACTGATAGAAAACGGATACGTTTACTCAAAGGAAATAGAGCTTGCTTACTGTCCCAAATGTAAGAGGTTCCTTCCTGACAGATATGTAGAGGGAATTTGCCCATACTGCGGTGCGATAGCAAGGGGAGATGAATGCGATCAGGGATGCGGAAGGCATCTGGAGCCTGGAGAGATAAAGGAGCCTAGATGCAAGATATGCGGAACTCGCGCCGAATTTAGAAAACAAAAACATTATTTCTTCAAGCTTACGGCATTTAAGGAATTCCTAATCGATTATCTGGAATCGAAACTTGCAGGAACATCAAACGCTCTGAACTACGCAAGGGAATGGGTCAAAAGAGAGCTGAAGGACTGGTGCATAACGAGAAACCTTGAATGGGGCGTGAAATTCCCCGGAGAGGATCTTGTTGTTTACGTATGGGTTGACGCTCCGATTGGCTACATATCCTTTACGGAGGAGGCATGCAAGGAAAGATGCGACTGGAAGGAAATATGGATGAACGGGGAAATAAGCGACATAGTTCATTTCATCGGACTGGATATAGTTTACCATCACTGCATATTCTGGCCGGCTATGCTCAAGGGAGCAGGTTACTCCTTACCCAAGGCCGTAGTCGCAAGCGGAATGGTAAAAGTGGAGGGAAAGACTTTTTCAAAGACGAGAGGTTACGTTGTCTGGGTTGAGGACGATTACCTGAATGCCGGATTTAATCCGGATTACCTGAGATATTACTTAATCAATTACACATCTCATGAGAAGGATCTGAACTTCTCTTGGAGGATATTTAGGGATAAGGTGAACAACGAGATAATCGCAACATTGGGAAACTTTATATATAGAGTTCTATACTTTGCTTGGAAAAAATTTGGAAGGATAAGGATGGATGTCGATGAATACGTATTGGAAAAGATCAGAGAAACCAAGGATAGGATATTATCTGCCTTAAACAAATGGGAGTTTAAAGAAGTTAGCGATGCATTCATGGAACTAGCTGGATTCGGAAACGAGTACTTCCATAGCCATAAACCATGGGAGTTGATTAAGAAGAACAAGGAGGAATGCGAAAGAGTTTTGTCTTCGTGTATTCAAATCGTCAAGGCCCTAATAATATTTGCCTATCCTGTCATGCCAAAAACCATGAAAAAATTGGCAGATATAATTGGAATCGAGATAAAGAGTATTGATGATGCCCTAAAGGTTGATGAAGTTGTGGAATTGAAGAAGCCTATAATTCCATTTGAAAAGATCGATGATAAGAAGATAGAGGAGATGGAAAGAATTATGTTTGAGAGGATTAAAAGGGCTGAGGGGTATGAGATTATGGAAGTCGATTTAAAGGATTTCAACAAGTTAGATATTAGAATCGGTAAAATCGTTAAGGCTGAAAAGGTAAAGGGCAGTAAAAAGCTCTTAAGGCTGGAAATAGATATCGGTGGTGAAATTAGGCAGATAGTTGCCGGAATTGCAGATGTTTATAAGCCAGAGGAAATGGTGGGCAAGCTCGTTCCGGTTTTGGTTAATATAAAACCGGCTAAAATAATGGGAGTTGAAAGTAGAGGAATGATATTGGCTGTAGATGTAAACGGAAAACCTGTTCTACTTCATCCGGATAGGGAAGTCCCTACCGGCTCAAAGATTAGATAAACCAATAGGAATATTCTAAAATACTATTATAAAAAGGTTAAAGTCTAAACATGGATTTAGCAACCGTTTTAACTCTCTGATACTTTTGTAGAATTTGAAGCGGAGAGAGTCATCACGGACACCGTTCCTCACCGCAGTTGCTCATATCATCGCCCTATCGGAACGATCTGTGCACAGTATAACTACAATCAAATCATAAATCTTTGAGATATTCATAAAATACAAGTTATTATTATTTTAGATATACATACCATCCGCTCACATTATCAAAAGAGTATTCATGTAACAAATGCAATGTTATATGTTTCAGCTCTGGAATTTTTCTATTTATTTTAAGTAATTATGTCGTTATTATAGTCAATAGGAGAATCGAGGAAAATCTTAGACAAGGTTATCTCAGTCAAAGACTTTATTGAGGTGTATTAGATTCTTAAAATAATAATACCATGAGATCATAAGTTAGTAGGGAATAGTGTAGGGTTATATTAAGATTAAGCAATATCAAAGATTAAGAAATTATAAGAGTATGGTCAAAATGTTAGATAGTTTAGAAAGCGATATCATTGAAATTAATGGAAAAAAGCTTTACGATGATTTACTAAGGTGCTAATTAAGAGAAAATCTAACAATATATTACACCATCTTCCGATTTGATGCCAGTTAAAGTTTAATATATTAAGGCTGAGACGATAAAGATAATATTTCCAAACCTAAGATATATCTTGAATGCTTGAGGATAAACTTGCAGAATTAAAGTTTGAGCTAGCCGAAAAGTTCGTACAAAGAGAGGCCGAGATTACGGCAGTTCTGTCTGGACTCCTATCCGGGGAACCCACGATACTTGTGGGCGAGGTGGGGACTGCAAAAACTGCACTGATAGAGAGACTAGCCAAAATGATAGATGCAAGGTATTTTTACTATCTGTTAACAAGGTTTACGGAACCTGATGAGATACTGGGTGTTTTAGATATAAACGCGCTGAGGGAAGGCAGGTATGTGAGGAGAACAGAGGGGAAGTTACCCCAGGCGGAAATAGTTTTCTTGGACGAGATATTCAAAGCTTCTTCGGCAATAAGAAATATACTTCTCGATATAATACTGAACAAGAGGATATTCAGCGACGGGATATACATAAAACTCCCGATGCTTGCCCTTTATACAGCCAGCAATGAAATAAGCAGTGATATAGAGGATGCACCGTTCTACGATAGACTTACGATAAGATGTTTTGTGAAGGGTGTTTCAGAAGATTCATGGGAGGAGTTGATAGAAAAGGGAGCCTTACTCGATCTAGGTGTTGAGGATAGGATAATATTGAGTGTGGACGATATAAAGGCACTTCAAAGAATGGTCAATGATAGGTTTAAAAAATCGATTCACAATCAATCTCTAATAAGAAAGTACATAGAAGCTCTTGCTAGGTTGAAGCAGAGAGGTGTGAAGATTTCTGATAGGAGAAAGATAAAGGTTCTGAAAACTGCATCGGCGATTTCCGTAATATACGCTGAGAAGGCGATAAGTCTTGACTCGCTGGCCGAAGCTCTAAAGTTTGCGGCTGTTCATGATGAGGATGAGCTGAAGAAGGTTGAGCAGATAATACTAGAGCTTGGACTCAGCAGTTTCTACCAGCATGTGCAGAAGATTCAGGTTGTAACCGCCGAGTTGCAGAATGCAGTTAATGCGAGCATTTCGGGAGGTATGGACGAACTGAAAATGCTTTCGACCGTGTACAAGAAGGCGACAATGATAATAAGTGAACTGCCGGAAAATCCGAGGTTAATACCATACATAAGACAGTTCAGGCAGGTTTATCACAGAGCTGGGGACCTGCTCGAGAAGAAAAAAGCCGAACTGTTCGGATGATGGTCGACAACAACCTGATAAATATAACAAATAGAGATTTCATATACACGCTTGTCGCCCAGAGGATTGGAGGCTATCTTCCTAAGGATTTACAGTCGATATACAACGCATGTGAGCATATACAAATAATAGCGACAGATTGCTACTTTCTTCACTACACCCTTTACCCGTTTTTAAGGAGCAGGAACGAGGATGAAATACTTGAAGAAGTTAGGGTTTTCATGCGGGATTATATGTCAGAGGAGAGATATCAAAAGATAAAAATGCTTACAACTCTTGACGATGAAATGAGCCTCGTTTACAGTATTGCCTTGGCAAAGGCAATAATAGGTAAGGTTCTGGGGAAACTTATTGGAGATGTTGACATTTCTCAGATACTGAGAACTCCTGCATTGAAATCAGTAATAACAGATGTCTTGTCGAGCATGATAGGTGGAGAATTGGGAGTAATTCTGGATTATGCGAGTGATGAGGCAGAGCAGGTAGTTAAAAACGCAAATGAGATAAGAGAACTTATAGGAGGTAAAAAGGCTGGAAAAGAGGCAGGAACTTTTAAGAAGACCCTAGATCTGGCCGAGCACATGCTTTACGTCAAGTTCATGAGGGACATTGTCACATTTTCAAAGAAGTTGCTCGACTACATCCCAAAAGCATCTCACATAATGAAGAAGAGAGGTCACATAGGGGATGAGCTGTCTGGATACAGTTTAACGAAGAGGGTCGACAGGGCGTTACCAAGAGAACTTGCTTTACCCGAAGAACTCTTTCTGAAGAAGTTCACAAGCGAGGGATTTCTGACGAAGGAAAAGCTGAGTATAGCTGAAGGGGCTTACTACATACTTATAGATAAGTGTTTGGATGAGGAGACTCCAGTAACGCTTGAAAACCGTGAACAGATCGAAATAGGAGATATTGAAGTAGGCGATACCGTCCTATCGGTCGAGTTTAAGGAGATTGGGGGTATTACCATACCTCTTTTGAAGAGGTCCAAAGTCGTCAGGATTTTGGAAAGCGGTGAACGGGAAATCTTAAGGATAAGAACGGAGTTTGGTGATGTTAGGGCAACGTGGAATCATATAATACCAGTTTACAGGAATGGAAGGGTTTTTGAGATAAGAGCAGGTGAAATCCGTGCAGGAGATTTTATATTTACGTTTGATCATTCTTCCAAATCGTTAAAGCTCTCACATGTACTCGATGTTAGAAGAGATGGCCTCGCAAGGACTTACGACATTACACTTAAGGATCACAATCACTTCATAGCAAACGATATAGTAGTTCACAACAGCGGATCGATGGTTGGTGAGAAGACTATATGGGCTAGGAGTGTGGCAATGGCTCTGTACAGGATGGCAAAGGTTAAAAGAAGGAAGTATTTCCTGAGATTTTTTGACACAAGGGTTTACCCAGATTCCCCAATTCAGGAGCCAGAAGAGATCGTCGATGCAATTCTCAAGGTTAAATCTAACGGCGGCACAGATATAACAAACGCTCTTTCAACTGCTTTAAGGGATTTGATTGAGAGTGGTCTATCCGAATTCACAAATACAATAGTTATAATTACAGACGGTGAGGATGTCGTTCAGGATCTATCTAAGGATATCAAAAAGGCAAATGCATCGCTCATATCTGTGATGATTCAGGGAGATAACGAAACACTTAAGGCTTTAAGCGATCAGTACATGAAAGCCGAGCTAAGCGAGGTAGGGGGAGCAAAGCTTCTGAAGGTCGTTGAAGTTACAGGTTAAGAATAATGTTATTGATTAAATACTGCTGTAAAGGAAATCGTTTGATTTTCTTAATTAAGATTAGAGCCGAATTTTCATTATAAACCTCCAGAATGCCTTTGCAGAATCGCAAAGATAGGAATATCCGCTAGTAACTTTCTGACATCGCCGTTAAATGATCTCTTATGGCATTTATAGCCCTTCTCAATATTTCTCCATTATCGTAGCTTGATACTATTTCGATTAGCTCTTTCCTTCTGGCGTTTTTTAACTCTTCAGCTATTTTAATCATATTTGGAATAGCTCTAACGACGTTGTCAACTATCGTTATATCAGCGGTTCTCGCAGTCCTTGAAAGGGGATTCAAATCGATCGCTATAACCTTTTTTCCATGCTTTTTCAACACTTCACACCTATCTCCATCTTCTAAGGGTACGAGGACAACATCTGCAATTAGAATACCCCTGCTGTCGACTATTCTCCTCCCATGATTTAAACCCTCAAGCTCAGCATCGCAACCCGCTAAAACCCTAGCACCAAAACACTTAAGGTATTCGGCAATTCTCCTAACCCTTTCCCTGCTGAAATGAAACACGTTAACTTCAAGCGGGGCATTCAAAATTTTCGATAGCCTGACAAGTTCTTCCGGGACGAGTACAGCCACGTTTCCATTCACGGATATTACGGGATGTCTTGCAAGCAGCATCATTGCAACGGCAACCCTTTCCGCTTCCAATGCAAAATCATGGGTTTTTTCACCGAGCACGTAATCGAACATCTCTCCTCTTCCGTGAGCTATTAAACCTTGCAGAGCCGTGATACCCATTTTTACGCCTTCCACAAGTTTTTCTCTTTGAATTAAAGAATGGTATCTGGGATGGGATTTCGGGATCATCAAAACCCATTCAAAGCATACGTCTAAAATCATTTTTCCTCAATTTTATTTTATAATTTTTAAATTATTTATCTGGTTTAACTCTCCCATTTTTCGCGTGAATCAGAAGTCGGTAAACAAAATTATTATCAAATTAAAATATTGGATTTAAATTATTTAAATAAAAATTTAATCTAAAATTTAAAATTTAAATTAATTAAGAATAAAATTAACTATTTTATCATAATTTAAATCTTTCTAAGATTTTAATAAAAAAATATTAGATTTTAATAAATTTATAAGTTATAAAACATTTATAATTTGTGCAAATCTTAAAATTCCAAAATAAATGGAATATGATTTGGTGTGTTCAGCATTGTGATCGACAACTTTGGCAACTTTCCCCAGTTAATATTACATATGTGTGCAGAATCATCTATATTCCCATAATTTTTGGAATATACGAATCACAGAATTCCACATTTTTTGGCATACCGAAACCTAATATTCCAAAAATTATGGAATACTTATTTGATATTTTAAAAATAAAAATTAAAAATTAAAATTAATGATCATATATCATAAATAACATATCAAATTAATTTAAAATACTTTGATAGTTATTTTTTAATTAAATTTAGAATATTGTATTTTACATTTTAATTATTTATTTGAAATGATAAAGATAAATACTGAGCGTTTTTTAATCTGAGATGTGGGTTATAGGAGATTTAGGTTTAAACATAAGGAGACATCCGTTACTGTACTTGCGGAGGATGAGAGGTTTTTCAAAATAGCTATAGAAGCAATACTAGAGGCAAGGAGGGAAATTGAGGCCAAGATAAGGGAGGATCCACTCTTCCTAACCGCACTGGATCCATACGACTGTTCTGGATATATTACAGGTAGGATGTGCATGGCATCAAGACTTGCAGGTGTCGGACCAATGGCGTCCGTGGCAGGTGTAATAGCTCAGCACGCTGTGGAGAGAATGGTAGATGCGGGTGCGAGTTTTGCTGTTGTCGATAACGGCGGGGATATAGCCATGTTTCTAGACAGACCTATAACAGTAGGAGTTTTTACTTATTCAACGGTAATAAGTTTTAGGGTGAAGGTGAAAGGCTTCTACGCAGTTTGCACGTCAAGCGGTACGATCGGTCATTCGTTAAGCTTCGGTTTTGCAGATGCTGCAACGATATTTGCAAGGGATGCATGTATAGCAGATGCCTTTGCCACAGCGCTCTGCAATACAATTAAAGAGGACTTCGACTATCAAAAGATAAGAGAGGCTTTGAACGATTTCTGGAATAAAAACGGAAAGTATATAGATGGTGTCCTGGTCATTAAGGAAAATCTGATCGGATTTGCAGGTGATGTGCCTGAAATAGTCAGAGCCAGGGTAAATCCAGATCTCATAACAAGGGGTTAGAAAACCGGTCAGCAAATTTTTTACGAATTTTCCGGTTTGCAGATCTGAAACGATTTTGCATATCATGCACAGATTTTAAGTCTCTAAATCGAGATTGAATGGTTTTTTCAAAACGCAGTCAATTCATGGAAACAGACAAATAGGATGAAGAAGTTATGTCTGTGAGGAGGTATACGTGTTAGACGTCGAGTGGTATACCCTGCCGTTCAATGTCGTTTTTGATATTCTGAAATCAGGGACAGCAGGACTTACAGATACCGAGGCGAGAAAAAGACTTAAGAAATACGGTTACAACGAGCTCAGACTCAAAGGTTTAAATCCTCTGATAAGAATGCTTCTGCAGTTCCATAATCCGCTGATATACGTCCTCGTAGTTTCAGCAATAGTTACAGCCTATTTTAGGCAGTACATAGATACAGCTGTTATATTGGGTGTTGTAATGGCGAATGCGATTATGGGATTTATACTGGAGGGAAGGGCTCAGTATTCGATAGAATCTTTGGGGAAGATGATGCCTCATTACTGTACAGTCATAAGAAATGGTAAAAGAATTTCTTTACAGGCACGAGAACTGGTTCCGGGAGATGTCGTCATGCTTGGGAGCGGCGATAGAGTACCAGCCGACTTACGTCTTTTTTATGCAAAAAATCTTTTCATAGACGAATCAACACTTACCGGTGAATCCTTACCGGTTGAAAAGGATATTAAAAGGGTTACGGAGAAAAACGTACCCCTTGCAGATAGGAGATGCATGGCATTTTGCGGGACTTTTGTCACACGCGGTTCAGGAAAGGGAATCGTTGTTTCAACCGGAGAGAAAACAGAGATCGGTAAAATAGCAAGGATTGTTTCAGAAACAAAAAAGATGAGTACTCCACTCATGAGGGAGATATCGAGGTTTACAAAAATTGTAGTCATAGCAACGTTTGTACTCGCATCCTTAAACTTTTTACTTGGAATGATATCCGGATACCGCTTTCTTTACTCCCTAATGGCATCTGTTGCACTTGCGGTTGCTGCCATACCCGAAGGTTTGCCGGCGATACTGACGATAACACTTGCCCTTGGTATTTCTGCCTTGGCGCGCAAAAACGCACTTGTGAAGAAGTTACCGTCTGTCGAAACGCTCGGATGCGCAACCGTTATATGTACGGATAAAACTGGCACGCTAACAAAAAATCAGATGACTGTCGTAAAGATATACAGCGGTGGGAGGCTTTATGATGTAACCGGTACAGGTTACGAGCCGAAAGGTGAGTTCGTATCGGATGGTAAAAAAGCGGAAATGACTGAAGATTTGATCGAAACATTGAGGGCGGGAATTCTTTGCAACGATGCAGACCTGATTGAGGATTGCGATGGATATAAAACTGCAGGCGATCCGACGGAAGTTGCCTTGGTCGTATCGGCTAAAAAAGCCGGAATTAATAGGGATTATCCGAGAATAGATGAGATACCGTTTGAATCCAGAAGGGGTTATATGGCAACACTTCACATGGGCGACGATTGGAATGTCATATACGTGAAGGGTTCTCCTGAAAAGATTCTGAAAATGTGCAAGTATCAGCTGATAAACGGGAGAAAAGAAACCCTTAGACGCGAAGAACTTCTTAATATCGTGAATGAAATGACGGAAGATGCTCTGAGAGTGCTTGCCTTTGCATGCAAGTTTGTGTCTGCGAAAAAGAAAAGGATTGAGGCGGAAGATCTTTTTGGTCTCATCTTTCTTGGATTTCAGGGGATGATCGATCCGCCGAGGGATGAGGCAATAGAAGCTATTGATAGGTGCAAAAAAGCAGGTATAAGGATTGTAATGGTAACTGGTGATCACGCCGAGACTGCAAAGGCCATAGCGAGGAGAATTGGAATCTGCGATGAGCGTGACAGGGTTCTTACGGGCGATGAGATGTCGGAAATGAGCGATGACAAGCTGTATGAGGTAGTTGAAGACGTCTCTGTATACGCCAGGGTTTCCCCCAAGCAGAAGCTCAGAGTCGTGGAGCAGTTAAGAAGGAGAGGTCATGTCGTTGCCGTGACGGGAGATGGCGTGAACGATGCACCTGCCTTAAAACTGGCCGACATAGGTATAGCCATGGGTATATCGGGGACAGACGTTGCAAAGGATTCGGCCGATATTATTTTGACCGACGATAACTTCGCCAGCATCGTTGATGCCGTTGAGGAGGGAAGGCACGTATTTGAAAACATACGCAAGATAATCCTGTACACGATACCCACCAACGGTGGACAGGCCTTGATAATGCTGCTCGCACTCCTGCTAACACCTTTTGTACCGCTATTCACTGTATGTCTACCCCTGGAGCCGATACAGATCCTATGGATAAATCTTGCCGATGCAATATTTCTAGCATTTACACTTGCCAAGGAACCAAAAGAGAGTGAATTGCTTAAGAAACCACCGCGCAATATCAATGAGGGAATAATTAACAGTTTGTTCTTAAGAAAAATAGGGCTTATTGCATCCGTAATGGCCATTGCAGGATTTATAGTGTACTATCATTACGGAATGAAGGCTTTTTTGAGTCCAATAGACGAAAAGTTGATAACTCAAGCTCAAACTGCAGCATTTGCGACCGTAATAGTCGTTCACATATTTTACCTCTTTACAGCACGTTCAATAACAGAATCTGCTCTTAATTTTAACCCTTTTTCCAATAAATGGATACTTGTTGGAGTTTCAATAAGCCTGCTGACGCTGGTAGCGATAGTTTACCATCCTTCACTTCAATTCATATTTAAAACTGAGGGTATACCTGCCGAATGGTGGTTGCATGTAATCCTGTTAGGATCTCTCGGATTTATTGTGATAGAGGTTGAAAAAGCTCTGACAAAGAGATTTGGCTCTAAAGGCTAGACTTCGGGTGTTAATCGTTACAGTAAACATATGCATAAGGAATTTTCACGACATGCAGGAGTTTTAGGGTTTTTCCCGCAATTGAATTTGAATGCAAACTTCTAAACTTATGTTTCAGTGTTAGCCTGACGAAGTTTAAGATATTATGTTTTTTATTCAAAAATAACCACTTCTTACCTATTAAAGAAAGTCATGCTCAATGAGTTATTTTTGATGAACTTTCACAATGCGTTCGATGAGACATTCATTAGAAATTTAAACATGCCTTGCTGAGCGGTAATAATTTTCATAGATAATATGCAAAGATTTACATCTCTAATATATTTAGCCTTATCTGCTCAGGCATCTTAGCTACCTATCGGGGTAAAACATCTTTAGATGTAGGGCTCAGATGTTACCCCGAATAAGGTTGCCCTTAAAGGTTTTATCCTTCAAGTGTACCAAAGCAGACGTATCTCTATCAAACGTTCGCCGAACCCCAGAATCAAGTTTATATAAATATGAATCATCTGTAGTATAGTACACTGTCGAGTATAACGTTCTTCACTTCATTCGCCAAATTCTTGAATTCGTTCCAGTCTTTTATACCTTTTTCGTAGCTTATGCCTCTGAGTGCTCCAAGGAAATAAGCTATTACGGTATCACCTGTAAGGAGAACTCCAAAAGCTTTTAATAGATTTTTCAGCTCACCCTTCCCTATCTCTTTCTGTGCCTCTATTATCTCATCTAGAACCTTGCTGATCTCCTCCTTCATGTTAACGATATATAGCATCATAATATTTAAATCTTTATACATTTTAGGTGCTATAGAATTTTAAATGATGTTCGAGGGATTCTACAGTAAATCTCCGATCAAAACGTTTTTTCTCCGCTTACCAGTACGATTCTATGTTCAGAAGGCATAAGGTAAAAATTCTAAGGATTTCCTTTCTTATTTACCGGCGCAATTCCGTTGGAAACGGGATGAAAAACTCAAATCATTTACCTGACTTTAAATGCTCTCACCTGAAGTTAAAGATAGGTGGAGGTAATTGAAGCAAAAAATCCTCATCAACCGATATTTAGCATGGACATGATTACGCTTAAGACGTTATCAAGATCTCTCTTCTGACACATTACACCTAGAACATCCCTTTTTCCACCCGCGTTAAATCCCCTGTTTCTCAGCTCTCTTATGATTATCGGTATATCTATCTCTTCGGACTTCGTTCTAAGGTAAACCTGCGAATAACCGTAGAAATCCTTATTTATTGCTATTACCGTCTTGTATCCCATAGCACCGACAACCCTTCTGGATGCCTTGGATATAACGTTCATATCGCTCTTAAACTTTAATATAGCGATGTCCTTTAGGCTTTCGATGTTGCTTAATATCTTCCAAATCTCCTTCTCAACTATGCTCTTGTTCTTCAACCATAATTCGTTTTCGAGCAAATCTATCGGATTTGATTCAAGCAAGGCCTTCACGCTTTCTTCAACGCATTTCTTGTCCATTGCTATATAGTTTGAGTCTATGAGCGATGTAAGCTTTAAGGCATCTCTCTTGCTAAGTCCGGCATCTCTTAGCAGTTCAACCATTTTCTTCCCAATTTTCCATTCAAACGCAATCGTTCCGACGTCACCCAAAACACCGATGACGGATAAGTAATTCCAGATTGAGAAATGATCGGATATTATCCATGTCGTCGAAGGATAATCCTTTTCGCTTTTTCCCTCAACGATCGGGTTTATGTATTCGACGTTTTCCTTATCAATTCTATCCTGAATGTGGTGATCTATGAACGTAACCTTTTTATCTATCTTTTTGATCTCATCAGGAACGTTTAAATCGACAACAAACACGTCATCGACCTTCTCGATTTTTTTAAAAATGACCTTATCAAATTTGAAAAATCCTATTCTGGGTATCGCGTTCTGCCAGTCTTCGCCGAGGTATTCGAGGAGAGAGGCTATCAGGGCTGCTGAACAAACTCCATCGGCGTCCCAATGATGGATTATCAATGTCGTCATATCCCTCTAAAACTTATACAAAAAGGTTTTTAACTTTTTTATAATACTTAACTCGTATGATTCAGGCTATATACTCAAATCTTTGTTCTGTTTGTAACGGAGATATAACGACAAATGAGATATTGGAAGGTGTTTGTAAAAATAAAAGAAAAGCGATGTGTGAGTTTAAAGAGGATGCGATTGTTAGGGAGTTTTTAAAATTCTTTAAAGAAATAATAGGTGAGCCGAGATCGATTCAGAGATTCTGGGCTAAGAGGATTTTGAGGGGTGAGAGTTTCGCGGCAGTAGCTCCTACCGGAATTGGTAAAACATCTTTCGGTTCTGTATTAGCCTTATTTCTCGCTTTAAAGTTTAAAAAGAGAAGCTACATAATTTTACCGACCACTCTGCTCGTAAAACAGGTTGTTGACAATCTCGTGAGGTACTGCAATAAGATAAAAGTGGATATAGGTGTTAACGACGGATCTGGAAGCGTTAGAGTTGCATATTTTTACGGCGGTTTGAAAAAGGATGAAAGGGACAAATTTTTCGACATACTGAGTAATAAGGGATTCGACATACTCGTGACTACATCTCAATTCCTATCGAAACACTTCAACACACTTAAGGGCTTCGTATTCGACTTCATATTCGTGGACGACGTCGATTCTGTATTAAAGGCTTCGAAGAACGTTGACAGGATACTAATGCTCCTGGGATTTTATTATAAGGATGGTAAATGGCATGGGAGTGCTAAAGGTACTCTGATGGTTTCCACCGCAACCGCAAAAAGGGGTCAGAAGGTTAATCTGTTTAGAGAGCTTTTGAACTTCGACGTTGGAACATCAACGCATGCAGTCAGAAATATAGAAGATGTGGCGATAAATTCCGAGGATATAGATCTGCTCTGTGAAGTTCTGAATAAAATGGGTACTGGGGGAATAATATATGCGAGATCGAGTGAGGAGGCCGAAAGACTCCATGAAATACTTAAGAGCAGGGGGTTTAAAATAGGAATTGTCACGGCAGGAAAGAAGAGCGATTACGAATTGTTTGAAAAAGGGGAGATAGATTATCTTGTCGGAACTGCCTATTACTACGGAACTCTGGTAAGAGGACTGGATTTGCCCGAAAGAATAAGATTTGCGGTGTTCTTCGGTGCACCTGTCTTCAGAGTGAAGATAGAGGATATAGACAGTGCCAGTGTGGGAATAATAAAAACGCTTGTCCTGATATTCAGGACGAGCGAGGAGATAAAGAAGTACATACCGTATCTGTCGGTAATAGATAAGAGGAAAAGGGATCTTGAAGATTTAAAGAATATCCTTAAGAGATTGTTGGGGAAGGGAGAGGTTGAGGAAAGGGATATAGTCGTAAGAAAGGGAGAGATAATATTTCCGGATGTGAGGACATACATTCAGGGATCTGGAAGGACATCTAGGCTTTTTGCAGGCGGTATTACAAAGGGTGCTAGTTTCCTGTTCGAAAGGGATAAGGAGATTCTGAATGCGTTTGTTGAGAGGGCGAAGTACTACGATATAGAATTCAAGGAATTCGGAGATGTTGACTTTGAGAGCCTAATTAAGGAGATAGATGAGACCAGGGAGAGATTCAGGAAAAGAACTGAATTCGACGTGATAAGACCGACATTGTTCATAGTTGAAAGTCCAACGAAGGCCAAGCAGATTTCGAGGTTTTTCGGTCAGCCCAGCATCAAGGTGTTTTCGAACGAGGAGGGGGTTGAGCTAATAGCCTATGAGGTTCCCACGCCGGAAAGCATACTAATAGTTACGGCGTGCATAGGTCACGTAACGGATTTGATAACCGACAGGGGATTTCACGGCGTCCTGACGGATGGAAAATTCGTCCCGGTTTACGCATCCATTAAGCGATGCAGGGACTGCAATTACCAGTTCACGGAGGAAAGGGAGGATTGTCCGAAATGCGGTAGCAGAAATATAGATGATTCGAAAAAGAGGATAAACGCTCTAAGAAAGCTCGCACACGATGCTGAGAGGATAATAATAGGAACAGATCCCGATGCGGAGGGTGAAAAGATAGCATGGGATTTAAAAAATCTTCTGGCAGGATGCGGAATTGTAAAGAGGGCGGAATTCCATGAGGTAACGAGAAGAGCTGTTATGAACTCCTTAAAGAACCTTAGGGATATTGACGAAAACCTCGTAAAGGCACAGATAGTAAGGAGAATTGAGGACAGATGGATAGGATTTGTTCTCAGTCAGAAACTCTGGAACGTATTTGGGGACAGAAATCTTTCAGCTGGAAGGGCTCAAACACCCGTTTTGGGATGGGTCGTCGATAGGTATAAGGAGCACAAGGAGAAAAAAAGGATAGCAATAATAAGAGATTTAGATCTAGTTCTTGAGACAGATAAAAGAGATTTAGAACTGGAAATAAAGCTTATAGAGGAGAGAGAGGAGGAGAGAACGCCTCTCCCACCTTATACGACTGATACGATGTTAAGAGATGCGAATACAATACTGAAGATATCGGCAAAGGATACGATGAAACTTGCTCAGGATCTCTTCGAATGGGGTTTGTGCACGTATCACAGGACGGATTCAACCAGAGTTAGCGATGTGGGATTGAGAATGGCCAAGGAGTTTCTGGGCGATGAATTCACGGCAAGGGAATGGTTTATGGAAGGAGCTCATGAGTGCATAAGACCTACAAGGGCTGTTCCAAAGGAGACCTTGCAGAGGCTTATCCAGGAAGGGGTTATACAGGTTGAGGGCATTACCTGGAGACATCTAGCCCTCTATGATCTCATATTTAGACGATTTATGGCGAGTCAGTGCAGACCTTACAGGATAAGAGTTGCCAGGTACAGAATACTGTTTAACGGGAAGGAGGTGGAGGAAGAGAGAATTCTTTCAGCGGAGGGAAAGGCGATTGAACTCTACAAATGGTCTGTTTGGATAAAGAAGGAGCTACCAGTTGGAAGGGTAAGGGTTAAGGCTGAGGTAAAAACAGTTGCAAAAGCACCTCTCTTCAGCCAGTCGGATATAGTACATCTGATGAAAGAGAGGGGAATAGGTAGACCGTCAACGTATGCAACAATCGTCGACAGGCTTTTCATGAGGAATTACGTGATAGAGAAGAACGGAAAGGTTATTCCGACGAGAAGGGGGATAGATGTCTACAGATATCTCGCAAACAATTACGGCAGATTCGTCTCTGAGGAGAGAACAAGGCTTCTTGAAAACAAGATGGATGAAATAGAAAGGGGAACATTGGATTACCTGAAGGCATTAAAGGAGTTGTACGATGAGATAAAGCAGATCTCATGATTTAACTGACCTCCTCCCGCTCTAAAGGGGCGAGGGTTCCCCATAGGGGAACCAGCTCCTTCCCCGTCTCACGACGGTGTCATCGGCTTCGGTTTTTGTCATCGGGTTTGGTCAGAGCGACACTCTAGGAGAAGGATAAGAAGGAGGGAATAAAAATGTTTAGGGAGAAGTTTGCAATTCTCTTCAACATAATCTA
>CAYYFC010000020.1:0-28143 GCA_964471215.1 uncultured archaeon | reverse complement strand
GAGCTCCCTTGGCGACATTTTGTGAATTATATGCTAAACTCTTTATATTCCTTGATGAAACCCTAAATCGATGAAAGTTGTCATAATGGCCGGAGGATTTGCAACCAGACTCTGGCCGATTACTATGACAAAGGCAAAACCCCTTCTGCCCATCGGAAGGAAAACGATAATAGACTACGTGTATGAAAAAACGTCGAAATTCGGCAGGGTTTACGTTTCTACCAACAAGTTGTTTGAAAGGGATTTCATCGAATGGTCTAAGGGTAAGGATGTTGAACTCATAGTTGAGCAAACCACAAAGGAGGAGGAGAAGCTCGGTGCTGTAAGGGCACTTGCAGAGGTTTCTAAGGTTCTGAAGGATGAGATGCTCGTGGTTGCAGGTGATAACATATTTTCATTTGAACTGGACGGATTTGTTAGGTACTATAGGCAGAAGAGATCAACTGTAATAGGTCTTTTCGACGTTGGAGATTTCGAACTTGCAAAGAGATACGGGGTAGTCGATATAAGTGGAGAAAGGGTCCTGAGATTCTACGAGAAACCTGAGAAGCCGAAGTCGACTCTTGTGGGGATTGCCTTGTACATATTCCCCAGAGACGTAGTTGATCTCCTGCAGAAGTACATATCCCTGAACAGGCAGCACGATAACTTGGGTGATTTCATAAGCTGGCTATGCACGAAAACAGATGTATACGGATACGTTTTCAGCGGGATATGGTACGATGTTGGAAATCAGGACTCCTATCTTGAGGCTCTGAAGTTCTACATGGAGCACCACGTATCCGAAAATTCCAGGGTTGATAAGATTTCCAAGATAATAGCACCGGTCGTAATAGAGGATGGGGCGGAGATAAGGGGGAGGTCGATAATAGGACCCTATACGTACATAGGGAGGGACTGCATAGTCGAGAATTCGGATGTCAGCGAATCCGTGATATTTAATAAAAACGTGTTGAGAAACGTTAGGATCTGGAGGAGCATAGTAGACGATGACTGCGAAATAAGAAATCTAGAATTGAGCAATTCAATAGTTGGAAGGCATGCAAAGATCCAGCGAGGCTAAACAGATCACTCAAGAACTGCGTGCCTTGCCTTCAAATCTTCCTCGCTCAAATGCTTAAGGTTCATTAGCTCCGCAACAAGACCGTCGAGGAATATGAGGGCTGTAAGTTCGAACATCGTTCCAAGTGGTGCAAGCTTTGCAAGCTCGTCGTTTCTCTCATCCTTCGTCTTTCCCTTTAAAACAACGACTATATCACTTATTCTGGCAAGCGTTGAGTTCTTGTTCTGCGTGATCGCAACCAATTTCGATCCTATCTCCTCCTTCGCCTTTTTGCTTATGCTGACAACAGAAAGAGTTTCACCAGATCCGGAAATTGCTATTAAAAGGTCTTCCTTTTTTATTCTCGGTGTAACGGTTTCACCCACGACGTAAACGCTGTAGCCGAGGTGCATTAATCTCATGGCAAATGCCTTGGCTATAAATCCACTCCTCCCGACACCCATTACGAATATGCTGTTAGCATTTTCGATTGCGTTTATGAGCTCTTCTATTCTCTTTAAATCTAAATCCCTCTTTACACAATCTATATGTTTTTCGACCCTTTCTATGAACCTTATAAGTGTGTCTCCTAACAACACCATCCCTCCCTAATTAAGATTTTTTCCAACTTAAAAATTCTTCTAATAATTTCAAACGTTCCAGAAGGGATATGGAAACTATGTATTCATCTTCAACCTCCCTTCTCGTCCCGACTATCAGATATCTTTCGCCGTCTATTTCCTCGATAAATCCCCTTGCCTCCATTATCTCCCCTCTAAAAACCTGACCAGAATAAGTATGCGTGAAGCTCAGAACAGCCCTAACATTTCTGTCGACGAGGTAAAATGCGGGGTAATCAAACGATCTCTCGTATAAAACCCTAGCTCTCAGTGTAGTCTTGCATATCTTCCTACCAATTTCCTCTATTTCTCCTCCAAGTATCTTATCTCTCACGTATAATATGTCGAAGCAAATACCGTCAAGCACCGCCCTGTTATACTTCCTAATCTCATGAACCCTAAAAACCTCGAACGGTATGTTCACGCACCTCTTCCTGTATACGAATTCAAGATCCGGTTGTTCAAGAACTCCTCTCATAAGCCCTTTTTCGATCTTCTTCCTTCCAACGTCAAAGTAACGGTCGTAAAGAACTAGATCGACATCAGAGTCCTCTCCTTTTAAACCTATCAGCCTCGAACCTGTTATTCCCATTTTTGGAAGTTTAAAGAATTCAGCTACCTTCCTTACATCTACATCTCTCATGCATACCTCTAAAAACCTTTCATCAGTTCTGTAAACCTCATCTATCATATCCCTTGGAATGCAGTGAAGTCCGTTTTTACAGAATTCCCTGAAGTATTTCAACGCTTCTGAATGTCTCAACTTCCTGTACCTCCTTCCATTTATACTTCTGCTTCCAGATGAGCAGGGAACATATCTCAGAATGCATTTAACACACCTATCGTGCCTGTAACCAACGACGGAAAAGTAGAAATCCTTAACCCTTATAAAATCCCTGTGTCTTATCATTTCAACTTCCTTTCAAAAATCGCATAAACCCTCTTTATTTCCTTTGCCTTCGCAGAATCTCCAATTCTTTTCAAAAGCCTACCGTCAATGAGCTTCATCCTCGTAATTCTGAACAGCAGATTTTCTATTCTTATGGTCTCCCCTATTCTGAACTCGGTCTCTCCTGACGTTGTCATCTTGTACGGTGTCGTAACAGCCTTTTTATGCAGACTGAACTTCACCTCGACCTCACCGACATTCCTCAACCAGATCGTATCTACATCTACTGCACTCGCAATTCCAACTCTCTTCCTGTTCTTCAGTTCTATCGCCTTAACCTCACCGATTTTAAAACCTTCATCAGTTTCTACGACAAGCTCATCTCCTATCTTGACGATATCGGATTCTTTTAAATTAACCCTCCCGACCTCGGATACAGGGCCAGAACTTATTATAGCCTTAACGGTTATCTCCCTTTCGGGTAAGTGCTGAGAGACCATCCCGCACCTCGTACATCTGTAAAGATTCTTATCCCTCCTTATAAGCTCGTGTCTCGTCTCCTCTCCGCAACAGTCGCAGTAGAAGTAGTAACTCATCATGATATCTTAAAGGTAAACGTACGTAGCATCTATTATACCGTCAAGCTTTATCATCTTCTTCAGAACGTCCTCCGTCGGCGGATCGTCGACAAGCAGAAGCATTAGCTGAATTCCTCCTCTCTTTCCATGCCTACCAACTATCATTCCGGCTATGTTTATATTGTGCTTTCCGAAGAGAGTTCCGACCCTTCCTATAACCCCGGGCTTATCCTCGTGCAACGATATTATGTAATGACCTTTGGGAATGAAATCGACCTTGTACTTGTCTATCTTTATAATTCTGTACTCATCACCGAAGCTCGTTCCCACTATCCTTATTTCCTTACCGTTACCGACCGAAACCTCAACAAGGCTTCTGTAGTGCTTTATATACTCCATACGGCTCTGTTCTATAGTTATTCCCCTTTCCTTTGCTATGTGCATTGCCGAGACTATATTTACATCGCTAAGTATCTGCTCGAAAAGACCCTTAAGCAATGCCCTCGTTATGAGTTCTGTATTGCTCCTTGCTATCTCACCGCCAAACGTTATCTTCACCCTGTTAAATACACCGTTGAGTCTTGCACATGCGAGCTTCCCCATTTTTTCAGCAAGCTCTATGTATGGCATTAAATGTCTGTATTCCTCAGAAGTAATGCTGGGCAGATTTACGGCATTCCTTACCGGAAGACCCTTAAAGAAGTTTATTATTTCCTTTGCGATAGCAATACCTACCATCATCTGGGCCTCTCTTGTTGATGCACCTATGTGTGGTGTTGCTATTACGTTATCGAGTTTTAAAAGCGGGTTGTCAGAATCAGGCGGTTCCTTTTCGAAAACATCCAGCGCGGCACCTGCAACCTTTCCGCTCTTCAGGGCTTCGTAAAGAGCATTTTCGTTGACTATACCACCTCTAGCCGTGTTTATTATGTAAACTCCGTCCTTCATAATCCTGAATTCATCGTATGATATCATGTTAACGGTTTCCTTTGTCTTGGGAACGTGTATAGATATGAAATCGGAATTTCTGAGTAATTCCTCAAGACTTACGAGCTTTGCTCCAACAGATTTCGCCCTCTCTTCACTTATATATGGATCGTAAGCCAGCACATTCATCTCAAATGCCCTTACCCTTTTTGCAACTTCGTAACCGACCCTTCCAAGTCCTATAATGCCTATAGTCTTCCCTCTCAGTTCCACGCCCATGAACTTCTTCCTCTCCCACTTCCCTTCCTTAACACTTCTATCTGCCTGAGGGATCTTTCTTATAAGTGAAAGCAAAAGCCCGATTGTATGCTCAGCTGCAGATACGGTGTTTCCGCCAGGAGCGTTTACGACTAGTATTCCCTTTTCGGTGGCATAATCGACATCTATATTATCGACACCAACTCCCGCCCTTCCTATTACTTTCAGGTTTTTTGCTCGATCTATAATCTCCCTTGTTATCTTTGTCCTGCTCCTAACTATTATAGCATCATATTTATCTATTATTCTCATTAATTCTTCTTCATCTAAATCCGTTTTTACATCGACCTTCAATCCTTCCTTCTCCATCAACTCGACTGCTTCTTTTGCAATGGGATCTGTTACAATAACCTTCATTGATTTTCAGTTCTAATTGTTTGATTATAAATGTTGCTCAAACTTTTTAAATTGAAAAACGACGTTCTATGATGAAGATAAGGGGAAGGGTTATATCAAGAGGATATGCCGAAGGAGAGGCCGTTGTGAGTAAAAACAAATTCTCATTTCTGGGAGATGTTGATGTGAGGACGGGGATTGTGATAGCGGGTGACAGCGATATAAGGGGTGAAAGCATAGCAAACAAGATATTCGTATTTCCCAAGGGCAGGGGATCAACGGTTGGCACATACGTGCTTTTGAGGATGAAGAAAATAGGAACTGCACCCAAGGCAATCATAAACGTTGAAACTGAGCCAATAATAGCCGTTGGAGCAATAATAGCCAACATACCCCTTATGGACAGACTCGATGTAAACCCGATAGATGTTATAAAGAATGGTGATTACATAATTGTCAATGCAGATGATGGATGGATTGAAATTAGATGAATTAGAACAATACTTCATTATAAATAAAATAGAGAATATAAAGGATGGTGTTAGGCTCTACGTTCACCCTGTACAGAGTTTTAGGGAGATAAGGAAGTTTCTTGCGAGGCTTTCAAACGATTTCGATATAGAACTTAGGAGCGTTTACGGTGAATTCATACTCGAGCTTAAGAGGAGAAGGGAGAGGATATGGATAAACATAGTACTTCTTATAGCCACTATAATCACAACGACGGTAATGGGAGCTATGATGTATGAAAGATTCGATATAATCGGAGGATTCATTTTTTCACTTGCGGTAATGTTTGTACTCGGAACTCACGAAATGGGTCATTATTTAACAGCTAGGAAATGGGGTATGAAAACTTCACTACCTTACTTCATACCATTTCCAACGATTATAGGGACACTCGGTGCAGTAATAAGGCACAGAGGTGCAATACCGAACAGAAAGGCGTTATTCGATGTTGGATCATCGGGGCCGATTGTAGGAATAGTAGCTTCTATAATAGTAATCGTAATAGGATTACAGCTGGAATTCATTCCTCCTAAGAGGGAGGAAACGATAATACTCGGCACACCTATACTATTCGATTTAATAATAAATATTATGGGATATGAGAAGGAGTTTATACATCCGGTCGTATTCGCCGGATGGGTCGGTCTCTTCATAACTTTTCTAAACCTGATCCCAGTGGGTCAGCTGGACGGCGGTCACATACTGAGAGCTATGATAGGTAAGAAGGCGGAAGTTGTTTCAAGGATAATACCGATTCTCCTCATGCTTTCAGGATTCTACATAGGTTATGCTTACAACGTCGACAGCTCGATATGGATATTCTGGGGCTTTGTAACTCTCTTCTTTTCAATGCATCCGCATCCAGAGCCAATCGATGACAAAACACCCATAGACCTGAAGAGAAAAATTCTGGGTATTTTTGTGTTTCTGCTAGCGTTTATGTGTTTTACACCCGTTCCGTTCCAACTAAAAAGTATTTAAATAGAAAGTCGTATTAGGCAGAAGTATGATTTGGCAGGGAAGGAGCAGAAGGAGTTACACAGGAAAGTTGCTGAGACCTCACAGAAAGAAGAGGAAGTACGAAATGGGAAGGCCTCAGGTAGAAACGCTGATAGGAGAAAGAAAGATTAAGAAGGTAAGAGTAAGAGGGGGTAATTACAAGATAAAACTCGTTCAGGATAAGTATGCGAATGTGTACATCCCCAAAGAGGGAAGAGTTGTCAGGGCTGAAATAAAAAGTGTAATTGAAAACAGCGCCCACGTACACTACGCGAGGAGGAATATAATTACGAAGGGTGCAATAATACTTACAGAGGTCGGAAAGGCAAAGGTCACGAACAGGCCGAGTCAGGAAGGAATTATAAATGCCGTCCTGATAGAATGAGCTGGCTTATAATTTCTGAAAAGGATAAATCTGCAAAAAGAATAGCATCTATACTCTTCAGAGATTTCAAAACACTCAGTAAGTACGGTGTTAGATATTACTTCTCGAGATCAAACGATGTATACGTGGTAGGTTTAAGGGGACACATAATGGATATAGACTTTCCCAGCGATCTGAACGACTGGAGAAGAACGCCGATAGAGGAACTATTAAAGGCTAGATTTATCAAAAAGATTAGAGAAAAGAACATTGCAAAGCTTCTCGTTGATCTGGCAGGAGATGCCGACAGGGTAACGATTGCAACCGATTACGATAGGGAGGGAGAGCTGATAGGTTTGGAGGCTTTGAGCATAATAAGGAGGGTTAATCCAAACGTGAGGGTTGATAGGGTAAGGTTCAGTGCTTTGACGTGTGAAGACATTAAAAATGCGTTCAGAAATCCCGTAAACGTTGACTACAACCTTGCAAAGTCTGCAGAAGTAAGACAGAAGATAGATCTTCTTTGGGGTGCAGTTTTAACGAGACTTCTTTCTATTTCTGCAAACAGATTGGGTAAGGACTTCTTAAGCGTCGGAAGGGTTCAGAGCCCAACATTGAGGATTATAGTCGAGAGGGAGGAGGAGATCAGGAACTTCAAATCCAGAAATTACTGGGAGATAGCCATTAGGGTTAAAGGTATTTATGCATGGAGCAGGAGATTTGAAGAAGAAGAAAAAGCAAGGAATGTTCTGGAGGGTATTGGGGAGTATGCAAAAGTGCTGAGTTTTGAAAAGAAGATAATCGAGGAAAACAAGCCCATACCTTTCAATACGACGGAATTTCTTAAAGAGGCTTCGAGATTCATGAATCCTGATAAGGCTATGAGGATAGCCGAAGATCTTTACATGAGCGGTTATATATCCTATCCCAGAACAGACAACACCGTATATCCGAAGACGTTGAATTTGAAGTCAATAGCGGAGATGTTTCTGGACAGCGATTTCAGAAGTGAAGCTGAATTCGTTCTGTCATACGATATAGCACCTTCAAGGGGGAAAAAGGAGACAAAGGATCATCCACCCATATACCCGACCGCAGTAGCTTTTAAGGAGGATTTGAAGAAGGATGAATGGATAATATACGAACTCATAGTCAGGAGATTTCTGTCCACAATTGCACCAAAAGCCTTATGGGAAATAAAAAGGGTTGAACTTAGCTGTAATGAGGTTTTTAAGGCAAAAGGAAGAAGATTGATCTTTGACGGCTGGAGAAGGATATACAGGTACGTAGAATTTGATCAGAACATAATCCCCGATTTTAAGGTGGGAGAAATTGTGAGAATTGAGGAAAAGAGGATTGAAAAGAGAAAAACAAAGCCTCCGCAGAGATACACGGTTGGAAGGATTATAAAGGTAATGGAGAGTCTTGGATTGGGTACAAAGTCAACTAGACATGAAATACTAAAGAAGCTGTACGATAGAAAGTACATATACGGGAATCCGATAAGACCGACAAATACGGCATTCGCAGTAATATCGGCTTTGAAGAAGAATGCCGAGAAGATAACGCTTCCCGACATGACTTCCGAACTAGAAAGGGACATGGATATGATTGCTGAGGGAAAACTTGATGACAGAGATGTTTTCATGAAATCGCTGAGATTTTTGAAGGATGTAATAAGTTGTATAGATGTCGATGAACTGGGGAGGAGTCTTAGAGAGGGAATTGAGATGGATGAAAGCTTAAGAATTGAAAGGGAGAGCATAGGAAGATGTCCGGAATGCGATGGATTTCTGATAATAAAGAGATTTGATAAGAGATTTATAGGCTGTACGAATTATCCCAAATGCAGATTCAGCCTGCCATTACCTCAGCACGGAAGGATAAAGATAACCTCCGATGTCTGCGAGAAGCATATGCTAAAAAAAATAAAGATAAGAATTAAGGACAGGATTTGGGATCTTGGCTGCCCCCTCTGCAATTACTTGAAATGGAAAAAGGAGAATTAATATCCTTTAAGTCCGCTTTCCTTGAACACGCTTTCAATTCTGTTCTTCGCGGTCCTGTAATTCGATATCACCTTACATATTACGTCCACTATAGCCCTCGCCACCGACTCAATACTTTCTACATCCTTCGGGATCTTTATGCTTATGTATCCAAGACTCGGTGAGTAATAGGATTCTTCGATACCCTTAATCCTCTTTATCCTGCTCGCTATCACCTCACCCGCGATTGGCCAGTTCAGATCCATTTCCTTTCCTTTTTTATCCTCGTACAGTCTTATCTCAACTGCGTCCCTGTATTCTTTTACTTCATATTTATAATATTCTCCGATTTCCAGTTCAGGCATGGTATCACCAGATAAATGGTCTTACGATCGAATAATAAGCCTTTTTATCAATACTAAATATAAATTGGGATGGCTTGTCCAGACGGGAACATCTAAAAAAGCCCTTGTCGGAATTTTACAGTTTTCCATACCATTTTATGTAAAAATAAACTGATAATAATGTAATGATTTAAATTTCTTAATTAATCTACTGCTAATAAAATCGATGGGACAGAAGAATCCCACGCATTTAATACAAGATCAAGCAAACTTAATAAAAACTTTAAAAATAATAAATTAAATATAATTAATGTGAAGATATGTTTAATTGTACCGTTAATATTTCCGGCAGTTCAAATGACATCTCATTTGCACATCATCGATTTTAAAAAAGATAAAAAAATTGCAAAACATAGCTAAGAAAGCCTCGCTCTTTGGTGCTGGTAGGTCGTCAAAGAACAACATCATAAATCTCATCGGAAAAGATTAAGTAATCCTTGAGACAGTTCTTAAATGTGAAATACGTCATAGATACAAGTGCACTTATAGATGGAAGGATATCGAAGATGATTGAGAGAGGTGAGATAGAAGGTACTATAATAATCCCTGAACCGGCCATAGCCGAACTGGAGGCACAGGCGAACAGGGGTAAGATAACAGGGTTTAAGGGTCTCGAGGAAGTGAAGAGGATAAGGGAGATTTCGGAAGAGAAGGGATTCGACGTTCTATTCCTCGGTGAAAGACCGAGCATTGATCAGATAAGGCTTGCTAAAAGTGGAGAAATAGACGACATGATAAGGAGAATTGCGGAGAGAGAGAATGCAGTACTTGTAACGTGCGATAAGGTTCAGTACCATGTTGCCGTTGCAAAGGGTATAAAATCGATATTTTTAAAGCAGGAAGTTCTGAGACCTGAGGATACGAAGATAATGAAGTTCTTCACACCAGATACGGCGAGCGTGCATTTGAGAGAAGGATCACCTCCTTATGCAAAAAGGGGAAGGATTGGTCAGCTGAAACTCGTAAAGATAAGAGATGAACCGATGACACTCGAGGAATTACAGGAAATAGCACATGAGATACTCGATGTTGCGAAGAGAGATGAGGAAAGTAGTATAGAGATAGAGAGGAGAGGAGCTACCATAGTTCAGCTAAGAGACGTGAGGATTGCAATAGCGGAAAGACCTTTTTCGGACAAGATGGAGATTACGGCTGTGAGACCTGTTGCAAAGGTTACCCTGGATGAGTACGGTGTAAGCGAGGAACTAAAAAGGAGATTTATTGAAAAGCAGAGGGGAATTCTTATAGCTGGTCCTCCCGGTGCTGGCAAGTCAACCTTTGCATCCAGCGTCGCGAATTACCTGATGGAAAAGGGCTACATAGTCAAGACAATGGAAAGTCCGAGAGATCTGATGGTGAGGGACGAGATAACTCAATACGCACCTCTTGAAGGTGATATGAGCCTAACAGCAGATATATTACTCCTTGTAAGACCGGATTATACGATATATGACGAGTTAAGGAAAACATCGGATTTCCAGGTATTCGCGGATATGAGACTTGCCGGAGTAGGAATGATAGGAGTTACGCATGCGACAAGAGCGATAGATGCTATTCAGAGGCTTATAGGTAGAGTCGAGCTCGGAATGATTCCCCAGGTAGTTGACACTGTAATATTCATAGATGCCGGTAAGATTAAGAAGGTTTACGAGCTGAATTTCACGGTTAAGGTTCCCTATGGCATGACAGAGGAGGATCTGGCGAGACCAGTTATAGAGGTAATAGACTTTGAATCAAAGAGGGTTGAATTCGAGATATACACTTACGGTGAACAGGTCGTTGTCATGCCTATTGAACTCGAGAATCTGGAAGAAATAAGGAGTATGATAGAGGATGTCGTAAAGAGATACGTTTCGAGATACGAGATAGAAGTTCTGAGTAATAGAAATGCAGTTATAAAGGTACCTGAAGAGGAGATACCCCTTCTTCTTGGTAGAAGGGGTAAGAGGATAAAGAGGATAGAGAGGGAGTTGAAGATGAAACTGGAGATACAGCCGCTTGTTGAGGAGATTTTGAGAGAGGTTGAAGTTGAGGAGAATACTAAACATTACCTTATACATGCAAGGGGTCTAGAAGGAAAGACAGTTGAGGTTTATGCAGGAAATAACTATCTATTCACAGCGGCAGTCAGTAAAAAGGGGACCATAAAGATAAGAAAGGATAAGGAAGCAGGAAAAATTCTCAAGAATGCGATTTTAAAGGGTGAAAAGATATACATAAGGGCTGTATGATATGAGATGGGTAATAGCGATTCTGTACATAATCGTCGCATTGCTAGCCTTTGCATGCATACCCAGCTATGAATCTGCAGGAGTTAAGGTCTTTGAGAATCCCAAGGAAGTCTCAAACTCGATATACTACTTTTTAGCGATAGTAATGTTCACGGCATTAATACTATTTCTTGCAAAAAAGAGCGAAAGGATTTTGAAAGCTATAATGTACTTTCTCGTCTTCATAGCGGCATATTACGTCTTCATACCCTTCTTCAAATCTCTATCCGTATTGATCGCATTTCTGCTCGTTTTTGCTCTTATAAAAAAGCCTAACGTGTTCGTTCTTAATTTTTCGGCACTAGTACTTGCAGGCGGTATCACGTCGATATTCGGTATAAGTCTTGAACCTTTTCCCGTTATAGTTCTCCTGACAGCACTTGCAGTATACGATATAATCTCCGTTTACAGAACGGGTCACATGATCAAGCTAGCAGATTCCATAATCAAACTAAATCTTCCAATGCTCTTTATAATTCCATCAAGGGATAGACCCATAGTCTTCGGTGTGGGGGATGCAGTTATTCCGAATATACTGTTCATATCGGCTCAAACGTTCTCCAGATCCCCCTCAATAGGTTTCATAAAGCTTCAGGCCCTCACGACTCTGATCGGTAGTTTCATCGGATTGCTCGTACTCATAGCAATAGCTGAAAGGAAAAAGAGACCTCATGCAGGCTTACCTTTTTTGAACTTTGGCGCCATATCGGGGTATTTTCTCGGCTATATCATCTGATCAGGATCTCAAATCGCTTAAAACACCTTTAATCATTTCCCTTATATTCCTTATCTCCTCCTCTTTAAACTTTTCCCTATCAACTGCCAGAACAAGGGCAATTGGGAAATCCGGTACATGATAAGTCTTCACATACTTTGCCGTCATCGTGGCCTTTCTCCTAGTCTTTGACCTGACTATTCTCGTCTGGGAGATCTTTGAGAAGTTTGAAAGCGTTATTAAATCGGCATCTATGTCAAGTTTTACAAGTTTTGACGATATCCTCGTAATCCTCTGAAGTGCCAGATCCACGTCACCCTTATCGAATCTAACTATCTCGATTATTTCATATCTATCCTCAGGATATTCCCTTCTGAACTGTTCAAAGCTCAACCAGTCCTCCTTCATATCTAAAGGTCTTTAAACGCTTATAAAAACTTTATTTCCGCTCCCGAGTTTTTTGCCCTCGTCTTCATCGTATCGCAGTTCAGACCTCTATCCCTGAAGTACTCCTCAAATGATTTCTTTATGTCTCTTGAATTCGAATCTGTTACAGCATACATTGCGGGACCGGTAGAGCTCATTCCTACAGCCTTTGTTAGATCCGAAACAAAATCTATAGCACCTCTTATGAGATCTCCGTACATGTCAACCTCGATTCTTTTAAACCCTATCTGCTGAATCCTGTATATCGCTCTCCCGAACTCATCCAGATCGCATTCAACTATGGACGGTAGAACCTTCATTAGTATGAGATGACAGAGCTCCCTCACCTCCTCAACGGGAATCGGACAGAACTTCTTGAAGAGATCAACCTCCCTCCTTCCGTAAAATCCCCTCATATTGGGAATTGCTAGAACAACTTTCCAATCGGGAAAATCATACCTGACTAAAACAGGTGCTGGTTTTGCCTTACTTGCCGAAGAAGGTAAAAATTCAGGTTTTTCCTTTCTTGAATGGCCTCCATCGAGTATAAATCCTCCAAACTCAAAAACTGCAACGCCTATTCCGGAAGTGCCCCCTCTTTTCGTAATCTCGGCAAGCTCTCTGACACTGAAACCCAGATCGAAAATCCTGTTGTAAGCCTCTGCAACTGCCAAACTCATCTGAGTACCGCTGCCCAATCCAACGTGAGATCTGTAATCTGAAATTACCTCAAGTTCTATCGATCTTTTGAAAACTTTAGACAGAGAACTTGCTATTTCTCTGAATCTATCCATATTCAAGGCTTTCCCATGGATTTTTAATTCCCGGGAACCTCTTGCCTTTACATCTATGAACGGTTCCCTTAAAGCGAATCCTATACCACCATCTATCCTGCCTATTGAACCGTTCAGATCTATCAGGGTTATGTGAATCCTTGACGGAGTTCTTATCCTGATCATTTCAACCTAATCATTCTCAGATAATTCTTCATCCTTAAATCCACAACACATGCTTCGGGGGCTATAATCGGCTTTTCGTATCCGGTTAATAGCCTTAAAACCTCACAAGCCTGAATCGAGCAGTTTATAGAATAGGAAACTGGATCGTAATCTATTTTTGGTATTTCGACCTCCATAAAAGAAATACCATCTGGCAGGAATGTCGTTATGAAGTTCGGCATGAACGGAACGCCCAAGTCTCTTGCAATTCTTGAAAACAAATCCATGTGCTTGTGCGCTATTATCACATCAGCTCCCCTCAACTGTCTCTTCAACTCCTTGTAATCTTCTGTGAACATGTAGGAACAGAATCTCGCATCGGGTACGTCGTAGCTGTTTGCTTCCAGTGGTCTTATGCTCACATCGAGTAGGAAGTCGTTCGGTGTTATGAAATCACCTATGTAATGTATGTGTTCAATCCCCATTCTGTAGAGCAGTTCTGCTATCATCCTGCTCCCGACTACACCCACCTTAAACTTCTTTATGTATTCGATATCTTCCACGAGTTCAAACAGGTTTATCATTATGCTATTTCGATCCTATGTCTTTTAAAGTTTTGCAGTCAGAACTCGAGATTTCTCATCCTCTCAACCGCCTCTTCTATCAACTTTATGTCGTTCGTTAAAGAAAACCTCACAAAACCCTCCCCGTACTTACCAAATCCGACTCCAGGTGTCACGAGAATTCCCGCATCATCCAAAAGCTTCTTCGTAAATCCAACACTTGTGTAACCTTCTGGAACTTCGCACCATACGTAAAAAGTAGCCCTGGGCTTTTTAACATTCAAACCTATTTCCCTCAATCCCTCAACGAGAAGATCTCTCCTTTCTTTATACATCCTGCAGTTCTCCTCTATAACTCTATCGTCGGATGTGAGGGCAGTTATGGCCGCTTCCTGGATTGCCTGAAATATTCCGCTGTCTATATTCGTTTTCACCCTTAACAGACCCTTCAAAATCTCCGGATTTCCAACGGCAAATCCTATTCTCCATCCAGTCATATTATACGTCTTTGAAAGTGAGTTGAACTCTATTGTAACTTCAAATGATTCGTCAACTTTTAAAAAACTGCACGCCTTATAACCGTCAAATGTTATTTCACTGTAAGCAAAATCATGAGCTAATATTATTTTATTATCTATACAGAAATCTACAGCCTGTTTTATGAATTCCTTATCAGCTACAGCTGTTGTTGGATTGTTCGGATAATTTAAAAACAATATTTTTGCCTTTTTTGCAATATCTGATGGAATTTCGTTAAAATCGGGCAGGAAATCGTTTTCCTTTTTAAGCGGGAACCTGTAAGGTATTCCATCTGCGAGTATCGTCGATGCGTAGTAAACTGGATAGGCAGGATCTGGTACAAGCGTGTAATCGCCCCTGTTAACGAAGGCAAGCGGTAGATGTGCAATCCCCTCCTTTGAACCTATCAACCCTATTACCTCTCTCTCCGCGTCGAGCTTTACTCCTTTTCTCCTATGATAAAATTCTGCAACTGCCTGTCTGAATCTGAGCATGCCCTCATAACTAGGATATCTGTGGTTTTCTGCCTTTTCAACAGCTCTTTTCATTGCATCAACTATGTGCTTTGGTGTGGGAATATCTGGATCGCCAACACCAAAATCTATTACCTTAACACCCTCCTTTATCTTTTTATTCTTTAATTCATCTATTTCGGCAAATAGATACTTTGGAATACTCCTTAACCTCTCTGAAACCTCGAACATTTTCAATCTCCCCTTTCATCTATCGGAACATATACCCTGTTCTTCTGTCCGATATAGAGGGCTCTGGGTCTTATCAATTTATTGTTCATGTACTGTTCGATTATATGTGCTGTCCATCCGGCAATTCTTCCCATGGCGAATACGGGTATGAACAGATCATCCGGTATCCCCAAGTTTACATATATACATGCCGAATAGAAGTCGACGTTGGGAAGCAAACCCTTAAGCCTGTAAACTACTTCCGCTACCGCTTCAGCTATTTCAAACCATTTCGAATCCTTCTCCTCCGCAAGTTTTTTTGCAAGAGCTCTGAGCTCTATGGTTCTGGGATCAACAACACCCTTGTACACCCTGTGACCAAATCCCATTATCCTCTCCTTCCTCTCGAGCTTCTTCCTTATGTAACTTTCAGCGTTCGTAGGCGAATCTATTTCTCTGAGCATCTCTATTACCTTCTGAGCAGCACCTCCATGCAAGGGGCCCATGAGTGTTCCAGTTGCAGCAACAACACATGCGTACATATCTGCAAAAGTTGATGCGGCAATTCTGGCTGCAAACGTGGATGCGTTCAGCTCGTGATCTGCATGGAGTATCAGATCGAGATCAAGACATCTAGCCTCGAGTTTGCTCGGTTCTCTTCCGTGAAGCATGTACAGAAAGTTCTCTGCATGGTTTAAATCAGGATTCGGATGGACTATGTTCTGACCCGATCTTATCCTGTGATAATAGGCTATGATAGTTGGGATCTTTGCTATTAGACTCTTCGCCTTCTGAATGCTGTGCTCGTAATCCTTATAATGTATGTACTTATCCATTGAACCCAGATAGGATATTGCCGTTCTCAAAACAACCATTGGATGTGTAAAGGATGGTAGATGTGTCAGGAGACCTATTATCTGCGGTGGAAGTTCTCTTAAATCCTTTAATTCCTCTTCAAACTCCTTAAGCTCATCTTTTTTCGGTAGCTCGCCAAACAGTAGAAGATAAGCAACCTCCTCGTACGTTGAATACTTAGCGAGATCGTGTATGTTGTAACCCCTGTACTCGAGTACAGCCTTCCCGTTCTCTATGTCAACCCTACTTATGCTCGATCTGCAGGCAAAAACACCTTCAAGTCCCTCCTTCACCTCCATAACAACACCTCATACAAATCTATAAGACGGAATCCTTTCCAGTATCATCCCAGATACTATCACGGGAGGTTCCCTTATGGCTATCTCTATCGCCTTATCAAGCTTCCATTCCTTTTCGGCATAAATCCTAAACAAAACCTCTCCCTTCTTAACGTGGTTCCCACCCTTTTTATATAGCAGTATACCTGCACCCTTATCCTTAGGAGCTCCTGCCGCCCTCGCTATCTTGACTATCCTATCGTTTAAAACGCTGGCTACTGCACCGTCTATGGGTGAAAGGAAGTCATAGGTCTTGTCTCCAATCGGTATGTCGTCTGACTTTACATTGGGATCTCCTCCCTGAGCCTCCACTATCTGCCTGAATTTTTCAAGGGCCTTTCCAGACTCGAATATCTCCTTTGCGTATTCACGACCGTTAAAGGTCTTTCCGCTCATTTCAAGCAGAATTCCAGCTATTCCTAGAGCCTTTTCTATCAGGCTCTTTGCCCCTTTTCTTTCTTCCATAGATTTAAGCGCTTCCCACGCCTCCAGTGCAGGCCCGACTGCTCTTCCTACTGGCTGACCTCCGTAGGTCAGAGCGCACATGACGTTAAGTCCCAACCTCCTTCCAAGCTCAACGAAATCATTTGCTAGCGATTTACCCGATTCAATATCCGGTACCTTCGACCCTTCTCCAACCGGAATGTCTATAACTATATTTTTCGCACCTATAGCTCCCTTCTTCGCTATGACGCTTGCTAATAACTGAGATCTTGGATCTATTGCCAGAGAATACTCCACCCTTATTATCTTATCATCTGCAGGGGCTATATTGGTTGCACCTCCCCAGGCTATTACACCACCTACCTCCTCAGTTATCTCCTTTATCTCGTCTATGCTCAGGTTTACATCCGCAAGAACCTCCATCGTATCGGCTGTCCCGCTCGCGGATGTTATAGCCCTAGATGCCGTTTTCGGGATTAGGAGTCCGGCAGAGGCTATTATCGGTACGACTATCAGAGATATCTTGTTACCCGGAACCCCGCCTATGCTGTGCTTGTCTACAACTATTCCCTCCTCAAAAGTCAGAGTTTCTCCCGTTTCTATCATAGCCCTCGTAAGCCATTCTATCTCATCGAAATCCATTCCGTGAACGTAGTTCGATAGAACAAAAGTCGTCAGCTCGACCTCTGTTAGAGCATCGTTAACTATATCCCTCACTATTTCGTATATCTCCTCCTTTGTCAACTTCTTTCCATTTAGCTTCTTTCTTATGAATTCAACAGATCTAGGCTTCGGCACAGGAGTTATCTTTATCTTTTCACCGTCCGAAAGACCGTATTCCCTTGCCAGATGTTCACATATACCTATCTCTCCCCTCTCTATAAGCCCAACCGCTATTTGAACTGTTGCTACAACCGGTCTTTTAAACGATAACCTGATCCTATCACCCTCGAAAACACCTATTTCATCCGCATCAGCCTGATTCATTATGACTAGATTCCCGACTGTTTTTAGCGGCAGTATCCTAGCCTTAAGTATCATAGCTTAATAATTTTTTAAAAGATTTTTAACTATTTCGAACGAATCGTAGAATATATTTACGATTTAGAATTCAATTTGAAATTTTTCTTTACATCCTTCGACTTCAGAATTTCGACGTTTAAATCGTTCGAAATATCTTTTATCAGAGATTTGACAGCTGATGTCACGGATTTTTCATCTATCACTATATACTTCGCATTGCTGAGCTCTATAGCCTTTACTATTATCTCCCTTTTCAAATCGTTGAACGTGTACTTGGCAAAGTTATGACCGAACGTAAAAGTCGTTGTCAGTATTATTTTGGTCTGTCTGGGAACGTAATGTGTCCCACCTATCCCGATAGCTATATTCCAATCTTTCCTCTTATCACATATTGCCTCTATCATTGATTCCGCGACTATCCTTCCAGCCTCCTCATCCCTCCATTCCTCTTCAGTCGACCCTATTTCGTAAAATGCAGAAGGAGTACTTATTTCTGATGGGCCGTGATGCGTTGCTTCCAGCATGAACTGAAACTCCGGTTTTCTATCGATCCTCTTCTTCAACGCCATGACGTAGTTCTTTATCCTTATAGGTGAAGGTTTTGCGAGCGAATATGGTTTTCCTCCATATTCAGCCTTTGAAACATTTCCCGAAACGTGAACGGAGAATATCTTTCTTTTATCTTTACTGCTGTGCCTTGATGCGAAGAGAATTTCTTTAAAGCTCAGTCCAAATCTTCTAAGTCTTTCATCCAGATAATCAGCATAAATCATTTTTTCATTTATCTCAACTATACCGATCTCTCCCGCATCGTAGAAAACATAATCCCCCAACTTTCTAATTTCGGGATTTAGCATTTCGATCAAATGACCTTTTATATTCTGGGATGCCGGGTCCTCTGTACTGCAGATTATCAGATGCATAGAATCTCTGATCGAGCATGAGATATATCGTTTTTTATACGTCGTAATGTTTTTAAACATCCTTTAACCTAAGATTATAAGGGGCCCGTGGCTCAGCATGGATAGAGCGACGGCCTTCTAAGCCGTAGGTCGCGGGTTCAAATCCCGCCGGGTCCGTCAGATTGCTATTTCTAAGCTTTAAATGCTCTAATACTTTTATTTCAAAAAAGGCTAATAAATTACTAATTTTTCGCTTAGCTAACTCGACTATATTTTTATCTACGTATAATGTTAAATTCACCTTATTGCTTTTCGGGGTTCGGCGAACGTTTGATAGACATATGTCTGCTTTGGTACACTTGAAGTATAAAACCTTTAAGGGCAACCTTATTCGGGGTAACATCTGAGCCCTACATCTAAAGATGTTTTACCCCGATAGGCAGCTAAGATGCCTGAGCAGATAAGGCTAAATATATTAGAGATGTAAATCTTTGCATATTCTATCTATGAAAATTATTACCGCTCAGCAAGGCATATTATTTCCACATGGAGATAAAATAAAAATCTTTCGAAAATGAATAATTTAGCTTTAACTAAATAAAAATATCTGATATAATAAAAATAATTAATCTTATAAGCTAATTATTTTTATTTAGATGTATTGTAAAATTGCTATGAGCTAAGGGTTAGCTTATTGTCCTAACAGAAATTAACCATTCTCTCCTCAATAGTTTAATAAACATTCATTTAGGATTTCTCACTTTCGGGATAAACGGGACACCGCATATCCTGATTGAATAAACCCACATCTCGCCCTTCAAGGGCTTTCGTATTTAGAGTCAAATGTTCCTTTCGTATTTAAATATTACGCAAATCAAAAACTAAGTCGAACCCAATAATATGAGTATAAAAATATGGTTAGAAAAGGAGATTTAGGCTAATAGAGCTAGGAAAGTTATTATTAACTCTGCTAATAATAGCTACTTCCTTAAAAGAAAGATATAGCTGAGAGATATAAAGCTATGAAAGATAAGATGAAGTTAAAAGATAAAATAACTATAATCTATTATAAGCTCTTTCTCGCCAATCGAATTTTAAAACATAGACTACTCTTTTCTCGAAATCAATCTTTATGAAAATTCTTCTCTTACCTACTCTAACGCTATAAATATCTTTAGTAGCTTTAACCTTTCTGATATCTGTAGAAAATGGATCTTCAAGCTTCTTAATAGCTTTCATTACTCTTTCTTGCTCTTGCTTACTAAGCTTCTTTAACTCCTTTAGAAACTTCTCAGATATCTCAACTCTCATAGCCCTAAAATCCTCTTAGCTTCTTCAATGCTGTAAGTTTTCATTTTACCCTCTTCACAAGCTTTAGCTATCTCTTCAAGCTCTTTAATCTCCTCATCGCTTAGCTCTTCTTCAGCCAACATTTCTTCTATCTTGCTTAGCCTCTTATCTATTATATCAAGCTTTTCCTTAATCTCCTTAAGTAGCTCAATAACTTCCATAGCTAAGCTTTAGCTAAAAAAGATAAAAAGATAATGCTAAAGCACCTTTAACAGCTCGCTAACAATTCTGCTATATTCTCTATCAGCTTGCTTAGTTTTGTTCAAATAGTGAGTAGAGCCAACAGTTAAGCTAGCTCTACCTTGGATAAAATCGGCTATGCTTTCTTGAATATCATGCTCGATTAAAAAATTATAATGCCATTTTCTGATCGTTACGGCTGAAACTCTCTTGTATTGCAGTCCTTTTGAGTAAGTGTGATAGTTCTCATAGACAGCTAAGCTTTCAAGCTCTTTAGCAAATTCCTTAGGCATATATGCCCAATAGCCCTTTTTCTTACCCTTGGATAGCCAGTTAATCGGATATCTGGCTATGTTATCTTTGATCTTGAGGTTGATAGGATCGTAGCTAATAACAATTCTGAAAGCATGGCTGAGCCTTATGCCGGAGTAAACTAACAGCTTAAAGAAGGGTTTTAAGCTGTCTTTGATTTTATCGTAAGCTTCTATGAGCTCTTCATCACTTATAAAGATCTCTCTAACTCCAGCTGGCTTAACCTTAAGCACTCTTCTTAGCTTAGTTATATACTCAAAGCTTAAATCTTCTCTTTCCTCGGCAAAGTTAAGCAGATTCCTAACGGCTTTGATAAACCAATTTCTACCGCTTTGTACGTTCATTAATAGCTCTTGCATATCTTTAGCTGAGCTGATCTTAGCTTTAGTTAAGTGCCTATCCAAGTAGCTCATATACGTCTTAGCTGTTGATTGATCGATTTTATTAAAAAGTCATTTAATAAATGTATGCTTGTTATTTCTGTAATACTCTGTTAGATTCACTCTGTTAGTCAGCCCTTCTAAGCCGTAGGTCGCGGGTTCAAATCCCGCCGGGTCCGTCAGATTGCTATTTCTAAGCTTTAAATGCTCTAATACTTTTATTTCAAAGAATGCCGATAGATTAGGTATCTTACGCCTAGCTCTCTCAAGAATATTTTTATCTATGCTCAACGTTAATTTAACTTTATTCTGCTTTGAGGGTTTGCCACGGCGGAATGAAGTCATCATACGTAATACAATTAGTCTATTTCTAGATCTGATCTGTGTTTAAATTCAAGCTTTTAAAGTCATCAAAGCCTGATATCACAATAATCATAATATAATTTAACTATGTCTGAAAAGTTCTTATCAACATTTGATGGGATTTGATCTCACTGAGTTGATTTCTGTCTCTCCAGCGAATCTCTCTGCTTTTGTCTAGGCATATTTATTCACATACGTAAATAAAAATGAAGATTACTGAATCCCTACAGAATTATGCTAAGCTTTAGCATAATTTACTTTTATAGAACCAAAGCTATGCTACAATATAGCATAATTCAGCTTGAAAAGCTAAGGGGATAAGTTCCTGCTTTTAAAAGCGCTGTTGAAGGCTAATGCATTTTGATAATTGCTGATCACCTACCTGCTTAAGGGGAGAGGGTTCCTGCAGGGGACTCCCAACTCAACTACCTCACGGTATCTTAACGGGATTTGTTTGTTTCATTAGGTTTTGACAGATCAAAACTCTAAGAAAAGATAAGATGTATGAATAAAAATGTTTTGGAATAGTTTTGAATACCTATAATAATCTCTTCAGCAAGCTAATCCCTTCCCCCCATGCTTACTTAGCAAAGTTTTGTGAAAAGGGAGAACATGGTAAAAAGCGATGAAGAAACTGAATACTACGGATTCCTCTCCAGAGTTAGGAAGAAGATCGAAACCCTCTTTTCAGTTGCAGAAAACTTCGGACTGAAGTTTATAAGGGCTGTGAGCAGAAGAGGTCTGGCTGTTAAGATCATCCTTGGACTGTTGGCTTTCAACTTCTATCAGCTAATGGGGTGATGGGAACTATGGTAGGAGAGATTATTCTACTTTACAACCGCTTTTTAACTCCCTAACCTTTTCTTTAAGCATGTCTTCAGCATTTTCCCCATACTTTTCTATTATCTCTACAAGAGCGCTTCCTACAACAACACCATCTGCTCCCGCCTTTATAAGTTCTTTAACGTGTTCAGCTTTAGATACCCCAAATCCAACAGCAAGAGGTTTTTTGCATACCGCTTTAGCTTTCTTAAGTAGATCGAAGGCTAGCTGAGAAATCTTATCTCTTGCTCCAGTAGTTCCGTAAAGTGAGATTAAGTAAACAAACGCTGAACTAGCTTCATCTATCATTCTAAGCCTATCAATAGGGGTATTTGGAGCTGCTAGAAATATTGTTCCAATATCATATCGTTCACAGATACTTAGATATTCATTGGCCTCTTCTAAAGGTAAATCAACAACTATCATTCCATTTATTCCAGAATCTTTCGCTTCTTTTATAAATCTCTCAATACTCCTCCTGTAAACAGGATTATAGTATGTCATTAAGACAATTGGCGTATCAGAATATTCTCTAAACTCCTTAATAACTTTAAAGACATCTGAAACTTTTGTTCCAGCTTTTAAAGCTCTATAATTAGCTTTTTGAATAGTCCTTCCATCAGCCATAGGATCACTGAATGGTATTCCTAGCTCTATTACATCTGCATATTCATCTAAGGCAAGCAAAAACTTTAAAGTTGCCTTTATGTTAGGATCTCCAGCAGTTATAAATGTTATAAGAGCTGGAGATTTGAACATGTTAACGCCTCCATTACTATTCCTAAATCCTTATCCCCTCTACCAGATAGATTAACAATTATTATCTCATCTCTACTCATCTCCTTAGCTAATTTCATAGCATAGGCTAAAGCATGAGCGGATTCTAATGCTGGTAAAATACCTTCAGTTCTTGATAGCTCAATAAAAGCCCTTAAAGCTTGTTCATCGGTAACGGCAACGTATTCTGCCCTTCCAATCTCCTTTAAATATGCATGTTCTGGTCCAACTCCAGGATAATCCAAGCCAGGAGCTATGCTATGTGTTGTAGCTATTTGACCATCCTCATCCTGTAAGAAATATGAAAGCATACCATGTAAAATGCCTTTTTCTCCAGCAACTAATGATGCTGAGTGTTTTCCAGTTTCAATACCTTTTCCAGCAGCTTCTACTCCAATTAGTCTAACTCTGTCGTTTATAAACGGATAAAATATCCCTATAGCATTACTTCCGCCTCCAACACATGCAACTATTACATCTGGTAAAACACCTTCTATTTCAAGTATCTGCTTCTTAGTTTCCTTGCCTATAATAGATTGAAAGTCTCTTACAATTGTAGGATATGGATGGGGTCCTACAACAGAACCAATTAAGTAATGAGTGTATTCAAAAGTTGCAACCCAATCTCTCAAAGCTTCATTTATTGCATCTTTTAATGTTTTACTTCCACTTTCAACTGGATGAACTTCCGCTCCAAGCAGTTTCATCCTAAAGACGTTCATCTTTTGTCTTTCAACGTCTTCAGTACCCATGTATATGTCAACCTTTAGGCCTAACAAAGCTCCAGCAATTGCTGTCGCAACACCATGTTGTCCAGCCCCAGTCTCTGCTATAAGTCGTGTTTTACCCATTTTTTTAGCAAGCAAAGCTTGTCCAACTGTATTATTTATTTTATGTGCTCCTCCATGTAATAGATCTTCTCTCTTTAAGTATATCTTCGCTCCTCCTAATTTTTTAGTCAGATTCTTAGCAAAATATAGTGGTGTAGGCCGCCCAGCATAATTTCTGAGATAGTAATCAAGTTCTTTCTGAAACTCTTTATCTTTTTTTAACCGCTTATATTCTCTTTCTAACTCTCTAAGTGGAGGTATCAAGACTTCTGGAACAAATTGTCCACCAAATTCTCCAAATTTCATCTAAATTCCTCCAAGGCGTTAATAAATTTTTTAATTAGTTCTCTATCTTTTCTACCATTTCTTTCAACTCCACTCGAAACATCTACACCGAAAGGTTTAACGTATTTAACAATATCGGCAACATTCTCTGGATTTAAACCTCCAGCGAGCACGATATCAAATTCTTCTGCGATAATTTTACTTACTCTATGATCATGTACAATCCCACTTCCTTTTCCAGTATCAAGCAATATTCTATCTATTTCATAATTTTCAATTTTACTAATAAGTTTTTCAGCATCTTTAACCGGATCTTTGCTTTTTTTAGGAACTTTAAACGCTTTCATAACAAATACTCCAAATTCTGATTTAATCCTTTCAACATCCTTTGGACTTATTGAATCTGTATGAATTTGAATAAAACTACTACTAGTTTTTTCTATTATATCAGCCCAATCATTAAAATTATTAAGAGTTGATACTACAAAAACCGGAATATTTGCAAAACTAATAAGTTCTTTAGCTTTGTCAAGGTTAAGACAACGTTTAGACTCACACTTAACTACTACTCCTGTTACATCTGCATATTTTTCAACAATTCTTAACTCCTCTTCGCTTTTAATTCCACAGATTTTTATAAACATTTTATATCCTCCCTTTACACATATCGACAAAGTTCTTTACAATTTTTAAACCATCACCACTCTCAAATTCTGTTAAAACACTTTCGGGATGAAACTGAACACCCTCTATAGGTCTCTTTTTATGTCTAATTCCCATAATTATACCATCCTCTGACATTGCCGAAACTTCAAAGCCTTTAGGAACCTTAAGTACGGCTAAGGAGTGATATCTACCAGCTCTGAGTGGATTTTTAACATCTTTAAAAATAGTCTTTCCGTCATGCCTAACAATGCTTGCTTTTCCATGAACAGGCTTTACTCTTCCAACTTTACCACCAAAGACGTAACCAATTATTTGATGTCCTAAGCATACACCTAATATGGGGACGTCCATTTCAAGCACGATTTCTGGACAATTACCTACATCTCTTCTCTTATCTGGAGAACCAGGACCAGGAGATACAATTATACCATCTGGATTAATCTTCTTAACCTCTGCTAACGATATAGTGTTTGGAACTACTTTGATATAATCAAATATTGATGCATATTCTGCAAGATTCCATACAAATGAATCCCTATTATCTATAAGTAAAATCATTTTAGTCACCTCCAATCCTTAAAGCACTCATAACAGCTGACATCTTCCTTTCAGTTTCTAAAAACTCCTTTTCTGGATTTGAATCTGCAACAATTCCAGCTCCAGCTCTAACTCTACAAACATCATCTATCTCAGCCATTCTAATTGCTATTGCCATATCTGCCCATCCATTAACTGAGAAATAGCCAACACATCCACCGTAAACTCTTCTTTTTGACTTTTCAAGTTCATCGATTATTTCCATTGCTCTAATTTTTGGAGCCCCAGTGAGTGTACCAGCTGGAAATGCTGCCTCCATTGCATCAAACGCAGTTTTATTATCATCAAGTATTCCAACCACTTCACTTTCTATATGCTGGACATGACTATATTTTATAACTTCCATGAACATAGTAACTTTAACAGTTCCAGCCTTACTAACTCTTCTAACATCGTTTCTTGCCAGATCTACAAGCATAACATGTTCTGCTCTTTCTTTTTCATCTAATAGTAACGCCTTAGCTATTTCCTCATCCTCTTTTCTATTTTTACCTCTTGGAGCAGTCCCTGCGATTGGATTTATCTTAACTATATTTCCTTCAACGGATGCCATCGTTTCAGGAGAAGAACCAACTATATCTTTTCCAAATTCTAAAAGAAACATGTAAGGACTAGGATTTATTGATCTCAGATTTCTATATATTTGAAATGGTGATAGATCGGTATTAATTTCATATTCCCTTGAAAGAACTATTTGAAAAGCGTCTCCAACAAATATATAGTCTTTAGCTTTTAGAACCATATCTATGAACTCTTCCTTGTTAGCATCACATCTTAAAACTTCAGACCCACCTTCTTCATCTTCAATCTTCGTTCTTTTAGCTTTCCTAACCAACCTTTCAGCATCTTTAGAATCGTTTCCTATAGAAAGATAGTAGAATGAGTTTGATATATGATCATATACAAAAACATCTTCATAGTATCCAAAAACTGAGGGTTCATCTATAGTACCATCTATAAAGTTGTGAACAGCGTCATAGGCAATATACCCAACAAAACCACCCATAAATCGCTCCCCGTTCATCTTTATCTCAAAAAGTTCCTTTAAAGCCTTAAATGGGTTTGTTTCATTTGAAACTTTCTTTCCATCCACTCTAGTTCCTTTCCCATCTATTTCAACTATAAATTGTGGATCCGCAGATATATACGTATATCTGGCTTTTCTTTCGTGTTTTCCGGCTGATTCCAGTATGAAAGGTAAATCACATTCTTCTCTTATGATATTATAAAGCTTTAGAGGACTTACATAATCAAGCTTTTGGACAAGCATTTCTTATCTCCTCCAGTTTTCTTAGGGCGATACTGCCTAAAACAGACTCCACTAGCTCCTTACACTCTTTTAAATCTTCAAATCCCGTGGAGTAGAGCGCCATAGCAGCATTAATCACTATAAAGTTTCTGTCTTCTTTAGAACCTCTACCGGACAGAACTGCCTCTATTCTTTTTGCACTCTCTTCTGGACTGTTACATGGTACTATCTTAACTATATCTAAGCCAAAATCTTTTGGAGTAATCGTATATCTATCTATACCACTATCATCGACTTCAGCAACTATTGTTTTATCTTTTGGATTTACTTCATCTAAACCACTACCATGAACAACTACTGCTCTCTTAACTCCAAGAAGACTTAGAGCCTCAGCTACTTTATCTACTAAATCTTCAGAATTTACACCTACTATCTGATATTTTGGATTAGCTGGGTTTGCTAATGGTCCAAGAACATTAAATATCGTTTTTATCTTTAATTCCTTTCTAACAGGCATTATTCTCTTGAGAGCTTTATGATATAACGGAGCAAACAAGAAAGCAAAATTTGTCTTGTTAATTACTTCTTTTACTATATCCGGTTCTAAATCAATCTTAATACCTAAAGCGTCTAGTACATTCGCAGAACCACTTTTTGATGTTATTGAAACGTTACCATGCTTTGCAACCCTCTTAAAGCATGAGAGGATTAGAGCTGAAGCTGTACTTACGTTTATAGTTGAAAAACCATCTCCACCAGTCCCACATGTATCACATACGGTACCTAAATCAACTTTAATGGCTTTATCTCTCATAGCTTTAGCAAATCCAGCCAATTCTTCAGCTGTATATCCTTTAGTTTGTATTGCTGCAAGATATGCTGCAATCCTTACATCACTTTCGTTCAAAAGTATGTTAAATAGCTCATATGCTTCTTCAAAACTAAGATTTTGTCGTTCAACTATCTTGCTCAGCATAATTTTGCCTCCACAAAAGTTCTAACAACTCTTTCAGGATCTTCAGCCTTCATAAAAGCCGTTCCAATGAGAACTGCATCCGCAAACTTTAAAGCTATTTTTAAGTCCTCTAAGCTTGATATTCCGCTTTCACTTACTTTAACAAATTTATCCGGTATAAGAGGTGCCAATCTTTGAGTAAGTATTACATTTCCATCATCTATTTCAAGCTTAAATATATCACGATTGTTTATACCTATCATTGTAGAATTCGTATTTATTGCTATTTTAAGATCATCAATGGTATGAACTTCAACTAACGTATCTAATCCATGCTCCAACGCAAAATCAACAAATTCAGCAGTTTTATTCTTTAGAATCCTTGCTATTAATAGAACTGCGGAACCTTCAGCTTCTGCAGTTCTCTCTATTTCTCCTTTACTCGTTATGAAATCCTTTCTTAAAACCGGTAGATGACTTTCTTTGCATATTTTTTTAAACAGTTCAAAGTCACCTTTGAAATACTTAGATTCAGTTATATATGAAATTCCAACTGCTCCAGCTCTCTCGTAAGCTCTTAAAATGTCGAATGGGTCTCTATTTTTTAATAAATCACCATATTTTGGCGAATGTATTTTTATCTCAGCTATAATTGCATTCTTATCACAGTTCCTAATGGCTCTGCTTAATCCAAAATTCATCACCTATTTTCACCATATGTACACA
>CAYYFC010000019.1:0-28874 GCA_964471215.1 uncultured archaeon | reverse complement strand
GAGCTCCCTTGCATTTTGTGATTTGTTTTGATAGTTCAAATTTATTTCGATTAATAATAAAATGGATTTTTCAGTCTTGATTGTGAACGATGATAATCAATCGGTAAGGAGAAACTGGATAAAAGTTGGGGCTCATTGAACTGCCTAGAAAATATTTTTATAATTTTCATCTAAAGCATGGTTATGGAGGAAAACATAACAAGAATAGGAGTTAGTTTGCCAAAAAATCTGCTTGATGAATTCGATAGCATAATAAAAACGAGGGGATATTCATCGAGAAGTGAGGCCATAAGAGACGCTATAAGGAACTACATAATGGAGTACAAGTGGCTTGAGAAGGAGGAGGGGGAGATAGTCGGCGTAATATACATGGTTTACAACCACACGGTTAAAGGTGTGAGCGATGCGATAATAGATCTTCAGCATGAGTTTCTTGACGTGATAACGACAACACTTCACATACATCTGAGTAAGGATTACTGCCTGGAAATGATACTCGTAAAGGGTGATATGAGTAAAATTAGAAAACTCGTGGACAGGGCGATGGCGATAAGAGGTGTGACGAATGTTAAGCTGATAACGGCATTAAAGGATTAAAGTTAGAGTTTGAAAAACGTGTATTTGTGAATTGTTATCAAAAAAGTCTACAACACTTTTTAAAGCGTATGTCATAATTTAGTTTAAATTAATATGTCTTTTCTACCTTATATGAGCTTAGTATATAATGACAGAGGTTTGGAGCATAGAAAATCAAGATTCCAATAGCTATTCTCGCAAATTCAAGACATCTACATTAAACTTAAGCAAAAAGTTTTTATATAATTAATTGATAATACATTAGGATGCAACTTTCACAGGATGAGATATTAAAGGTTATGAATGAAATCAGAGAGCTTAGAAGCCGTAATTTAAGTTATTCGGGTATAGTTAAAAAGCTGAAATCTAAAGGTATAAAAATATCAAAAGCTACTGTTATAAGATGGTATAAAGGTTTGCATAATCCTTTTAACAGAATGAAGTACGTAAAACTCGAACCTTCTCCAGAACTTTCGTATATTATTGGAGTAATGTTCGGTGATGGAAGCATAAGCTTCGGAAGGTCTGGCAGATCGTATAAATACAGAATTAGACTTAAGGTTATAGATAAAGAGTTTGCTGAAGAGTTTAAAAGATGTTTGGAAGCTTTAGGATTGAATCCTTCGCTAAGGCTTGAGAGGGATAAAACCAGAACAGATAGATGGTGCGTCGAAGTTTGCAGTAAAAGTCTCTATATGTTCCTAAAACAGCCAAAGGAGAAGCTGTTCGAAATTGCGAGAGAATTTTCTAAAGAATTTTTAAGAGGATTTTTTGATAGTGAAGGTAGTGTAAGTTGGGACAGAAAGAGAAAAAAATTGTCAGTTAGAGCTTGTAATTATGATTTAGAATTACTCTACTTTGTTCAAGAATTACTTGCATTGCTAAACATACATTCAAAAATATACGTTCAAGCAAGAGAGGGTAAAATTGTTAAAATAAGGAATAAATACTACAGCTACAAGCAAAATTTATACTCTATCGATATATACAGAAGAGAAGCAGTCATAAAATTTGCAAGAATAATAGGATTCACAATATCCCGAAAGGCTGAGAAACTTAAGAACTGCTTGGAATTCTTTGGTTAATTGTAATTTATAATTTTTTTAATCTTTCTTCCTAGTTTTATTTGCATATTTTATAGAAATATACAATAGATAGCGGGGCCAGGATTTGAACCTGGGATCTGCGGGTTATGAGCCCGCCGGGATTACCTGACTACCCCACCCCGCTCCAAGTATTATTGTATCACATTTGATATTTAAAGCTTTCACCCGGTCGCTGAAGTGGAATTAAATTTCACAATTGGTTTAAATAAAAGTATGTATCCAAAAGCTATAACTGCTTAAAAACTAGATGATGTCCGTGATCGTATCAAATTTAGTAACATTTCCCGGAATGACCGAAAGATTAAAAACGGATTTCTCATATAAACACGTTTTTGGATATCTCATCATCTCTCAGATAACAGCTTGGATCGAATCCCCACAGATCCCCGTACCTCAAAGCCCTTAGCCTAAAACCCCCGCAGACGTCTCTGTATGCGCATCTCCCGCACCTCCCCCTAAGATACCTGCCCTTGTTTCTGAGCTTGATCAGAAGTTCGTCTCTAGGCTTAAGCCATATGTCACCGAAACTCTCGTATCTGACGTTTCCACATGTGTAATCCCACCAGAACTGATTGGGATGAACGTATCCAAACATGTCTATGTTGGCAAGCTGAAAACCGCTTTTATCACCCCCTCTGAATTTTAAGAATTCAAATGCCCTTTGTGCAAGCTTCTCGTTAAATTCTCTCAGCTTAAGACAGATATAAATACCATCGCACGGATTATCAACCGTCAATATCTCGCATTCGTCGTCTTCGAGAGATCTTTCAAATAGAAAATCTACAACCCTCCTCCTTTCTTCCGGATTTATATCGTATCCAAATTCAGCCCTTCCCGACGGCACGAGGTGATAGAGACAAAATCTTGGAATCTCATTTTCTACAGCCAAATCTAGCACGTATGATACATCATTCAGATTGAATCTGGTCACAGTAAACCTTATCCCTGTCATGACCCCCGCTTCTTTCGCATTTATTAAACCGCTAACAGCTCTTCTAAAAGACCCCTTTACACCCCTGAATCTGTCGTGGGTATGCTCTGACCCGTCTATACTAACACCGACGTATGAAAATCCAGAATCTCTAATTTTTTCGGCAACATCTTCATTTATCAAAGTGCCGTTTGTCGACAGAGCTACCTTTATATTTCGCATGCTTGCGTACTCGGCTATTTCAAATAAATCCTTCCTGAGAATGGGTTCTCCTCCGCTAAGTATTATCAACGGAACACCGACATCTGATAGATCATCTATAACCCTCTTAATCTCGTTCGTATCCAGTTCGTCTTCATACCTTTCTATGGAAGCGTAACAGTGCAGGCATTTGAGATTACATTTCCCCGTTAAATTCCAGACGACGATTGGTCTAATTTCCCTTGCCCTCTTTACGAGCTCTCTGGGTATGTAGCTTCTGTCTCCTTTATACGTGAGAACCTCCGAAACCGTTGCCTTACCTCTTACCATTTTCGTTATGCTTATCATAAAATCACATCCTATCAGCTGAATATTATATTCAGCTTTCCGTCCCTGAATTCCGCACTTATCACGTCCCTCAGCGCAAGAGACTGCGGCAGGAAAACAACTCTTTTCCAGCTCTTGGCAACTATTATCAACTCCTCTCCCCTCTTAAGAAGCTTTAAATCCCTTTTTGAAATAAAAGGAACCTTTATGCTGAGTACAAACCTTTCATCGTCCTTCCTAACCTCGATCGGCTTGTCTAGATAGAATATCTTTGTCGGATCCTCACCTTCATATATCTCATCGGCAAGATCTGGAAGATCTTCTCCGGCTATTTCAGATGATTTGAATTCCACCTTGAATATGGGAATTGGAAATCTCTCCCTTATTTCATCCATGTACATCTCCTGAAGTCTGAACCATTCCCTGAAGTAACCTCCTGCCTCTTTCGGAAATATCTTGTTCACTATTACGCAGTCAACTCTGTAACCGAAGAGGTTTAGATATGTAAAAGCTCTTTCCGATTCCCTTATAACCATTTTTTCCGGATTCATGACGATTCTAACGCTCGTATCTCTGCTCTCAAGTATTTCCTTTAGTTTTGTCATCCTCATGTATATGTCCTGAATCCTGTCGAGTATGTTCTCGGACGGCAGCGGTATGTTTATGATCGGTTCTGCGATCGGCTTGACTATCTTCAGGAGTTTCTTCTCTATACCGAAAAATCTGTTCATGTACCACTTAGCAACCTCTGGAACGCTTAGAAGTCTCAGAGTTTCACCAGTTGGCGCGCAATCGAGGATTATCACATCAAACCTCCCCTCCTCGTAATACTTCAGGAGATTTAGAAGGCTTGCAAACTGATCGAATCCAGGAAATATCGCCAGTTCCTCGGCGATTATATCGTCTATGCCCTGAGACTTAAAAAACAGTGTTAGATAATCTTTAACGGTGTTCCAATGTCTTTCCAGCTCGTATTCCACATCAACTTCTACAGCGTACAGATTATCGCGGATCTTCGTCGGATACGGATTTATATCCCTTTGAAATAAATCAGAAAGACTGTGAGCGGGATCTGTAGATATCACAAGTGTCTTATATCCTAGCTGTGCACTCTTAACAGCTGTTGCAGATGCTATAGTAGTCTTTCCAACTCCTCCCTTTCCTGTGAAGAGTAGAATTCTCATAGGTATCACTTGACCATCCATTATTTAAATATTAAAAGACTCCATTTCCCTCGCAACTTTAAATTCTATGTCCCTCCTTACCCCCCTCAGATACCTCATTATATCGTCCAGAACCTCGAGAGTCTGCGGGTATATGTGTGTCAGGTATACCGTTTTAGCGTTACAGAATTTTAAGTTCTCTGCAAAGTTCTCTGGAGTTGTGTGATCCGTTGACGAGTATCCGAAGGGAAGAGACATCTCATGTATTAGTACATCGCATTCGATCTCCATCAACTCCTTAAAAGCCCTTGTATCTCCACTTATAAGAACACTCTTCTCTCCATCGCTTATCAGATAAGCCTGGCTTTCGATGGAATGATATGTCGGAATTACATCTATCCTGAACTCACCTATTCTGAACTCACTGAGCCCCTCGTGTATCTTGAATTTCAGCTTATTTCTCAGATAAGCATAGGCTTCGATTAAAGATTCCATGAAAGATCTCGTTCCCCTCACACCGTATATATCTATGTAGTCGCAGCCTGAAAGCCATCTGGCCTTTAAAATTGGTAGGATATCTCCTATGTGATCCAAATGGTTGTGGGTTATCAGTATGGCATCAAGATCCCTGTAGTTCAGTCTAACGGAGGATCCGGCCCCGACGTCCACAACTATCCTCGTTTCTTCTCCCTCTACAAGAATGCAGCTCTGGACACCCATAACAGCCGTTCCTACGCCTATGAATGTTATCTTCATAGCATGGAGACTTCTAAGCTGATAAAAAGCCTATCGATTAATTTATTAAAATCTTTTAACCGTACGATCATATATGCCAAAGCACATGTGATTGGCATGAGGGTAGCAATACTGAGACCGAGGGAGAGGATCAGAGAAACAGTTGAAAAGTTCGAAAAGGAAGGATTTGATGTAATAGCAATACCTTTCATAAGAATCGTGAAAACTGATTTCGATCTGGATGTGGATGAATTCGATGCGGTAGTAATTACCAGCAAAACGGCTGCTGAGATATTTATAGAAAGGGGATTGAAACACAGGAATATAATTGCAATTGGAAGAAAAACAGCCGAACTCTTGATATCTCATGGAATGCAACCGAAGGTGCCATCAAGGTTTGATTCCAAGACTCTCTTCGAGGAGTTCAGGGATGAGCTAGAGGGGTCCAAAGTAGCACTGCTCAGAAGCGATAGGGGTGATAGAATACTCCTAAACATCCCGAATGCAAAGGAGTTCGTAATTTACAGAATAGAATTCGAATGGGGTAAGGATCAGATGGATTTGATAAGGGATCTAAATTTCGATGCGATAGTTTTCTCGAGCAGGATGATCGTTAGGAGTTTTTTTGAACTGGCCAAAAATATGGGTCTATACGATCATGTTGCTAAAGGGTTAAGGGAAAAAACAGTTGTTGCCCTTGGACCTCCCACCAGAGACGAGTTAAAAAGATTCGGGATAAAGGCTGTGATGCCGGATGAATGGACATTTGATAGCGTTTTAAATCTTCTGAAAGAGATAAAATTAAAAAAACAAACTAGATAAGATCTGTATGCGAATTGCGATAATAGGCTGCGGTAATCTCGGCACGGCTCTGGCAAAGGTTCTTTCAAAGAAATACGATGTAACCGTAACGAGGAGGAATGTAGAAAAGATAAGGTTTTTAAGGGATCTGGGCTGCGAGATCTTAAGGGACAATACAGAAGCTGTTAAAAACTCCGATATAGTAATGTTGACATTGAAAAAAAGGGATGTTTTGAACGTCTTAAATCAGCTTAAGAAGTATATGAGTTCAAAATTAGTCATAAGCTTTGTTGCTGGTTTGAGGTTTAAGGACCTAAAGTTCTTTACGGAGAAACCCGTTAAGGCTATGACGACGATGTCTGCAGAATTCGAAAAGGGTATTACTCTTTACTATTCCGAACTGCGCGAAAACGATGAGACTGTTGTCGAAAGGGTTTTGTCGAGCTTCGGAGATGTAGTAAAATGCAGCGAAAGGGAGGTCGACATGCTCACGGCTTTCTCAAGCTCAATAGCGTTTATTGCAAAGCTTTACGAAGCCTTCGTTTATTCGGGATTGAAGCTCGGATTCAATTTTGAACTATCAAAGAAAATAGCTTTAAACGTTTTCGACGGATCTTCCGAACTGTTAAAATTTTACGAGCCAGATGAAATCATAGAAAAAGTAACGACTCCTGCAGGAACAACTATTGAGGGTCTTTACGAGTTGTTCAGGCATAACGTCGAATTCGGTATAATGGAAGCGGTAGCAGCGTCCGCAAGAAAGTTATCGGAGCTGTAAGAATGAATGTTAGAGAATGAACTGTAATCATTTGCTAAATAAAAGCTATCCTCGTGTATGCATTTGAATTTTGAAGTTGAAGAGAAATCGTTTTTGTCTCAACTCTAAAAGATCGAATATTCGCAAATGATCTGACCGCGGATTATGCTATCTCCCTTATCTTAATGTTCAGATGTGCTATGGATATGTAACCCATCAATACTGTCAACACATTCTTTAGAGTGTGATCTACAAGTGACACGGTAAACGCCTCACCCATGTTTAAACCGAAAGCAGCCAGTATCCCCGTCATGGTAATTTCGTACGCACCTATACCTCCAGGCGTTACCGGTATTGCCTTAACGATATTCGATATGGCGACTGCAAGCATTATTATCCAGAAGCTAACGTTAAAAGCAATGGCGATCAAGTAGCATGTTAGGACATCTATCAGCCAGTTAGTTATTGAAATCAAGCTTAAAACAAAGTAACCGCTCCTCAATGCTATGTTAACGTCCTTTGACATCTTCCCTATCAAGTTCTCCATTCTCGAAAATACGAATACGAGAGAAACTATCGATAAAAGAGCCAGAGTTGCGTATATTGGCATTCTAACGTATTTAAAACTTCCAAGAACTGTTATTGATAAAAAGGAAAAGAGTATTACGGTAAAAAGATCGAAAAGCCTTTCAACAGCTAGACCGCTTATACAGCTTGAAATTGGGACCTCTTTAAGTTTAAATACATATGTTCTAACGAGATCTCCAAGTTTTGCTGGAGTAACAACGTTTATCATCTGACCTATCGCTATACCTTCCGTCGAAAATATTACCGGACATTTGAATCCTAGCTTTAGTAATATGTAGCCGAATCTGTAACCTCTTACAAAAAAAGATACTATGTACACAATTGATGCCAGCAGTACGGATTTTGGACTTATCCTGGATAGGACTTCGATGTTAAATCCAGAAAAATAGGCAAGTGCTATGAGAATTGATACGGAGATTATGAGCGATATCGCAAAGAATTTTCTAGATCTCCTGCTCTCCATCCACATTCTTAATATCTGGGAAAACATGTAGAGCGAATCCTTCAGAAACCTTACCTTTGTTTCCTCGCTCTGCCTCCACCTAACGGGGATTTCTCTTATCCTATACCCCATCCTCTGGGCCAGGACGAGGACCTCTGTATCCCAGAACCAGTGGTTGTCCTTGACCTGATCTATTATCTTAAGAATTGATTCCCTTTTAAACGCCTTAAATCCGCACTGATGATCCCTTATCTTCGAACCCAGCATAGATCTAACGAGAAAGTTGTAAACCCTTGACAAGAAATCCCTTTTAAAAGATCTCTCAACATCGCTTTCCTTCATAAGTCTCGAGCCTATGGATATGTCGTATCCTTGCACAACTATTGAATCTATTAGTTCTTTTAAATGTGACATATCTGTGGAGAGATCCACATCCAGATATGCTACAACATCCCCCCTTGATTTTTTAATGGCATTTGCAAGTGCCTTACCCCTTCCAAGCCTCACATCGCTGTGGAGATGTATAACCCTCTCGTCTTTTTCGGCTAAACTTCTCGCTATCCTATCAGTTCCATCGGTAGATCCATCTTCAGCTATTATTATCTCATAATCATACCCCAACCTGTCCATCCAATTCTTTACCTCTTTAACAGCCTTTTCTATCCTGTTAGCCTCGTTATATGCGGGTAAAATTACCGTTATCTTCACACGTCATCCTCCTCTGCCATGGTTAAATTTAAGGCTATTTTAAGATTACTGAGGTATATGATTATAACACTTACAACGGACTTCGGAGATTACTATCCGGGGGTTATGAAGGGAGTGATATTAAGTATAAATCCGGAGGCTTGCATAGTTGACATAACACATTCAATAGAACCACAGAACGTTTACCAGGGAGCTTTTCTTCTTTATAACGCCTACAGATTTTTTCCGAAAGCGGTTCACGTCGCCGTAGTTGATCCCGAGGTGGGAGGTGAGAGGAAGGCAATAGCTATCGAGACTGGCAACCACATATTTATAGGACCCGATAACGGTATACTGTATCCCTCCGCCATTGAGAGCGGAATAAAAAGGATTTGGGTGATAGATAAGGATAAAACTTCAAGGATAACGGGAGTCCTTTCATCCACGTTTCACGGAAGGGATGTGTTCGCCCCCGCTTCAGCGTACGCATCCATTAACAGGTTATGTGAAGTAGCGGAACCTTACGAAGGTAAGATAAATGAGCTGGAATTATTCGACTACAAAATCAGGGGTGATTTGATAGAATGCAGGATAATATTCGTGGACAGATTTGGAAATGCTATAACGAATCTTAAAGCAGAGGACGTAAGGGCAAAACGCTTTTATTTAAAGGATGTAGAATTTCCATTGGTAGAAAAATACGCTGATGTTGAAGTCGGTCAGCCTCTAGCGCTGATAGGAAGTTTCGGGACTCTGGAGCTAAGTATAAGAAACGGTAATCTTTCGAAAGAGTTGGATTTGAAATCGGGTAAAATAAGATTGAGGGTGATAGAATGATGGATGCATCCGAAAGGGCAATAGCAAGGATGATAGAAGCTATAAACAAGCATCTCGCTGAAAAAAGCAGAACACTGGCCGAAATGCTTAAGGAAGAATTTCCGACGATAAAGGCAAGAGATGGAAATGAATACCTGATTGAAAAAAAGGAGCTGGAGTTCATAGCGAAATACGTGGACAAATCGGACTGGAACAGGTTTAAAATACCCATAGTTTTCGAGATGTGTAGCATAGAGGGAAAGACCGTAATATACGTGAGGGACAGAATGCACATAGAATTCATAAAGAGGGCATTCGGATACGACAGAATCATGAACAACAACCTTGTCCTGTACACGTACGAAATGGCAGCGATAAGGAGGAAGTTGAGAACTGCAAGTCAGGTGTTCTTCAGAGTCATGTTTTAAGTGTTAACGCAGAGGAAAAAATTAAAGACTGGAAGGATGATTTAATTGGAGGTGGAGTAAATGACAAAAATAGATAACCTTTACTGTGCCAGATGCGGTGCGGAATTCGATATAATAGTTAGAAGGACAACGAGCTATTCTGCAATACTTCATATACCAAACCTTTATTGTCCTTTCTGCGGAAGCAGGAGACTTATGAAGAAGCATGGAATATTCTTCAAATAGTTTGGATTCAAAGCATAAAAATTAAAAATTTTATTTCTTAATATAAAAAGAAAATAAAACTGGGTAAGATTTAAATCTTAAGATGTTAAAATCTATAGCATGGCGAAGTATTACGAATTGAAGGATCTGGAGACAAAGGCTCCTAAACTTTTCGGAATTCCGACGGGAACAAAATTAGATGGGATGTTTTATAAAATGGAATTGGAGGGTGATAAATACGTAAAAAAACCGCTTGGAGGTATTCCCTATCTCTCAGTTTTGAATATAACGGGTGTGCCCGATACGGGGAAAAGCGTTCTAGCCGAGCAGTTCGCGATAACCCAGGCAAATGCCGGATACAGAGTTCTGTTCGTGACTGTTGAGAGCCCAGCTCATTTCCTCTATACGGCTTTGAAGAATAAGGCTGAGGCTCTGGGTGCCGATTTCAAAAAGGTCGAGGAGAACATAGTCGTCATAGATGCTTCGGAAAGCGATGAATTGAGAGAGAATCCAAAGGCCCTGATGGAAACTATGGCGTATGCGATTAAGGAGAAGAAGGTTACGAATACTATAATAGACAGTATAACTGGTTTGTACGAGCATAAGGAAGTTCTGGCCAGACAGATAGTAAGGCAGTTCTTCAACTTCCTAAAAAAATTCAGACAGACAGGTATATTCGTATCTCAGAAGAGATCTGCTCAGGCAAGCGAAAGCGCTGAAGCTGCAGGAGGACTTGCAGTAGCTCATATAGTCGATGGGACTATTGTTCTGGATAAAAAACTTATAGAGTCGAGATGGGATGTAAGTCTTTACGGTCTGCCCATAGGTAGTGTTATAAGGACGATAAGAATAGACGGGTGCAGGATGTGCGGGCATGATTCGAGGACATGGATTTTCGAGATAACGGAATCCGGAACGATAGAGATAATATGTCCCCTGAACGAGTTTGTTAAGAGGAGGGAAAGAGAGTAGAGAGGTGGTTGATGTGGAGGTAATTACAAGACCTAGGGGTGGGGATATAGACAGGATGGCGGAAAAAGTATTTTTGGAGAGTATAAAGCTGCTTGGAGGTCTGAAAAAGCTTGTAGAATACAGAAACCTTACATGGCTTCCCAGCCTCGCGGAGGCATCCTATGTAGTTATACTCAAAAACGAGGCCTTTAAGACCTACAGGGAAATAGCCGAGATACTTGGTATAACCGAGCAGACTGCCAAAAACATAGCAACGGCGGATGAGGAGGAGGTGAAGAGGTATATTGAGGGAGAGCTTGAGGAGAGGCCAAGAGAACATATAGCGGGTGGCATAGCAAAATTGGCTTACAAGAAGTTAAAGGAAGAGGGAAGATTCGAAACGGAAGAGGTCGAAATGAGAAGAGAGGAGATGGAAGTACTTGGTGTCGACTGGGCTGTTCATGTGCTTGCAAGAATCAAGGGATTGGATTTTCCGGTAGAAAGGGAAAAGCTTGAGGAGAGATTGAGGGGAATGGTAATAAAGGACAGGAGAATCGAGGATATACTGAGCGAACTGGAGTACCCGATCAAATCACCTGCCGATCTACTGCACAAGATAAAGGTTCATCTCGGCGGATGATTTAGATTCTATTTCTTTTTTCTGAATTCTTCATACTTCCTTCTTGCCTCTTCCGCCTCTTTAATCATTCCTAACTTTTCATAGCCCTCCGCAACATGTTTCCACCATGCGGGATCCTTTTCCGCTTCTTTTTTGCAGTATTCGACGTATTTGATCCAAGCATCTCTTGCCTCTTCAGCTTTACCGAGCTTTTCATATATCTTCGCGACATCCTCCCAGAAAACCCCTTCCTCCTCCGCCTCCTTTATGTAATACTCCAGAGCCTTTTTCCATGCATTTTCAGCTCTTTCCCTGTTGTTTATCTCCTCGTATATCTTTGCAACGTCTTCCCAGTACCACGGTTCCTCCTCGGCATACTTCTCGAGACACTCTGCCGATTTCAACTTATTTCCCGCTTTTTTATAGAATTCGTATGCCTCCTTCCAGTAGTACGATTCACCCTTCTCCCTGGCAAGTCTCTCGTATATCTCAGCGGATTTATCAAACTTCTCAGCCCTTTCGTAGCACCATGCTGCGGATTCGAGAAGTCCGGCCTTTATATAGCATTCTGCAGCCTTTATGAAATCTCCCTTTTTTTCGTACTTCCTAGCTGCTGCCCTGTAGTTTCCGGATTTCTCAAGCGATTTAGCACTCTTCAGTCTCTCTATTATGCTCAGATCGGGTTCGGATATGTACCAGATACCAATTAGAAGAGCTATGACGTAAGCAGCCGATATGTATGCTATGTGAATCGGTTCCTTCCAAGTATAGCACTGATAAAAAGCATAGGCAGACGGTATGAATCCTATGATGGATAGAATCGAATATTTGGATTTAGCATATATTAAAATCCCGAATAAAACCGCAAACATCGCCGACAATGCCAAGAATATTATTCCGAGCACAACCCTCACAAGAAACCAGAATCCGAAGTAGTAGGCAATTGCGACCGCTGCAGCAACTATCGCGACTATCAGTGCTATTATTCCAGCTGTTACTTTATCCATGTCTTCTGCTAAAGCTCAATTTAAATAAAACTTTATCGATTTGATTAAATATCAGATGTAGTACATATGTTGTGCACGAACTGAGTTTTGCCCAGATGCTACTCGAAAGCGTTTTAAAGGTTGCTGAGAAACATAACGCCAAAAGGGTAAATCTCGTTCATGTGGTAATAGGAGAGCTTTTAATGCTTAATCCAGAGCAGCTAAAGTTTTGTTTTGATGTTATAACAAAGGGAACGATAGCAGAGGGTGCAAAGCTTGAAATAGAAGTTGCTAAGCCCAAAATCAAATGTCCCCTATGCGGTAGGGAGTTTGATGAGGTAATAGGTATATGCGAGTGCGGGGGAATAGTTTCTATTGAGGGTGGTAAGGATATGATATTGAAGAGGGTCGAAATGGAGGTGAGTTAGGTGCATAAAATAGAGGTTGATGCTGAAGTGGATATCCTTGAAGAAAATAAAAGACTTGCCGAAGAAAACAGAAACCTGCTGAGACAGAAGGGTGTTATAGCCATAAATGTAATGGGTGCGATAGGATCTGGAAAAACCCTTTTAATAGAAAAGACGGTTGAAAGGTTGAGGGATGTGAAGATAGGTGCGATACTTGGAGATGTGATTGCAAAGGATGATTACAAGAGAATAGCAAAATACGGTGTTAAGGCAATACCCCTTAACACAGGAAAGGAATGCCATCTTGACGCACATCTCGTTCATCACGCACTTGAAGAGTTCGGCGATCTAAATCTGGATTTACTTTTCATAGAAAACGTGGGAAATCTGATATGCCCTGTCGACTTTGATCTTGGGGAGAACTACAGGGTTGTCATGGTTAGCGTGACGGAGGGAGATGACGTTGTGGGGAAGCATCCCGAGATATTCAGAATAGCCGATGTTATAATAATAAATAAGGTTGAACTGGCGGATGCTGTTGAGGCAGATGTGGATAAAATGGTAAGGGATGCAAAAACGTTAAATCCAAAGGCCAAGATAATTAAGATGGATCTTAAGAAGGGTATTGGATTTGAAGAGTGGATGGAGTGGTTGAGATGTGTATTGCAATCCCAGGAAGAGTTGAAAAAATAGAATATCCATTTGCAGTAGTCGACTTCAACGGTGCGAGGAGAAAAATAAGAATAGATCTAATCGACGATCTCAAGGAAGGGGACTACGTACTCGTGCATGTGGGATTTGCCATACAGAAGATAGATGAAAGGGAGGCGAAAAAAACAGTCGAACTACTTGAGGAGATGTTCGGCCCGCTAAACCAGTAAATCTAAAATTTTTGGATCATGACGGATTTATAGCCTTGAATAGCTTGTCAGGTTTTGGAGATTTAAAATTTCACGGAAAATCCTGCAGATACGGGTGATATCTTGTTTGTAAGGGATAGGAAGCAGACGATACTAAATATAGCAAAGAGGATAAGGGAGTTGATGGACGGATTCAGAGAAGTAAAGATAATGCATTTATGCGGTACTCACGAGGATACTGTGACCAGATACAATCTCAGAAGCCTTCTGCCTGGGAATTTAAAGCTTATACCGGGTCCGGGATGTCCTGTCTGCATAACACCTGATCTCGATCTTCAAAAGGTATTCTATCTACTGGAAAGGAAGAACATAATACTCACGACGTTCGGAGATATGGCCAGGGTACCTTTCGAGGGAAAATCCCTTTTTTACTATAAATCTAAGGGATTTGATATAAGGATAGTCTACAGCGTATTCGATGCACTGGAGATAGCAAAAAAAGTGGACAAACCAGTTGTTCATTTTGCAATAGGCTTTGAAACTACGATGCCTTCAACTGCTCTTGCATTGCTCGACTGCGTCGAAAACTTCTACGTTTTCTCAGCTCACAGATTCTTCGTACCTGCGATGGAACACCTACTATCCCTTGGAGAGATAAAGATAGACGGATTCATAAATCCCGGTCATGTCTCAACTATAGTAGGCGTTAAGGCTTACGAACATTTGAAGATACCGCAGGTTATAGCTGGTTTTGAGCCGGAAGACGTTATGCTTGCAGTTTATATGCTCATCGAAGCTATAAAAAATGATGAAATCGTCCTTTTAAACGAGTATACAAGGGCTGTTAGGTACGAGGGAAATGTAAAGGCTCAGGAGGTTATGAACAGGGTTTTTAAGAGGGACGATTGGGAATGGAGAGGACTTGGTATTGTGAGGAGATCTGGTGGTGCCTTAAAAAAGGAGTTTGAAGACTTTGATGCCTTAAAATTCTTTGAAGATGTTTTTAAGGATTTTGAGCCAAAAGTAGACATTAGAAAGAAGGCTTGTAGGTGTGGAGAGGTTTTAAGAGGTTTAATCGAGCCTACCGATTGTCCACTTTTCATGAAGGCTTGTACACCAAAGAATCCAATAGGACCCTGTATGGTTAGCTTTGAGGGAACATGCAACATATGGGCTAGATTTGGAATTAAAATAGTTCAAAATGAATAAACGTGATTGATATGACTAAAGAGCTTGGACAAAGTGAAGTTAAAGAAGACATATTTAATGTAATAGTTAAGGAAATATCTGAAAAGACAAATAAAGGGATAAGTGAAATAATTGCGTTAATAAATAAAAGACAGGAGGAACTTGGTAATATTCTAGCAATAGAAGTTGTAGCTTTGATAGTTGCGAAGGAATTTGATCTAGATGTTTCAAAGTATATAAGTTATGTTGAGAAAATTGTATTGGAATAAATAAGAGAATACTATCAAATTTACTTAAATTACTATTAGAATCTATTTTTTTGTAAAAATTAAAATATTATAATATATATTTATATAACTATTTAGGTTCCATCACCGAAAATCAAATATACTTGACATTATATCAAGTAAATTTGATGAGACTGATACTGATTAGTGTAATAGTTTTATGCTTAATATCGACAGCAAATGCTTGGACTTTTCATGGTGATATGCAGAGGACTGGAAATTTTACAGCTATAAATGGTACTGATTTAGTTTGGAAAAGTAAAATTGGTGGACTTGTAGATTCATCACCAGTTGTAAAAGATGGAAGAGTTTATGTTATAAGTTGGTATGGTTCATGGTATGGTGAAAAATCGAAGTTTTCATGTCTTCATGCAAAGAATGGAACTGAGATTTGGAATGTAAGTATTGAGGGAGTTTCAACACCAACTGTTTACAATAATTTAGTTTTTGTTGGTGATATACATGGTAGACTTCACTGTTTTAATGCAACTAATGGTGATGAGCTATGGAATATAACACTTGAAGATAATCCGAGTTGGTGGGGTATAGCATCATCTCCATTGATATACAACGATACGATATATGTCATGACTTTTTCAAATGGTACTCTATGGTCTTTAGACTTAAATGGTAATATTAAGTGGCGAATTACAACTGAAGGTGTTGTGAGTTATTATACATCGCCTTCAGTATACAATGGTTTGATACTATTTGCAGGAAATTACTCTGGAATTAATGCTCTTGTATGTATAAACGAAAGTGGTGTAATTCTTTGGAATTTTACAGTTGATAGTATGATTATGAGTTCAATAACAATAGCATACGGTAATGCATATTTTACAACAAAACAAAAAATTTACGCTGTGAATATAACTACTCATAATGAAGTTTGGAGTAAGAATATAAATGGAACTATTTCAACACCTGCTGTAGCTTATGATAGAGTTTTTGTCGGCTCTAAAGATGGTTATCTTTATTGTCTTAATGCTTTTAATGGAGCTGAAATCTGGAGATTTAAAGCTAATGGAAAAATAGATTCTTCTCCAGCAGTTGGTGGTAAAGTCGTCTATTTTGCCACAAATGTGCCTTATGGAACTATTTATGCTTTAAACATAACTGATGGCAGATTACTATGGAATTACACACTTATACCTCCCGAAGGTAGATATTACAATATAATGTCTTCGCCATTTATTTGGAACAATAAACTCTTTATAGGTGCTGATGACGGAAATCTGTATTGTTTTGGTAATTTCTCAATAATTTGGGAAGGAGAACTTACATTAATATCTCAGGATAAAAATATAACATTAAAGGATGGTAGTAATGTAACTATTAGTGGTATTTCAGCTTTATATGCCTTAATTGAAGCATCAACTAATGGTAACTTTACGGTAAATGTTACAAAAACTCCATGGGGTCTCTATGTTGAATCAATTGCTGGAATAAATCCACAAGGGTTATGTGGCTGGTTATATTGGGTGAATTATCCAGATGATAAAATTCCAGATGTTAGTGCGGATAAATATATACTTAAAGATCAGGACTTAATATTTTGGTATTACGGTTGCTATGATCCAAATACTTGGAAACCATCAACTCCTGCGGATTCAGATTATGTTATAAAGATAAGAGTTAACGTAGAAAAACCTATTAAGATTTTGAATTTTACAGTAACTAGTGGAAAATTAGGTGGAAATGCTACCGCTTACATTAATGTAACAGCATATGCAAGTGATTGGTTTGTAGTTGTTATAAGTGGATTAAACGACAACGGTGATTACATTGCTGGAATTTCAACGTTCTATTTAAAAGCTGGTGAGAGCTTGGAAGTTCCTGTTTTAATACACATACCACAGAGGAATACAGTTGGAACGTATAAGCTATACGCTGGAATTTACGAGTTAAGTGAATATCCAAATAGGTTAATAGATTGGTTTGGAGCAGTTAATTGCGAGGTGTCGTGATGAGATTGAAAATTCTGCTAATACTGTTGCTTTTTTTATCAATACTTCAGGTGTCACAGGCACTTACAATTAACGTGGAAGGTGATTACATTGTTGGGCATAAACTTGAGATATCAACCGATAAACCTGCTCTAATAATCTTAAGGATAAACAATGGAACGCCTATCTATGCATATGGCAATGCGACTTTTACACCTCAAGTAGCTGGTAAACTACTAATTGAAGCGATAGCTGGAGATGAAAGAGCTGTTAAAGTTGTAGAAATTCGTAAACCCACACCATCTCCACCACCGCCAACTGAATACGGTGAGTATTATCTTCCATCTGGGACTGTGAGCATAACACTCGAAGACGGTAGCACTACTACCGTTAAGTATAGAACTGCTTTAGGTGCTTTAATTAAGGCATCTAAAGTGAAAGGCTTTAGCGTCATCATTAAGAAGTTTTCTTACGGCTTATACGTCAAATGCATAGGTGGAATTTGCGAAAAATCTCTTGGCCCTACTTCAGGTTGGATGTATCAGGTAAACGGGGATATACCAATGGTTTCAGCTGAGCAGTACAACTTGAGTACTGGAGATACCTTGATTTGGTACTTCTCAAGAGGTATGAGCGAAACTCCCAGAACTTCCCCTTATAAGATTAAGATAAAGATCTACGATGATTGGTCTTTTGACATCTACGTAAGTCCAAGCATGCCTTGGAGCTTGCCGAGTGAAAGAGAAGTAGTTAGAGGTAGGGGTGGAGGTGGTGGGGGTGGAGTTGTTGTAACCCCAACTGTTGTTGTAACCCCAACTCCTACTCAGCAGATCATTGTAAACGAGACGAACAAATCCATAACAATCTCGTTTAGAGGAAATATAACTATAAGTGTTCCAGAAAAGATAGCAAACATAACTGCTTTGAATTTAAGATCAAATGAGAATGTTCATATTGAGATTTTAAAATCAAAGCCAAAAGGTGTTATATACGGTTATGTTTTGGATTGTTTTGAGATTAGATCGAATAAAACAGTAAGTGGGACCATAACGTTTAAGGTTTCAAAAGATTGGATTAAGGCTCATAATGCAACACCATCGCAAGTCGTTTTAATGAAAAGAGTTGATGAAACTTGGATTGATCTACCAACAAATATGACAGAAGAAAATGAAAGTTATTACTTCTACTGTGCTAATATCTCAAATTTTAGTACTTTTGCAATAGTTCTTAAGTGGAAAAATTTCCCACTCAAACCAAATCATCCGGTAATAACTAAAGCTTTAAAATACCTTAAATCTATACAGGAAGATGACGGTGGATTTGGAGGTATAGTAAATACATCATGGGTTTTAATGGCTTTAATATGTGCTGGAGAAAACCCATATAATTGGACAAAAAATGGAAAAAATCCGATAGATTATTTAAAAGAGAATCTAAATAAAAGTATAATTAAAAAAATGGGAACCTCCGATTTTGAGAGAACAATTCTAACTCTTATTGCAATAGGTGAAAATCCCTATAATTTTAATGGAATAAACTTCGTTGATGAGTTAAAAAAGAAGAAGAAGCCAAACGGTCAAATTGGCGATTACATCTATACAACAATTTGGGGAATTTTAGCTTTAAAAGCTTGTGGAGAAAACGTATCAAAATCTGTGAGATGGCTTATGAGTCAACAGAATTATGATGGCGGATTTGCTTGGGCTGTTGGTGAACCAAGTGATTATGATGACACAGCAGCGGCTATTCAGGCATTAATAGCTTATGGAATAGATAGAGATGATCCGGTGATAGTTAAAGCTCTAAAATATCTTAAGACTGGTCAATGTAATGATGGTGGAATGAAATTTTTTGGAAAATCTGCAAGTAATTCTGCAAGTGATTCTTGGACAATCCAAGCATTGGTTTCTGCAGGTATAAATCCCTTAGATTGGAAGAAAAATAATACAAGTGTAGTGGAACATCTCTTAAGCTTACAGAGTAAGGATGGTTACTTTAAGTATACAAAGTATACAGTTTCAAATCCAATTTATATGACCTCATGCGCTATCATGGCTTTATTGGGGAAACCACATCCAATTAAAATGTTAAAGTTAAACATTTCAGTAAAGGAGTATGTTACCAAGGTTACACCGGTTATTACCAAGGAAACCCAAACACCTATAAAAACTGCAACACCTACAAGCACAATCCTAGTAACACCATTAATAACTGAAACTATTGAGCTTAAAAGAAGAATACCGGGGTTTATCATAATTAATCTAGTGTTGGCTATAATCATTGTTATATTATTGAGGAGAGTATGAATAGGATCAAGATTATTCCAGTATTGTTAATTATATTATTGATTTTTGGATGCATCGCTCCTGAAAAAAAGAGTACTAAAACATATATATACGAATATGATGATAAAATAACAGTAATAGATGATTTTGGATTTAATGTTACCGTAAAGAAGTATCCAAAAAGAATAGTATCTTTAGCACCTTCAAATACAGAAATACTCTTTGCACTTGGTTTAGGTGATAGAGTTGTTGGTGTCACCGATTACTGTAACTATCCACCAGAGGTTATAAAAAAGAGAGAAAGAGGAGAAATACAGTCGATTGGTGGTTATACAACAGTTGATGTGGAGAAGGTTATCGCATTAAATCCAGATCTGGTTATAGCAAGCTATGGAAACGGAATACAGGTCGTTAACGCCATAAAGAAATTTGGAATTCCCGTTATATGCCTAAATCCAAGAAATTTGGAAGATATCATGAGAGATATATACATAATTGGTAAGGTTTGTAACGCCGAGGAAAATGCGACAAAACTCATAGAATTTATGAAAAACAAAATTAACAATATAAAAAATAAAATTAAAAATATAAAAACAAGGCCTAAAGTTATTCACATAATTTGGAACGATCCAATATGGGTTAGTGGTAATAATACCTTTATTGATGAAATAATAGAACTGGCTGGAGGTGAAAATGCAATAAAGGATGAAGGATGGGTTGTTATAAGTTTAGAAGATTTATTGAGGTTGAATCCTGATATAATTATAGTAAGCAGTGGAACAGGTATGTCAAAAGGTAGAAATATATTATATGAATGGGTTATTAAAATAAGGGATCTTAAAGCTGTAAAAAACAATAGGGTTTATGTAATCGATGTAGATATTATCTCAAGACCATCTTACAGGTTGGTTTATGCACTCGAACAGCTTGCGAGATTTATACATCCAGAGGTATTTGAGAGAGAGAAGGTTTATAGTTATCCTGTTCTCGATACTAGCCGTCACCATAGCCATAACACCGCTTTTGGGCTCTGTGCCTATACATCCAAGGACTGCTTTAAGTGCAGTTCTGGATGCAGTTAGCGGAAACGAACTCGATCTGAACGAAAAGATAATAATAAACATAAGAATTCCCAGGGTTCTTATGTGCGCCATAGTCGGTTCGGCTCTTTCAACAGCGGGAGTTGTAATGCAGGCGATATTCAGAAATCCCATGGCAGAACCATACGTACTGGGAATTTCGTCCGGTGCCGGTCTGGGTGCCATAATAGGGTTTATATTCTCTTTTAACATGTACGCCGTATCCGCATCGGCATTTTTAACATCCTTACTCGTCGTTTTCCTGGTCTACAGCCTTGCAAGGATTAGAGGTGTAGTTACAACGGAATCACTTCTTCTTGCAGGTATTGCCGTAAACTTCTTCCTTTACGCACTCGAATGGCTTATGCTGATAAAGACTAGAGCTTATCTAATAACGACATGGCTTATAGGATGCTTCGGAGGTGTTGACTGGCTAAGCATTAAAATATCATTCTTACCCGTTCTCCTCGGTGTACTTCTATCCCTTTCTTTTTCAAAGGAGCTCAACGCAATTCTGCTAGGGGAGGAATCCGCCCATTACATCGGAGTCGAAGTAAAAAGGGTTAGAAATTTCCTTCTGATAATTTCAACACTGATAACAGCTGTATCTGTATCGTTTGTAGGCTTGATAGGATTTGTTGGCTTGATGATACCCCATATCTCAAGGATTCTAGTTGGAGACGATCACAGGATACTCATACCGGTATCGATGATGATAGGTTCGATCTTTCTGATCTGGATGGACACTTTATCGAGAACAGTTCTCGGAAACATTCCAGTAGGCATAATAACGATGCTTTGCGGAGGCCCCTTCTTCTTATACCTCCTAAGAAGGAGATCTGTACTTCTTTAGATCCATCTTGCTGTATATAGTCTTGATTTTTATCTCTAGCTCCTCCGATATCGTATTGACAACTTCTTCTATTTTACTCCTATCGGTTGCATGTATCATGAAGTAAAGTGGATATTTCCAGTCATCGGGGGCATGCCTTTCGACAAGATGTGTTATCTGCGGAAATTTTATGAGTTTTAATGCCAAGGTCTTGGGATCGTCAGTTTGAACTAAATTCATCCCATTTTCCTTAAATCCGATCTTTATTTCATTCAAAACGGCGTAGAAATCCCTGAAGATACCCTTCCTTATGAGTTCTCTTATCAGATCGACTATTTCAGCCTCGTTACCAAAATCCTTAAACGGTCTTTTCTTTATCGGTATATCCTGAAGGGAGATTAGGAGATCCTGATCCAGTCCCAGATCGTCCACGGACGAAACCCTATCCTTCTCAATCAGCCTGTTACTCCATGATATCCCTCTGAACAGATCGTACTTTACGTCCATTCTGTATACTCTCTTGCTGGGTAGAATCAGGTATTCCCTGATCTTAAACTTTTCAGCTATTTCCTCGACTTTTTTTGAAATTTCCTGAATACTTTTTGCCTTTACGGTGAACCATATCTTGTACTTCTCGTGATCTCTCCAGTAGTTATGCTTGAGACTCAGATCGCTGAAAGAATCGTTTATCGCTTTTGCTATTTTAAGCACGTCATCTTCATCGCATGCAAACGCTATCAGACATGCCCTTCTTATCTTTTTGAATGCCCTGTAATTTATATTTGCGCCAATTCTCTTTATAACACCTTTGAGCTTCAAAATTCTGAGTTTTTTTAAGAATTCTTCCTCCTCAATGTTTAATCTTTCAGCTAAATCGGTAAATGGTGTTTCCGTTATTGGAAAGTTGTACTGGATCTCCATGAGTATTCTAGAATTGAATTCCCCCAACATCTATCTTTCTAATACCCTTAACGTATTCTTCTACAAGCTTCTCAGCCAGAGCTCTTGCACCGTTTACATCTCCCTTCTTTACAAGACTTCTGAACTCCTCATCGGAGCTTATTATGAAGTAAAGCTTCATTCTGAGCTGTATCGGTACGTTGTGCGATTTCATGTAGTTCTTCAAATGCTCCAATGCCTTTAAATAATAAACTATTTCCTCGTCTTTTTCAAGAACCTTTTGAAATGTCTCCTTTACCTTTCTCGCAACAATTCCACTTTTTCCTTCTGTAGTCACAGCAAATCTTATTCCTTCAAATTCGCCTTCAAAAGGTATGACAACTTCGGTTTTTTTCGCATCGTTTGCAAGATTTACGAGTGTTTTGTATTTCTTTGCTATGCTAACTATTTTATCGTTTAACTTAAGAGTTGGAAGGGCAACGACGACCAGATCGTTATCCTTTATGAGCCTTTCAAGCAAATCCGTATCGGATGCATCCCCTTTTATCAATTTTACCTTTCCCTGTTTTTCGAGTTCCTTTAGCTCATCGCTGAATCCCAGACTAAGAACGCTAACTTTTGCACCGGCGTTCAGGAACTTTTTTGCCCTGAAGGTTCCGACTCCCCCACCACCTATTATCAGGACTTTTTTACTCTTAAACTCAATAAACAGCGGTATTCTCATTTAAAAACCCTCTAAAAGATTTCTTTCAATCCACCTCTTTATTTCCGATTTTGGAAACACTCCTACAATTGCATCTATCGGTTTTCCTCTTTTAAAGAATACGAGGGTGGGTATGGCCGATATGCCTAGGCTTGTAGCAATGTCCATTGCGTCGTTAACGTTTAGCTTTGCAAAAACAACTTTTCCGGCGTATTCCTTTGCAAGTTCTTCTATTATCGGTGCTATTATTCTGCATGGGGCGCACCATTCCGCCCAGAAGTCCACAACCACATTTTCGTTTTCACTTATAAATCTGTTAAAATTTTTTTCACTTAACTCCACGGGTTTCGTCATTTTTTCTATTAACTTCTTTAATTTTTTTCTTTTTATTTCATCTATGTCCATCAAAATTAGTTTAGCGGACTTGTTTTTAGCTTTTTTTATCAAGTCGGTAGAACCTATATCGATTGAAATTTTAAAACGATTAGATTGCTCGTGAACGCCGATAAGTTCAGCTCTATTCGATTCACAACCCAACACGTCACAGTGAGATATGCCATGTGATATTTTTATCTCTGCGGAAAACATGTCTATTTTTCGGTTTACTCAACGCATATAAGCGTCTCAGTGTCGACTACACCTTCTATTCTGTGTATCTTTTCAAGTATGATGTCTCCAATCGCCTTAAGATCTTCCGCTTCCACAAGCGCTACTATATCACAGTGACCTGTGACGAGATACGCTTCCTTAACGTTCTCAATCTTCTTTACACTATCAAAAACAGCCCTGGCCTTTCCAACCTCGGTCGATATCTCGACTAAGGCCTTCATATCAATAGTCTTAATCGATGCTATATAACTGTTTTTTCAACTAGAACATATGGAATGTTCTCACCAGATGCATCTGAAGGCATGAATCTAACAATTATCCGAAATTGCAATCGGCCAGATTGAATCACAGGATAGGGATGACTCGAAATTACGCACGATTCCTCAGGAAATAATTTTTTTAATCCAATCCGAACATGTTCAAAGCATACAGTCAGCTCCTCAGATATCTGGATTATCTATCGTTCCTCACTAACGTCTGACGCAATCTATGCAAATTTACAAATCCATTCATCAAAGTGCTTTGAACACTAGTAGTTTTAGATTTAAACCCCTATAACATTTAAATACATTCGCAAAGTTTTAATCGTTATGAAAGAAGAGCCTCTCCCAGAAGTTAATATAGGAATGGTAGGTCATGTTGATCACGGTAAAACAACGCTGGTTGCTGCTTTAACTGGTGTCTGGGCCGATAGGCATAGTGAGGAACTGAAAAGGGGTATAACGATAAGACTTGGTTACGCCGATGCAACGTTCAGAAAGTGCCCCCTTTGCGATGAACCCCAGGCGTATACTACTCAGAGGATATGTCCCGTTCATAACGTTGAAACTGAAGTCCTTAGAACTGTTTCCTTTGTGGATGCACCGGGTCATGAAATGCTCATGGCTACAATGCTAAGCGGTGCAGCGTTGATGGATGGAGCAGTTCTCGTTATAGCGGCAAACGAAAAATGCCCCAGACCTCAAACAAAGGAGCACCTTATGGCTCTGGAGATAATAGGCGTCGACAAGATAGTGATAGCTCAGAATAAGATAGATACAGTTACAAAGGAAAGGGTTCTGGAGAACTACAGGGAGATAAAGGATTTCATAAAGGGTACGATCGCCGAAAACGCACCGATAATACCGATTTCGGCTCAGCAGAAGATAAACATAGACGCGATAATACAGGCGATAGAGGAGACAATTCCAACTCCGGAAAGGGATCTGAACTCTTCACCACTCATGTACGTAGCCAGGAGTTTTGATGTTAACAAGCCAGGAACGAAGCCGGAAAACCTTGTCGGAGGAGTCGTGGGAGGTTCTCTTATAAGGGGAAGGATAAGGGTAGGAGATGAAATCGAGATAAGGCCGGGTATAAAGGATGAGAGGGGTAAGTGGAATCCTTTGAATTCGGAGGTTGTAAGCATAATGGCTTCTGGCAGAAGCGTTGATGAGGCCACACCAGGCGGATTGATAGGTGTTGCAACAAAGCTCGATCCTTCTCTGACGAAAAGTGACGGACTTGTTGGAAACGTTCTAGGTCATCCGGATGAGCTTCCTGATGTATTAATGGATTTCTCAATGGATGTACAGCTTCTTGAAAGGGTTGTGGGGCTTGAGGAGGACGTTAAGGTTGAAAAGATAAAGTTAAATGAAACCCTTATGCTCGTCGTCGGAACTGCCGTTACTGTTGGTAATGTCACATCTATAAGAGATGACGTGGTTGAAGTAAAACTTAAGAGGCCTATATGTGCGGAGGAGGGGAGCAGAGTAGCAATAAGCAGAAGGGTTGGAGGGAGATGGAGGTTAATAGGTGCAGGAACGATAAGGTAAAGTGTGCTGTGATCGATACGAATATCCTCATGTATTCTTTTCTTAACAGAATTGACGTATTCGATCAGCTAAGGGATCTCGGATTCAAAAGATTTTTAGTCCCTTTAAAGGTCTTGAAGGAGCTAGAAAACCTCTCATGCTCCTTAAGGGGAAGGGAAAAAATTGCGGCAAGATTTGCGCTGGAACTTGTCAGAAGATTCTGCGAAGTCGTCAATACAAATGCGGTTGGAACGGATTCCGCACTTATAGAAGTCGCAAGGAAGTTCAAATGTGTTTTGATAACAAACGATAAAAAGCTTAAGAAGAAGGCAAAGGAACTGGGAATACCTATAGGATATCTGAGGGGTTTGAAGGTCGTTGAGATGGAGAATTTCTACTAACCTCTAATTTCCTCATCCGCCTTGATCACCTCAAGCTTCTTCAACCTCTGATAGCTCTCAACCTTCTTCCTCACATCATCGTCGTAAAGACCTATTATCTTTGCAGCTGCAAGCGCTGCATTTTCCGGTTCGAGTATAACCATTGGGGCTACACCCGATGGCATCCTTAAAGATGAGAATACGTCAACTCCTGCAAATCTTTCGCTATAGGGAGGGCATGCTATTACGGGATTGGATGTATTGGCATCAACAAAACCGCTTAAAGCATTGCTTCTCCCTGCTACGGTTATATATACGACCCTATCGTACTCGTTCAGAATTTCAAGCACTCTTTCGGGAGTCTTGTGCGCCGAGGCAATTCTGTACTCGTATTCGATTCCGAACTCATCCAGATATTTTCCTATCCTCTTTGCGAAATCGAGATCGAATTTAGAACCCATAACTATCACGACCTTCATGAATGAAATCTTACGGCACGATTTTATAAATGTCGATACTCAACTAACATCATGGAGAAATTCACATACGCCAAGGCCGGTGTGGATATATTTGAGGAGGAGAGGGCTGTAAAGGCTCTTGTAAGCAGGATAAGATTTGTTAGAAGTGGATTCGGTAAACCCATACTAACGGGGCATTTCGCAAGTGTTCTGGATTTCGGAGAAATAGGAATAGCAATAACGACGGATGGTGTCGGTACAAAGATAATCGTGGCCGAAAAATTGAACAAATTCGACACAATTGGTATAGACTGTGTAGCCATGAACGTAAACGATCTGATTTCGATAGGGGCAGAACCCGTAGCAATGGTCGACTACATAGCAACGTTCAGACCCGATGAGAAGGTGATGGAGGAGATAGCGAAGGGTCTGGAGGAGGGGTGCAGAATTGCCAACATAACCCTGGTGGGCGGCGAAACGGCAACGCTGCCCGATCTCATAAAAGGCTGGGATCTTGTGGGAACGGCAATAGGAGTTGTGAAAAAGGATTGTATAATAACCGGTGAGAAAATCCGTGAGGGAGATGTGATATTCGCCTTACCGAGCAGCGGAATACACAGCAATGGTCTGACACTTGCAAGGAAGGTTATAGAGAAGGCCGGTTACAGTTATAACGACGAGTTTAAAAAGGGGAAGACTATAGGAGAGGAGCTTCTAGCACCCACAAGGATATACGTAGAAGTCTTGGATGTCCTAAAGAGATTCGAAGTTCATGGAATGGCACACATAACGGGAGGAGGTCTTCTGAATCTGAAAAGGCTGAAGGATGTCAGATTTGTCATAGACGACCCGTTAAAACCCCACGATATATTCAGATTCATTCAGGAGCTCGGAAACATAGATGAGGATGAGATGTACAGGACTTTTAACATGGGAATGGGGTTCATGCTTGTAATGCCTGAAGAAGATGCAAGGAAGCTTGAAAGAAGCGGTAGTCTAGACGGCAAAATAGTTGGCCGTGTTGAGGAGGGATCTGGAGTATTTGTTAGGGATCTAAGAATTGATAAAACTAATAAAATTTAAATATTTTTTTGATAACTAACTCCATGCTAAGGGTTAAGGACGCCATGGTTAAGGATTTGACGGTGGTAGATTACAGAACAAAGGTTAGGGATGTCGTTAAGATAATGGGTGAGAAGAGGATCGGCAGTGTTCTAATAAAGAGGGATGATGAGATTTACGGCATATTCACGGAAAGAGATCTTGTTTCCAAGGTTTTAATAGAGGGTAGTCTTGACGATGAGGTCGGAAAGTACACATCGAGTCCACTCATAACAGTTTCTCCCGATTACAGCCTGAGAGAAGCTGCTAAGATAATGGATGATCTGAAGATAAAAAGGCTGGTTGTGAGGGATAAGGGGGAGATAGTGGGGATTTTAACGGCTTCTGATGTTATAAAGGCAATGGCGAAGTCACCGCTCGAGATATGAGGTGGTTTGAATGTTGAAGTGTATCACGTGCGGAAGGGAGTTGAACGAGGAGGACGAGGGAAGGACATGGAGGAGATGCAGCATATGCAAAAATCCCGTATGCCTTGATGACATACATTACATAGGAACATGGATAAGAGGTCTTTACAAGAACTACGTATCCGTCATACCAGTCTGCAAGGACTGTCTCCTAAAACCAGCGCTGAGAAGGGTTGCCGAGAAGATGTACGAGGAATAAACACCATATTATGGTATCGGATATTCAGATATACGGTGCAGGAGTTGCCGGAACATATCTGTACAACCTCCTAATTCAAGACGGATTTAACGTGGCAATATACGACATAAGATCAAGTCCCGATTGCAGATGCGGCTGGGGGATATCTTACAGTGAAGCGAAGGGTTTGTACAGAGAGATAGGAATAAACCTGGATGACTACGTGCTTTCAAAGCCTGAATACATAGTTATAAATGACAGGATATGGCTAAAAAACAAGGAAGTTGTGATGTTCGATAAGAGAAAACTACTTGAGGAACTTTGGAGGGATCTGGAATTTAAGGAAATTTCTTCGGACATAATAGTCGATGCAACTGGATTCAAAAGGGCGGTTCTTCCGAGGATAGAAAGGGATTCGATATACAGGACGTATCAAACGGTTGAAAGACACGATGTCGATGAAAACGTCTACATATACATGAGGAGAACGGGTTACGCATGGGCATTTCCGCTGGGCGACAAAAGATGGCACGTAGGTGCGGGAGATTTAACTGTGGAAAGGGCATTCGAGCTCATAGAAAAGCTCAGAGATCTTTACGGAATAAAAAGGGTGGAAAGCGAATGCAGCTGTATGGGAAGCATAAGACTCCTACCGCCGTCGAAATGCAGACCCATAGTATATGGGAATGTTTACGGTGTCGGCGAAGCTATAGGATGTGTTAGCGGTGCAGGAGAGGGAAATGCGCCTTCACTGAAGTGTGCTAAGGTTTTCTTCGAATGTCTGAAGAGAGATGAACTCGATATGTATGAGAAAAGTGTTCTTGAAGAATTCTGGTGGATTGAGGTCGAGCAGGAATTCGTTTCGGCCGTTCAGGAAAATAAGAAGCTTAAGGCACTGAGACTTCTTCCAAAAATAGTGTCGATAGAATCAAAGAGGAGCATAAAGCAATCCGTTAGGGATCTCAAAAATATACTAAGACTTCTGAGATAAATCTTAAATTGAGTAATATTTAAATAATATAATATTTGAGTGGTATATGGTACGTGACTGTTTGTATCGATCTCTACCCAGCGATGAAGGTTAAAAGATTTGCTATGATTTTCCATCCCTGACCTCCTCCC
>CAYYFC010000018.1:0-30014 GCA_964471215.1 uncultured archaeon | reverse complement strand
AAGCTAAACAAAACATTCTCCTTAGTTGGTCTTAGCCTGAACTTATTCAATCTTTTCATTTGAACACCATTTTGTAGATTTTATCGATTAAATCGTCCCAAGTTTCTGCTCTTAACTTCGCTTTAAGCTCCATCAGCTTCCAGTATGATTCCTCCTGAATCGAAATCGACTTCCTCATTTGCAGGATATTTAGCATATTCGTTATTTAAAGATTTTGGTCTAATAAATATCTACCACTAACCTCCCCTACTTGCTTCCCCTAATTCATCCCCTCTCTAACGCTTTCTTAGCGACATTTTGTAAATAGAGATTTATATGTCACGAGACATGTATGTTAATGAGATCGTTTCTGATAGTTGGAAACAAGGCCGTGACAAAGCCGTTCAGTTTGAGGGATCTGGCAGGGGGAGCAGGAAGAATGGACATAATATGCAGATGTATAGCTCAATCACTGTTCATATCGCATGGCATAAGAAGAGATGTCAGCGTATACGTTCTCCTCCTGGGAAATCCCGATCCTCCAAAAGCTTTGAAGATATTGGGAAATGAGGTCAGATACATGGCTCCGGATGAGAGAAACATAGCGGGACTTATAAAGAAGGCACTTGCTCTGGAAGTTGACAGAAAATGGAGGAGAAGCACTCCGGGCATATACATAGCTAGAAAAAGCCTAAGAGATCTACTTGAAGATCTGTCTCGTGAATTCAAAGTAGTTTACCTCAGAGAGGACGGGGTAGATATAAGAAGTGTTGCCTGCTCTTTGAAAAATCCGGTGTTCATTCTGGGAGATCATATTGGATTAAAGAGAGAAGATGAGGAGCTCGTATTGGAATATGCGGATTTAGTCGTCTCCGTCTCCAGGATTTCGTTACAGGCCGATCAGTGCATAACGATAGTTCACTATGAAATGGATAGGTGTATCTAATATACCATCGAAACATTAAATATGCTCAAGGTGGTAGTCGTCGCGGTTGTTCTGCTGTCAGTTGCATCCCTTCTGGCATACGGTGCAGTAGAGATAAAGCTTGAAAGAAAAGATGTAAAAACTTATGAGGTTGTTATGAAGGATAAAACTATAAAGCTGCCAGAACCGAATAAAATTGGTAAGATGAGCGTTGAAGAAGCTATTGGAAAGAGGAGATCTATAAGAGATTATTCTGACGAACCTCTGACTTTAAAAGAAATCTCGCAAGTACTCTGGGCTGCTCAGGGAATTACGGATCCTGTAAGGAAGTTTAGATCTGCACCGAGTGCAGGTGCCACTTATCCTCTTGAGATTTACGTTGTTGTAAAGAAAAATGGCGTAAGAGAACTGCCAGAAGGTGTCTACCACTACAATCCCTATACACACAGCGTTGAAATCGTGAAGAAAGGTGATTTCAGTTACGAGCTCTACAAAGCCTGTTTAAATCAGGAATGGATTCTGAAGGCTCCGGTTAATATCGTAATAACAGCTGTATATGAAAGGACTACGAAGAGATACGGCGAAAGGGGTATAAGATACGTTCACATGGAAGCAGGGCATGTCGGTCAGAATATATACCTTCAGGCAACGGCACTGAATCTGGGTACGGTTGCAGTTGGTGCCTTTTACGATGAAAGGGTTGAGGAAATAGTTAACGCCAAGCCAAACGAAAGAGCCCTTTACGTATTTCCGTTGGGTCATAAGAGGTAGGGATGTGATATGATTATCGTGAATCATTATAAAATGGCGGACATCTCCATAATACACGGATTATTCGTAATTATAAGCGGTATTCTATTAATACTTGTCCGTTCGTGGATTAGGAAGTACCTGAAAGCAGTTCACATAACGCTTGGCGTCCTAACATCTATTTACGGTCTTTTAACATACATTGTAACTCCATAGGAGTAAAAGAATAGAGCTTGTGAGAAGTGCTAGATCTTTAGCTCCTGGATTTTTTACAATTACAATTCTCCTTCCAAGATCAATCCCTCTTGAATACATCGACTCGGCAATTGAAATCGATCTCAAAACGGATATCGTAGCCAGAGCTTTTAATATCTTCAGGTAGTACCTGAACCCTCTGATACCCTCCAACCTCATGCAATCGGATACGTATTCTAGATCCCTGGCAATCACGCGTAAAAGCCTCATCGATATGCAAACGTAATAACAGAAACTGGGAGGGAATCTGAAGTACATGAGAGCATAAGCTATCTCCTCGGGATGTATTCCGATTATCAAGAAGCCTATTGAAAAAAGTGAAATCATTGCCGGAATCTTCTTTATACCACCGAAAACAGCACTGAATAATACGAAGAGAGATATGAGGGGCAGAAGCGTAAAAATACCGAACAGAATTCTTCCTCTAGAAAATATAAGGGCAATTATAAAGGCAATTATAGCCACGTCAATTCTAAAGGAGTAGAGGGATATGCAGATTATGATCATCGATACGATTGCAATTCTTGGCTCCAGATCTGATTCCAGAGATTTCCTTAGAAGCTTAAAGTTTAACAATAACATCGCAATCCCTCGCTAGGCTTAGATCGTGAGTCGCCATTATGACAGTTTTATTCAGCCTTTTAGCGACATCTATCAGCTTTCTCTTGAATAAGAAATCCTGACCAGCCGAAGGTTCATCAAGGAGAAGTATATCAGCCTTAAACGCTTTTGATATCGCAACCCTCTTTGCCTCTCCGAAACTTAAAGAGTTCGGATTTCTGTTCTCTATACATTTGAGATCGAATATCGATACATCGATCTCATCCCCAACCCTTTTCTCAAATAGATGATAGTGGGGATTACTGTAACATATCGAAACACTGCCCTTGACGTGTATTTCACCGCTCCAAGGTCTGAGAAGACCTGCTATTAGTCTTAAAAGTGTTGTCTTTCCGCAACCGTTTTCACCTATTATCGCGCAAATCTCCCCTCGATTCAATTCAAACGATATGTCCTTAAATAAGATGGAATCAAATCCAAATGTCAGGTCTTCAACTCTTAAAACCTCTCCTGATCTACCTGTATCTACACAACCATCGCTAAGGCAGGGCTTTTCCAGACTTATGTCATCTAAGCTTGAAATCCTACCGTTTTCAACCCAGTATAATTCATCGAAATACTTTGAAAACTCGATTCTGTGTTCTGACATTACAACAACCTTTTCCGATTTTAGAAGTATCTTCAAAATTCTCTTCGCAAGCTCTGGATATAGGTTGCTGAAAGGCTCGTCCAATACAATCATGTCGCAGTTGCTGATTAAAGCCAGAGCTATTGTCACAAGTCTTTTCTGTCCATCCGACAGTTCATCTGTTTTCCTGTAAATTATGTCGTCGATCTTCAATAAATTCGAGATCTTTCTTACGTCTTCCAAATCTCTACCGCTCTGAATTGCCTGCACGGCAAGCTCATCAAAAACCCCGTTCATGATTATCTGTTCATCTGGATTTTGAAATATGAGATAAGGACTAGAATCTATATCCACAGATCCCTTAATACTTCCACCGTAGAAATTGGGAATTAATCCGTTGAATATCCTTAAAAGGGTAGATTTTCCGCTGGCGGTTAACCCGCTAATGAATGTGTTTTCATCTATCTTTACGCTAACTTCCTTCAATGCCTTTATCCCGTTTGGATAAGTATAGGAAACATTTCTAAGGCAGATCACATCCCCTCTCCCTCAAAACATCATATATGTATTTAAAAACGATTAACGCTATGACGTGGTCCATAAACAAATCCTGCGGAACGAATACCAAAACGCTCATAAAGAAAACAGACCAGAAGGAGTTCGTGTCAAGCCCAAAAAACTTCATTACTTTCTCCCTGTACATCTGCAGCAAGCTCACATCTCCCCTCACAAAGTAGTAAAAAACCGCGAATCCCAAAACGTAAATCGGTATGACAGCTACTGCACTTCCAAGCCATAGTAATATCATGTCTTTTATTCCTCCATTCCTCCACACATACTCCCTTATCACACCCATTATAAAGGCTGCCACCGGAAACATCCAGAGATAACCGGCAGTATAACCCAGCAAAATACCGGTTCCCCCGCCTCTAGCACTTATTGGAAATCCTAGAGCTATCATTCCCAGATATATAAGCTGGGCAACTGCACCGTATCTTCCAAGCAGAAGTCCCGAGAGAACTACGGCAAAGTTCTGAAATGTAAAGGGAATAGGCCCGATATACAACTTTATTTGAGAAGAAATCGCCGTTAAAACTGCTAAAGAACACGCTAGCGATGACCGTACATATCTGTTAACCATAAATTATTGGCAGGTTAACACATATTTAAATCTTTATTTAAGAGCACATTTATACAAATAGAATGACAAAAATATTTATTAATCTTAGGATTCGATTCTTAAACCAATGAACATATCACAATTCATCAGGCTCATAAATGGAAAGAGAACTGTAATACTTACAGATGACGACTATGGAGTAATCACGTTGATATGTCATTGTATCAAAGATGAAGAGGTCCTGAGAAGACCAATTTATAATGTTATATTCACAGATAATATGCACAGAAGATTTATACTTATAGCAAATTCAATAATTAAGGAAAAGCCGTATCTTGAGGAAATATTGAGAAGTATAAGGATTATAAAGATAGGAAGGAGTAAGGGTGAGTTCTTCACAGAACCCATAGGATTTATAGACATAACAAGAGGCCTGAATTACATATTCAATTCGCTTAAAGATTATCTAAACAGCATAGAAGAAGAAAGCATAGTCCTTTTCTGGGGTTTCCAGAACCTTGCATACATATTCAGCGAGAAGGGCATATGGAAGAACTTCATGAACATGTCAGCAGATATAAAACCGCTGACAGAGATATACATTGGATACATAAGAGATATAGAGGATTACAAGAGGTTCTTCGACATAGTCGTAACAATTAGGAGAATCGAGGAATTCCTATTGAAACCCGAGAGGGTATATGACGTCTACGTGGAATACAGCATACTAAGGGAGCTTCCACCTATGCCACTGTTCAGAATAGTTGAGGATCAGCTACAGGAGATTTAATATGTAGAGTATGATTATTCCGGATATCATTGTGATCAGTATATTTCTAGTTCTTATAGCGACCAAAAACGTTAGAAAACCTGCCAGAGTTTTTGTTCCTAATACTATGCCATGATCGAATGATATGAGTTCTGGAAATACTATTGCCGAGAAAACGGATATAGGTATGTACCTAAGAAACCTTAAATCAGATTTAATAGGTAACAGCATTGGCATAAGTCTCGGCAGGATTGTGACAGCAGACATTCCGATTATTATCTGCAGTATCTCCATCTCTCGATAACACCTCCGGCAATACACCCCAGTAGGCATGCCAGCAGTACGTTCAGACTTCCCAGCGATGACAGCGATATGGCGATGAACCCGGAAATTAAAGCAACTGCTATATCCATTCTGTTATCTATGCTCAAAACCAGTATCGTTATGAACAGGGCTGTCAAACCGAACGTTAAAACTTCTACCAGTTCATGGGGGATTACAAAACCGAATAAGAGTCCAACAACGGTTCCGGAAATCCACGAGATATAGCATAAAAAGTTAAGCTTTAAATTATACATAGGGTCGACAAAACCGTTTTTAAATCTCCTATAGACAGTTGCAAAAGTTTCATCGGTTATGCCAAAAGAGATCAGCACCCTCTTTAATATCTTAACATTTTTATACAATTTAGACATATAACTGCTCATGAGCAGGTGTCTCAGGTTTATTAGAAAAGTCGTGAGTACTATTAGACCACCAGAACTCTTGTTCATAATCATATGCAGAGCTATGAACTGAGATGCTCCAGCGAAGACAAGTGCTGACATCAACACCGCATTAAAGCCTATAAGATCCTTCGCAATAACACCAAATGCGATCGATATTGAAAAGTACCCGATCATAATCGGCGCTGCGTCATGCAGACTCTTCATGTATCTTCCGAGCACTCGATGTTTAAATATCATCCGTTAATTCTCCCATATCCGAAGAATGTCTGACGTTATCTGTACCTCTTACCAAAGAGGAAGAAATGGTATCTGTAAGCTTCTATTTCTCTGACAACGAAGTATTCGCTCAGAAGTTTCTTAACAAATTCCTTATCAATCCTATCTTCTACTTTTGGCCCGTATTCGCTCTCTTTTTTCCAATCTATGACTGCTATGTATTCAGATTTCTCACCCGCCCATCTTATGTACTCCTCCTTGCAAACTATCTCGTGCAAGGAGTCTGCGAACAGAACGAAATTTATGTCGAAATCAACATCCGGAGGTCTTTCGGAAATTATTATCCCGACGTTCTTAAGACCCTTTGAGCTTAGTATCTCAGCCATTTTAAGACTGATTTCCACCGCGTAAACCTTTCTGAAAATACCTGCAAGATGAACTGTAAAGTAACCCGTTCCGGAACCTATATCGAATGCCACATTTCTTTTTTTCAAGTTTTTAATAATATTTAACAATGGTTCTACGGGTAGTATTCTTCTCCTCCAGTCCGATTCAAGTATCCTCCAGTATCTCTCATCGAACACGTGCGGCATAAGTATAGTCTGACGATATATTTAAATCTTTGAAGTAAGGAGTAAAAGTATGAAATATGCTTTTAAAATATGTAGAATTGCCGGAATTGACGTTAACGTTCATTTCAGTCTTATATTCATACTTCTCCTGTTAGTATACGTATTTTACATATCCCCACCACCCTACGGATTTTCGAATATCGGTGGAAGTTTAAGGATTTTGTTATCAGTTCTCATGACGATTCTAATATTTATATCAGTCCTTATACACGAGATAAGCCATTCTCTTGTTGCTATGAGGTACGGTGCAAAGGTGAGAGGAATACTGCTTTTCATATTCGGTGGAGTGGCGATGATAGAAAAAATGCCAAAAGAGGCAAGAAAAGAATTTCTAATTGCGCTTGCAGGACCATTATCGAGCTTGGTACTTGCACTGGTAGGTTTTTCTCTTACGTTCGTTTTTAAACAGTTTTTTTACCTCTTCGGATATTTCAATTTAATACTCGCGCTCTTCAACCTTATACCCGCATTTCCCATGGATGGTGGAAGGATTCTCAGGAGTATGTTAATAAAGAGGATGGGTTATATAAAAGCCACGAAGATTTCCGCTGATGTCGGTAAATTCCTCGCCGTTATTATGGGGATAACAGGAATATTCATAAATCCATGGCTGATACTCATAGCGTTCTTCATATACATAGGTGCGGTTGAAGAGGAGAAGGCGGTAACGTTGGAAGGAATTCTTGGAAGATTTAAGGTCAGGGATATTATGACACCCAATCCGATATACGTGACACCCGATCTTAGCGTCAGAGAGGTTATAGATCTCATGCTCAAATACAAGCATCTTGGATATCCGGTTGTAAAGGACGATAAACTCGTTGGAATAATAACGCTAAAGGATGTTATAAATGCTAAGGACGCAAAGGTGGGTGAAGTTATGAGCAGTGACGTCATATCGATATCACCCGATTCAAGTGCGTTTGAGGCCTTGAAAATCATGAGCGAAAAGAGAATAGGCAGGTTGCCAGTCGTAGAAAGCGACAGACTGGTGGGAATTGTATCCAGAAGTGATCTTATAAAGGTAGCCGAAATTCTGGAGACCATAGAGTACAAGGTTTAAGTAGACAAAATCCTTTCGAAGTTCTTCAGATGATCGTACAATCTATCGAGTTTTTTCTTACTCCTCTCGAGTTTTCTGTTAGCTATTTCTATCATTAGCCTTAGGGAATTCATGTCCACTATGAGTTTCCCTTTAACCGCAATTGGCACTTCCATCCTTTCAAGCGATGATATCTCAACTATATTGTTCTTCAACGATATTATACCGCATCTCCTAAATCCAGCGTTATTGGCTATGGCCATCAACTTTTCGGCGACTTTTAAGTTTTCGCATGCGACGTGGATTATCGGTGGAAACATTATAAGCCAAGCGTCCCTCCTAATACCCCTGACAGCATTCAGCACATCGTCGAAGTTCACTGGGCTGTGCCATTTACCCAAGAATTCTGCATTAATCTTATCTCCGAATTCGGGCATATCCAGAATACCTATTCTTCCTGAACAGCTCGATGTCGTAACGAAAAATTTAAACGAATTTATCAGATCCAGAAGTGGGATTATATCCCTATCAACCTCCCCTCTCTCCTTTGCGTTTATGTAACTTCTCAACTTTAACCTTCTGTACTCATCCCAGTTCACGAACTACCCCCTACCGTTCCATCTCTCTGCTACTTTTGTAGAATTTGTAGCGGAGAGAGTCATCACGGACACCTCTCACAGCAGTGGCTCATATCATAGCCCTACAGATCTCGGAACGATCAGAGCACAATAGTAGTGTATTGATAAGTTTATAAGTGTTTCTGGGCATAAACAAGTATACTGCTTCCGTTTACATCTATCTCCTTAAAATGTAACAAATGCAACGCTATACATCTCAGCCCTCTTTTATTCTCTTAACATCGAAAAGTTCAAAATAACTTCGAAGCTCAAAGAATTTGATGTTGGACGAGGAGTACCTTGATATAGAATTTCTCAAGGAAAACGGATTTATCAGAAAGAGATGCCCGATATGTAAGAAATACTTCTGGACAGTTGATGAGAATAGGGAGATATGTGGAGATCCTCCATGCGGAACGTACGAATTTATAGGAAATCCGATATTTAAAAGGGAATTCGATATCAATGAAATGAGGGAGTTCTATCTTAGGTTTTTTGAGGAGAGGGGTCATAAAAGAATTGAAAGATATCCCGTTGTCGCAAGGTGGAGAGACGATATATACCTAACAATCGCTTCAATCGCTGATTTTCAACCATTTGTAACTTCTGGTGTTGTACCGCCACCGGCAAATCCTCTGACGATCTCTCAGCCTTGCATAAGACTTGACGATTTGGACAGTGTCGGTAGAAGTGGAAGGCATCTGACCCTTTTCGAAATGATGGCCCATCATGCATTTAACTATCCAGATAAATACGTTTACTGGAAGAGTGAAACCGTTGAATATTGCACGGAACTTCTACAGAAGCTTGGCGTTAAGATCGATGAAATAGTTTATAAGGAAGAGCCGTGGGCTGGTGGAGGAAATGCCGGGCCATGTCTTGAGGCGATAGTTGGAGGAATAGAGCTAGCAACTCTTGTCTTTATGAATCTTGTTGAGGATGAGAAAGGGTACATAGAGATAAAGGGTTCGAGGTACAAGAAAATGGACAACTACATAGTCGACACGGGATACGGTCTGGAGAGGTTTGTATGGGCTAGCAAAGGGACACCCACGATTTACGATGCCATATTTCCCGAGGTTGTTGACAAGATAATAAAGAACAGTAATGTGCCGAAGATAGACAAGGGAACTGAGAGGATAATTGCCGAGAGTTCAAGGGTCGCAGGTGTAATGGACGAGCTGAGGGGCGAAAAACTTATTCAGATGAGACTTGAACTCGCCAAAAGACTTGAAATAAGCTTGGAGGAACTTGAAAGGATTATATCACCGATGGAAAAAGTGTATGCTCTTGCAGATCATACAAGGACAATCCTGTTCATGCTAGGCGACGGTCTCGTTCCTTCAAATGCTTCTGCAGGTTACCTTGCTAGACTGATGATAAGAAGGAGCTTGAGGCTTGCAGAAGAGCTTGGTTTGGGAATAGATCTGTTTGACCTTATCGAGCTTCACGGTAATCTTTTGAATTTTGAATTCGATGTATCTATGGATACAATTCAGGAGATACTGGAGATTGAAAAGAAGAGATATAGAAGGACGATTGAAAAGGGTATAAAGATGATTGAAAGGATAATTCAGAAGAAGAAGAGGATAGATAAGAAAGATCTGATAGAATTCTACGATTCCCACGGAATTCCTCCCGAGATTGTTGTAAGGGTTGCGGGGGAAAGGGTCGAGATACCCAGAGACTTCTACGCTGAGCTTGCAAAGAGACATATAAGATCGGAGAAAAGGGAAAGAAAGAAAATACTGAAACGTAGTTATCCAAAGACTGAGAAGCTGTACTACGATCAACCTAAGCTATTTGAATTCGATGCAAGGGTTATAGGTGTTGAGGGGAACTACATCGTATTAGACAGGACGGCTTTTTATCCCGAAAGCGGAGGTCAGAGTCATGATATCGGATACTTGATAGTTAAGGATGACAACTCAAGCGTGAGGGTGCTGGAGGTTCTGGAAGAGGATGGGGTTGTAATTCACAGGGTTGAAAGACCTTTAAGTCCAGGCATCGAGGTCAGGGGTATAATAGATCGTGAGAGGAGGCTCAGACACATGAGACATCATTCGGCAACGCATTTGCTGCTATATGCACTGAGAAAGATGTTTGGAAATCATATATGGCAGGCAGGTGCAAAAAAAGAGTTCGATAAGGCAAGATTGGATGTCACGCACTATAGAAGACCGAGTTATGATGAAATAAGGGAGATAGAAAGAATTGTTAACAGGGAGATATTTTCCAATAAGCCCATAAGCTGGGAATGGATTGACAGGATCAAGGCTGAGGAAATGTACGGATTCAGGCTTTATCAGGGTGGAGTCCCTCCCGGTAAGTATATAAGGGTTGTAAGGGTTGGAGATGACGTGCAGGCATGCGGAGGTACTCACTGTAGCTCTACGGGTGAAATTGGATTCTTTAAGATAACAAGGGTTGAGTCTATTCAAGATGGTGTCATAAGATTTGAATTTGTTGCAGGAGACGCAGCATTGGAATACGTGCAGTCTCAGGAGAAGATATTGACAGATGCGAGCGGAATATTAAGAGTTGAGCCATCTATACTACCGAAAACAGTTGAAAGGTTCTTTGAGGAATGGAAGGAACAGAGAAAGGAAATTGAAAGGCTTAAGGAGGAAATTGCAAGGATAAAGGCTGAGAGGTTAATCGAAAGAGCAGAGGAATTCAACTCCATTAAGGTAATTGTTGAAGTGCTTGATGCCGATATGGACGAACTCGTAAAGATTGCAAGCGTTCTGGCCGATAAGGGATTCGTCGGATGTTTACTAACCCAAAGGGGAAGAGTGAGGGTTGTCACATTCAGCGGAATTGATAGTATAGATGCAAGAGATCTGATTAAGGAAATTGGAAGAGCTATAAAAGGAAGTGGAGGTGGAAGAAAGAATTTAGCACAAGGAGCTGGACAGATAGCTCTGAGTAGGGACGAGATAATGGATATAGTATTCGAGTTCCTTATGAGCACGAAGGCAACCAAATCAAATCGACAAACGTCGTGAAAAATATTATATACTTGTCGATTACGTCATCGTGTATGGGTGTCGAGTACAGGATAACTGCTAGGCATGTGATAAGGGATAAGGATGAGCTTGACAGAATTGTAAGGGAATTGAAGGCTTTGGGCTTAAGGGTTGAGGTAAACAGGGTTTTAACTTATTAAAATATAACTTAATCTATTAAATATTTTGTTTTGTCCAATCTCCTACATGTAACGAGAAATTCTTATACTTAAACATACATAAGCATGTACTAAGATGCCAAAACGGGAGGATATTAAAAAGATAATGGTAATAGGTTCGGGCCCGATAGTAATAGGTCAGGCGGCCGAATTCGACTATTCTGGAAGTCAGGCCTGTAAAGCATTAAAGGAAGAGGGATATGAAGTTGTTCTTGTCAACTCGAATCCTGCAACGATAATGACAGATCCTGAAATGGCTGACAGGATATACATAGAACCTCTGACTGCAGACGTTGTCGCGAAGATAATAGAGAGGGAGAGACCGGATGCACTACTTCCGACACTTGGAGGACAGACCGCTTTAAACATAGCAGTCCAGCTTGGAGAAATGGGAGTTCTGGATGAATTTGACGTAGAATTAATAGGTGCAAAGCTCGATGCAATTAAAAAAGCTGAAAATAGGGAACTTTTCAAGGAATGTATGAAGAGGATTGGACTGGACATACCTAGAAGTGATGTCGCACACGATATAGATGAGGCTCTGGCAATAGCGGAGGAGATAGGTTATCCGGTAATAGTCAGACCTGCCTTCACACTTGGAGGGACAGGTGGTGGAATTGCTTATAACAGGAAGGAATTGAGGGAGATAGTAGAAAAGGGATTGGAGTTATCCATGATAAATCAGGTTTTGATCGAGGAAGGAGTAATAGGATGGAAGGAGTTCGAGCTAGAAGTTATGAGGGATCTGGCAGATAATGTAGTGATAATCTGTTCGATAGAAAACTTTGATCCAATGGGGATTCATACGGGAGACAGCATAACGGTTGCACCGGCCCAAACGCTCACAGATTGGGAATATCAAAGGTTGAGAGATGCAGCCATAAAGATAATAAGGGAAATAGGGGTTGAAACTGGTGGAAGTAACATTCAGTTTGCCGTTCATCCAGAATCTGAGAGGTTTGTGGCAATAGAGATGAATCCAAGGGTGAGCAGATCATCTGCCCTTGCTTCAAAGGCTACGGGATTTCCAATTGCAAAGATTGCGGCAAAGCTCGCGGTCGGTTATACGCTTGACGAAATTCCAAACGATATAACAAAGGAAACTCCGGCGAGCTTTGAACCCACGATAGACTACGTCGTTGTCAAGGTTCCAAGATTTGCATTTGATAAGTTCCCGAGCGCAAACTCCGTTCTGGGAAGTCAGATGAAGAGCGTAGGTGAGGTAATGGCAATTGGGAGAACCTTTGAGGAAGCTCTACAGAAGGCTCTTAGAAGTCTGGAAATTGGTAGATACGGGCTTGGATGTGACGGAAAGGATAAAGATCCAAAAAGAGAGGAGATAATTCAGAAGCTGAAAAATCCCAGTGCAGACAGGGTATTTTACATAAGATATGCTTTGAAAAACGGATTTACAGTTGATGAGATATACGAGTTGACGAAGATAGACAGATGGTTCATACGTAAGATCAAAAACATAGTTGATATGGAGGAAGAGCTTAAGGCATGGGCGAAGAAGTGCAGCATAGATGAAGTTCCGAGCGAAGTACTGTTAAAGGCAAAGAGATTGGGTTTCTCAGATTATCAGATTGCTCACATATTCAAAACAACTGAAAGAGATGTAAGAAGAAGAAGAAAGAGGAAAGGGGTAAGGGCTGTATTTAAGATGGTCGATACATGTGCAGCCGAGTTTGAGGCAAAAACACCCTATTACTACTCGACATATGAACAGGAGAACGATGCCGTTCCCACAAAAAGAAAGAAGGTTATGATCCTCGGATCTGGTCCAAACAGAATTGGACAGGGAATAGAATTTGATTATTGTTGCTGTCATGCAGTTTTTAGTCTCAAAGAGGAAGGATACGAAACGATAATGGTTAACTGCAATCCAGAAACAGTTTCAACTGATTACGATACGTCTGACAGGCTTTACTTCGAGCCGATAACGCATGAGGATGTCATGAACATATATGAGAACGAAAAACCGGAAGGAATAATAGTTCAGTTCGGAGGACAAACACCGCTTAACATCGCTAGGGATCTTGAGCTTTCAGGTGCGAAAATACTGGGAACATCAGTGGATTCAATAGATTTTGCCGAAGATAGAAAGAGATTCTCCGAGCTTCTTAAAAAGCTTGGAATTCCGCAACCAGAGCATGGAATTGCGTACAGCGTTGAGGAGGCAAAGGAGGTGGCAAAGAAGATAGGATATCCAGTTCTGGTAAGACCATCATACGTGCTGGGTGGAAGAGCTATGGAAATAGTTTACGATGAGGAAACGCTCGTTAGATATATCGAGGAGGCTATAGAGGTAAGTCCGGACAAACCAATCCTAATAGATAAGTTTCTGGAGGATGCGATTGAGGCGGAAGTCGATGCGCTATGCGACGGTGAGGAGGTTCTGATTGGAGGAATTCTAGAGCATATAGAGGAGGCGGGAGTGCATAGCGGAGACTCGGCTTGCGTAATTCCACCTATTTCTCTTTCGAAAGAGATAATAGACAGGATAATTGAGTACACGAAGAAGATTGCTCTTGCATTAAAGGTTGTCGGCCTGATAAACATTCAGTTTGCAATCAAGGACAACGTCGTTTATGTCCTGGAGGCGAATCCAAGAGCTTCGAGGACTGTTCCATTTATAAGCAAAGCTACAGGGTTGCCACTTGCTAAGATTGCCGCTAAGCTTATGATGGGTAAAAAGCTGAGAGAACTAGGGGTAAAGGAGAGGTTGAACTTGAGACACGTTGCCGTAAAAGAGGCGGTGTTTCCGTTTATAAAGTTACCCGGGGTTGATCCAGTACTGGGGCCTGAGATGAAATCGACGGGAGAGGTAATGGGAATAGATTACGATTTCGGTTTGGCATACTATAAGGCTGAGCTGGCAGCTGGTATGAGACTTCCACTCAGCGGAACAGTACTCATAAGCGTCAAGGACAGGGATAAGAATGAGAAGATAGTATGGATTGCAAGAAAGTTGAAAGAACTAGGATTTAAAATACTGGCAACAAAAGGAACTGCGGAGTTTTTAAGAAAGAAAGGGATTGATGTCGAGGTCGTTAAGAAGATAAGCGAGGGAAGACCGAATATCGTCGATGAAATAATAAATAAGAAGATTGATCTTATAATAAATACACCCAAGGGTAAAATTGGGAGGGATGAGGGCTATCTGATTAGAAGAGCTGCAGTGGATCACAATGTACCATACATAACAACAATAGCTGGAGCAATAGCTGCTGTAAAGGGAATAGAGGCCGTTAAAAAGGCAAAAATGACTATAAAGAGCATACAGGAGTATCACAGAGAGGTGGAGGTGATGATTGCGAGAGCATTGGATTGTTCGGAGAATTGTGAATGATCTGAGGTGTTATTATGATAAAGAAGATAGACGATATAGCAAGACTTGACTGCTTCAGACAGTTCAGAGCGGGAAAACCGGAGGCCATATTTGCTCAGGGAAAGAGTAAGGATGATCTGATAAAGATGGTAAGGGGTTATCTGGAATGCGTTGATTCTGTTTTAATAACAAGATTAAACGATGAGCAGATTGAGGCATTAAGGGAGAATTTTAAGGAACTTTATATAAATGAAAGGGGAAGGATTGCTGTAGTCGGAAAGAAGGCCAGAGATTTGAATGAGGAGAGGATAAGGGAAATAGGAAAAGTAGCGATAATGACTGCAGGTACAGCTGATATATCGGTTGCAGAAGAGGCTTATACGACCGCTAGATTTCTGGACCTTGGCGTTTTAAGGTTCTACGATGTGGGAATAGCATGTGTTTACAGGTTGATCGAGCCCTTAAAGAAGATAAAGGAGGAAGATGTTGATGTTGTCATTGCTGTAGCAGGAATGGAGGGAGCTTTACCTTCAATTCTTGCAGGATTGCTTGATATTCCAATAATAGCCGTACCTACATCGGTTGGTTACGGTGTAAGTTTAAAGGGTATTACGGCACTCTTTTCAATGCTTCTGAGCTGTCCATCCGGAGTTGCCGTTGTAAACATAGATAACGGATTCGGCGCCAGCGTTTTAGCTTATCTGATAATCAGAAGAAAGACAGTGTTAACGGAATGATTATGACTTCAAATCGGATGTCTTTGATGTGCTTTATCGATAGACATGTCTGAGAAGCATGAAGATTCCGCTTTGCTTAAAAGCTAAAAGGTAAATCGAGTGGATCAGAATGCGAACACTTTTATTACTATCGTTTTATTATCTTTTCATCATCCTGACAACCAATGCAATGACAAACCCTGCAATAGCTATTTCAGCTGGAATAGGTGATTTTTGTGTTTCTTCAGTCTTTACATCTCTCTTAACAATTCCTAGCCCATAAGGGGATCAACACCAGCTGTATTCATCCTGTTCAAAGTTTTAGAATCGATTTCAAATTTTCTGATCTTGCTAGCAAATTCTTCAGACTTTTCAACATAATCAAGGAGGAAAAGATTTATTTTTAGTCTGACATTCCACCACTGACCTCCTCTCCTGAAGGGGCGCAGTTTCCCGTAAGAGAACAAGCTCACATCCGTCTCACGACGAGTTCATCGACTTCGGTTTGCGTCATCGGGTTTGGTCAGATCAACCCTCTATGATAATATCATCTTTATAAAAAGTTTTGGATAATACAAACAAGCCTCCCTAATTCCTCTCCACTCCAAAGCTTCCTTAGCGAAGTTAATTCACAAAATGATGTGTTAACTGTAAAACTTTTATCAAATAAATCAAAAGTTATAAACTGAATTCAAATGTGCAATAATCACTTTCGGGCTGTTTTGCTACCCTTTTAACCTTTATATCCTTATTTACAGCCCTTGCAAATCCCTCGACGAATTTCAGGCAACCATCTTCACACCACTTTTGAAATACTCTATAAATTGGGCACTTGCTCTTTGTCACGAGTTTGTCGTTTAACTCGCTTGAAAATTCAAAACTAATCTTCGCTGAATTTTCTATTTCCTTAAAAAACTTCTTCAACCCTTCTTCAAGTTCCCTCAACCCTCCCTCCTTACATACGAGTCTGGCAAGAAAGTATCCAAGCCCCTCACCAACCCTTTCAAACATACTTCATCACCTCCTCCCTCTTCTTTAACCAGTTTCTCTTAATCCATCTAGTAAAAATCCAGTATCCTATTTTTATGGGTAGACTCTTAAACCCTACGAAATAGTTCCTGAATAGATCCTCAACCCAGTAGACATTGTGATCCATGCAAACCTTTAAAAGCTCGAAATGCACCTCCTTTAGATTTTCTCTGGTAAATCTCCTCTCCTTCCTTAACGCGCATACTTCCATCGGTATGAATATCAGAGGAACTATCATCGATCTGTAACTTCTAAGTCTTTCTACAAGTTCTATCGTTTTGATAACATCTTCCTCTTTCTCGTCCGGTAAACCAATTATAAGCGTTGCAGCTGGAATCCAGTTGTTCTCATGCATTATAGCGAATGCTTCTTCCGCTACATCCTGCCATTCACTAGGATGATATGGCAGGCATTTTCCGTACATGTACTTCTCCATTAACCTTGAGCTGCCTGTTTCAAGTCCAGTCTGGACACCAAATGCATTTATCTCTCCTCCTACATCGAGTATCTCGTTAATACCTTCAACTATAGACGGTTTTGATACTATTGCGGCAAGTGAGCAGTGACTTATTCCGACCTTATTCGTAACTCTTTTAACCGATCTGAATAAGTTCAGAACTGCTCTCTCGTTGGGCACAAATCTAGGATTCTTACAACCATACAGCAGTACATCCTCGGCATGAAGTATTATACCATCGCTTGACCTGACACATACCCTTGCCTCCTCGACAATCCTCTCCATTGGAATATCTCTTTTAATCTTTAAAGTCTCCGAACAGAACTTGCATCCTCTCCCGCATCCCCTAGAAACCTCGATTAAACCGTTAATCGAGGGATTCTTAATTACGGGTATCTTCTCAACACTTACAGGTTTCGTGTTCACGATCTTCGGAAGTTCCTCATCCCTTAACGCCCTTCTAAATATATCTGCCGCTACCTCATCACCCTCACCGATTATTATGCAGTCAACAAATCCTTTCCAGTAATCGTCCCACTCCAGCTGCCAGGCGCCCGCACCTCCAACTATTATCTTTATCCTATCCTTGTAAGGTATGAGCTTCTTCATAAGGTTTATGAATTCTATTCTCGTTGAAGCCTCCCCTCCCAGAAGGGATGTGAACGTAACGCTCACAGGACCGAAGCCAAGGGGATCCATTACAGATATGCCGACGACTTTTGCATCCTCTATGTATCTCTCAATATCATAAGGATGCACGGTTATGACATCGAATCCCTCTTCGATGAGCACGGCCTCAATCTTTCTTAAACCATAAGGTGCCTGTTCAACTACACCGTTCTTACTCTTTATTTTCGGATAAAAAAACATCTTTATAAACCAAGATGGAACGATTGTGGGTGGAGAACACGTACCGAATCCCAAGAATTCCTTTCCGTGATGATTACTCATCTCCGTAGCCGGGGCTGTTAGGATTATTCTTGCCACCTCTACCAGGCCCCCATAACCTAACGGATCTTCACATGCCAGATCCGACCCGTTAGGTTGGGTTTCACACTCTCCGCAAATGCGGAGAGCACGGGGTACCAGGGATCCCCCGTTAGCCTCAGCAAAGCTTCATCGCCTGCCAGCCCCGAACGGAACTGACAGGGGGCGGTTAGCCCGCTTCCCCTCCTACGCCTCGCCCTCAGCCTTCCATCGGCTTCATCCGAGCGGACTTCGGAGAGGATTAGCTTGAAACGTGAATAATCTACAGCTTTGAGGGCGAAAGCGATAGCTGAGGCTTTGTGAACGTCCAAACCAATCATCTTACCTAAAACCTTGCCTACTACTGAAGTGTAAGCTTCAGATCTCTCCAATACCCTAACACCATATTTTAAGAGAAGTTTATACGATAAAATCTGTCTGAACCTATATTGAGGCATATTGTGGATTACCCTACTCGCCTTTCGAGAACCGTTGAAGCTAGACGTTTCCAACTTACCGACGACTACATCAGCGTCAAAATGCTTGGCGATAACACCAATTCTATCAACCAGTTTGTGGAGCAAATGTATCCTCCTCTCCCTTCTTGTATATTGGGTTTCGTGATGATGAAACTTACCGACCGCTACAAACTTACCCGTTTTCTTATCCATAACAGCGAAATCGGTGTGGCCAGCATTAATGTCTAGAGCTATAACCTTACTACCTTCCCTTTCAGCCGTTTCAACATCTACTATAAAACAGACTTTGAAGCCTTTATCGTTATCCAACCTTTTAATTATGACCGTATAAGGGTGAGAACCTTCCAAATACTTACCATACTTCTCAAGATACTTCTTAGGGATGTAAACTTTGGGATAAATGTACTTTCCGTTACAGCAGTTAATCCTTAATTCCATCGTGTTTAGGTTCAATCTTATGTTAAGATTACCTTTCTTCGACTTTTCTCCCCTCGATATTAGAATTGAATTCCTCCTTTTTCTATATTCCTCCTTTGATATTTTCCCTTTCATCCTTAACCTTTGATTTCTCTTACCTCCGAATGTTATGTGAGGTGGTAAATCTTTAATCGAATGGTAAGCATCCTTAACGTAACGTGAGTTTAATCCAGTCTCCTCCTGCAAAATTCTCTCAATGTCAGCTTTCCAAACACCTTTCCATTTAAGCGAGTAAGCTCTCCTCCTAGCTCTACCGAACCTGAACATTAAATTCTCTAACTCTTTCTTATCTTCGTCCGATATCTCACAGATCCAGCCGGGAACCGCAATCTTAACCATACTCACACCTCAAACTCGTGTCCGCATTTAGGACACTTGACTTTCTTTTTTCTACCCATCAGCTTGTCTAACTCGGAGCTATCCACGTATCTGTGCTTCCCAATTCTAACTCCCTTGATTATTCCCTTGTCGATGTATTTTCTAAGAGTGTTCGGATGCAACCCACAGTATTCTGAAGCCTCTTTCATCCGCATTAATACCATTAAATTAAGGTAAGATATGTTAAGATTTATAAAGATTTTGGCAACCGTTTGCTACCACCTCCTTTAAATAGGAGTTTTTTGATAATTTCAAATAGAAGTTTTATCTGTTTATTTTTAATCTCCCTGATTATGAACTTCGGCCTCAGGTAAAATCTTAGATAACAGTATTTTAAAAGTTTTGAAATCTCTTTTGGGGACATATAGAAGTTCTTTAAAACAGGCTTCCCACAAGTATAATCATCATAATTTTCGGTCAGCAGAAGCCCTTTCTCCTTAGCCTCATTATATATCTCCGTTCCAGGATATGGTGTTAGTATTGAGAACTGAGCATAATCAGGATCGAGTTTAATTGCGAATTTCAAAGTATTCATTATATCCTCTCTAGTTTCCATAGGAGCACCTATCATAAAAGAGCAAACTGTCACTATTTTGTTTTCTTTTGTTTTTTTAACCGCATCCTTTACCTGATCAAGGCTTATCCTCTTCCTGTAGTAATTATTTAGTATATCCGGATTTGACGACTCTACACCGTAGTATATGCATGTACAGCCAGCATTCCTCATCTTCTTCAATAACCCGTCGTCTATCGTATCGACTCTGGATGAACATGCCCATTCCACATCCAAACCTCTACTCCTTATCTCCTCACAAATCTCCTCAACCCTCTTCCTGTTTAGTGTGAACGTATCATCTCCGAACCCTACGTACTTTGCCCCGAATTTATCCATAAGCCATTCTATCTCATCAACAACGTTTTCAGCACTCCTAGCCCTAAACTTCCTACCCATGAAGAGGGATGAACAGCAGTATCTGCATGCAAAAGGACATCCCCTTGAGGACATGATTGGGAAGTGCTCAAGCTTCATTCCAAGAACGGCATACTTATCCAGTGGTAGCAGATCATAGGCCGGGAATGGAAGGGAATCGAGATCCTCTATGAACCCCCTTGCACCGTTATCGATTATTCTGTTACCATCCTTGTATACAAGCCCTCTAATACCCTCCAATGACTTGTTTCTCTCAATTCTCTCCGCAAGTTCTAGCATTGTGTATTCGCCCTCACCAACACATACGGCGTCGACGAAATTGTACTTTATGGCCTCATAAGGTAAAAGGGAAACGTGAACTCCTCCAAGTACTATGAAGACGTTTTTTAAAATACTTTTAATCTTCTTCGCATACTTAAGGGCTGTGTTAAACGTGGGTGTTGTGGTCGTTATACCCACTATCAAGCTGTCCTTAATCCTTTTAATCAAGCTGTTGAATTCAAGTCTTTCAACGACGTCATCGATTATTCTAACTTTAAAACCATTTTTTCTCAAAACAGAGGCTATGTAAGCCAATCCTATGGGCGGTGTTTTGAAATCAACCCTCGATATTGCCTCGGTATTCGAATTTGGATTTATTAATGTAATCATAACACTCACCTTAAAACCAATTTATATCTTAAATTCGTATTAGCATAAAAGTTTCGGTTTATGATTTAATTTAATATGAAAACTTACTTAAGTAATCCAACATAAGCTATTTAAGTTTAGTTTCAGTCTATCATTTTAAATGATGGATGAGAGAGAAGTGGACGAACTGACAGGAGGATTAAAGTTTAATACAACGGCTGAGATAGAAGTCCCGAAAAGGCTCATAGATCAGGTTATAGGTCAGGATCATGCTGTGGAGGCCATAAAGAAAGCGGCGACGCAGAAGAGGCATGTAATGCTAATAGGTTCACCCGGAACGGGTAAATCCATGCTCGCAAAGGCCATGGCAGAACTGCTACCAAAGGAGGAGCTTGAGGACATACTTGTCTTTCCAAATCCGAAGGATCCGAATCAGCCGATTATAAAAGTAGTTCCGGCGGGAAAGGGTAGGGAAATAGTTGAATCCTACAAGCAGGAGGCAATGAAAAAAGCGCAGGCGAGAAATCTATTTCTGTTCATGCTAGTGTTCATGATAGTCGGATACGTCCTCATGGTAAGACCTCAGGATTTCATATGGGCGATAATAGCCGCAATTCTACTGCTGATGTTTGCAAGGTATATAATGCCGAGAGAAGAAAGGAACATACCTAAACTGCTCGTAGATAACGCCGATAAGGAGACCGCTCCTTTTGAAGATGCTACTGGAGCCCACGCTGGAGCTTTATTTGGAGACGTACGTCACGACCCGTTTCAATGTTTTGAAGGTAATGAGTGGATTATTGTCGAAAAGGATGGTAATTTGAGAAGATTAAGACTAAAAGACTTTGTAGATTCATTATTAAGTGAAAATTATAATATTGCTGAAAAGAATGGAGTTAGAGTACATTATAGAGATGTGTCAAACGAAAATGTTAGAATTCTAACTAACAAGGGTTTAGTCAGATTGTTATTCGTAAGCAAAAGATTCGAGAAACAAAGAATTAGAAATGTTATCAATCTAAAGAAGGATTTCTGGCTGACTACAACACCAGACCATAAAGTTTACACTACTAGTGGGTTAAAGAGAACTGATGAGATAACAGAAAATGATGAGTTGATATCGAAACCGATTACGATAATCGATGAATACGACATCGTTAAAACGTATAATACAAAAGAGCTTGAGAAGTTTATAAGCTACAATAGGTGGAGGAACTCTAAGCTTAAAGTTGGTTATAAGAAGGCATCTAAAATTCTAGGTATTAAACAAAGCGCGATAAGATGGTGGTTTGCTGGAATGAAACCTAAAAGCGTCCAGCTTATCGAAAAGCTAAGGAGTAAGGGTCTGATACCTCTAAGAAGTGATGACAGAAGGCTCGTTGATATCGCACTGATACTAGGTGCTTTATTTGGAGATGGTTGTATTGACAGAAATCTCAATACTCTTAGCTTCACATCGAGCGAAAAAAAAATAGTTGAAAGATTTGCTGAAACAATCAAGCATGTATTTGGTGATATTCCGTACGAGATTAAAGAGAACACCGATGCTATAGGCAGAAGCTATCTATTTAGAACTTGGGATAGAAGCGTCATCAGATTCCTCGTTGCCTTAGGAGCTCCAGTTGGAAAGAAAACGAAACTAAAGTTCAGATTTCCTGAGTGGATTTTAATAAAACCGAGCACATTCTTAGCCTTTGTCGATGGACTGTTCAGTTCGGACGGCTGTATCCCGAGATGGTCATATTCAAGGAGATTTAATGGATCGTTCGAGATAGCTCAAATTACAGACGATGTTGAAAATAAAATAGAGTTCTTTGAAACTATCTCAAGGTTTTTCAATAAGTTTGGTATAAAGAGCAGGATTAGAATTGAAAAACGCAACGATAAGTGGATGATTAGGCTGAGGTTTGAGAATTCATTGGAAAATGCGATTCGATTCCTCAGCTTGATATCGATTATCCTCTCAGACTACAAACGATCTAAATTCTTAAGTGAAATCGAGATGTGCTTGGGTAAAAAGCCAAGACTTGAGAAACCCGAGTTCATAGTCACTGAAGAAGATGTTGATATAACTTATAATGTAACAACCGAAACTGGCAACCTCTTAGCAAACGGTTTGCTTGTAAAGAACTCTGGAGGATTGGAAACACCGGCCCATGAGAGGGTTGAGGCTGGAGCGATTCATAGGGCTCATAAAGGAGTTCTCTACATAGACGAGATAAACACTCTAACAATAGAATCGCAGCAGAAGTTGCTTACAGCTATGCAGGAAAAGAAATTCCCAATTACTGGACAATCAGAGCGCTCAAGTGGTGCAATGGTAAGAACAGAACCTGTTCCCTGTGATTTTATTCTCGTAGCTGCCGGAAATCTCGATGCGTTAATGGGAATGCATCCGGCTTTAAGGAGTAGAATTGAAGGATACGGCTACGAGGTCTACATGAATGATACAATGCCGGATACGGCTGAAAACAGGCGCAAACTAGTTAGGTTTGTTGCCCAAGAGGTTATGAAGGACGGAAAGATTCCTCACTTTGACAGATACGCTGTAGCAGAAATAATAAGAGAGGCTAGAAGGAGAGCTGGAAGAAGAGGGCATTTAACACTAAGACTCAGGGAATTGGGAGGGCTCATAAGAACTGCTGGAGACATAGCTAAGAGTGAAGGAGCAGAAGTCGTAAGACTTGAACACGTTTTAAAGGCTAAGAGGATAGCGAAGACTATAGAGGAGCAGTATGCGGACGAGTACATAGAAAGGAGAAGGGATTACAAGTTGTTCAAAACCGAAGGATCCGAAGTGGGAAGGGTCAATGGGCTGGCCGTTGTTGGAAACGCTGGAATAGTTCTGCCAATAATAGCTGAGATAACCCCTGCTATGAGTAAGGAGGAGGGAAGGGTTATAGCAACGGGCAGACTTCAGGAGATTGCAAGAGAAGCTGTTATGAACGTTTCCGCAGTTATAAAGAAGTTCACGGGTAGGGATATATCGGACATGGATATACACATACAGTTCGTCGGGACGTATGAAGGTGTTGAGGGAGATTCCGCGAGCATAAGCATAGCGACTGCAGTAATCTCAGCAATAGAGGATATCCCAGTAGATCAGTCCGTTGCCATGACGGGAAGTCTGAGCGTGAGGGGAGATGTTCTGCCGGTTGGCGGTGTGACGCAGAAGATAGAGGCAGCTATCCAGGCAGGGCTTAAGAAGGTTATAATTCCAAAGGACAACCTGGGAGATGTACTCCTCGATGCAGAGCACAAGGATAAAATAGAGATAATACCAGTATCAAGAATTGAAGAAGTTCTTGAGCATGCTCTGGTAAAATGTGATAAAAGGGATAGATTGCTAAGCAAATTTAGACAGGAAGTTATTGAATACGTCTGATCTTATTTTTTCAGATCTCTTATATATATAACCCTTCCAACACCGGAATCTATGAAGTTCTTACCGTAACTATCCTTAAACAGCTTTCTTGCAAGATCCCCCGAGCAGTGGCATGGAGCAACGTATTTCACTCCAAGTCTTTTCAGATCAGATATTATAGACCTTATGTCATCCTCGCTCCTGCCTATCAAATGAAAACCACCTATTACCAGAAGAACGTCATCCTTTAGCATATCTCTTGCCTTTTTCACAATCTTTACAATGCCGGGATGAGCACAGCCCGTTACGATGATTAAACCCCTTTCAGTACGAATTACCAAAGCCTGTTCCTTTAAAAATTCTCCCATCTCACCTGTAGAGTACACGTCATCGTAAATCCTCGCGGGTCCCTCAACTTCAACAACTTCAGCACAGAATCTCCTTATCCTCTTCTTGAAATCTTCAGGAAAAGATTTAGGCAGATATACAGTTACATCACCGTTCACTTTAAGGAAATCGATCAATCCTCCCACATGATCTCCGTGTATATGCGAGAGAAAAACTACTTCTATTTCATCGGGATTTATGTTCAACCTTCTCATGTTTTCAAGCAGAATAGATCCATCACCTCCAGTATCGAAAAGTATCGACTTTCCGTACCTTATGAGACAAGAAAAACCCCATGCAGTCCTTAAACCTTGTTTATACGGATTGTTATCGTAAATAATCGTTATACTCAGATTTCCTATAGATTCGCATGTTCTTATCTCCTCATGATATATCTCCTTTTCTTTTTCCCATTTAAACGATATAAACGAAAATACGGCCGCAATGGTTACGGCTATCAGTATCGGAATAATCCAATTTCTCATATACATCTGTCTGTATTTCGGTATAAATCCGCTACAGCTGTTTCTGACCCGCCTCCCCGCCCTAAAGGGCGAGGGTTCCCGACACGGGAACACCCCAAAATAGGGCAGGCTTGCGGTAGACCGCATACGGCTCGGTCAGGGAGCAATCCTCGGTCAGCGTATAGCTGACCGAATCATCGATGGAAGGTGGGAAAGGAGGGAATAAAAATATTTCGGGAGAGGTGGGCTTTCCTCTCCGCCTTGAAAGGCGAAGCTTCCAGCCTGCAGGAGGTGTGACCAATCGGAAAAGATTTCCATAGATGAAGAAATCTGTTACTCTGTCTTTCAGACTATTTCAAAGACTTTAACATTGATCTCTTAACCGACAAATTTCTGCCTAACCTTTTCAATTTTACTCAATATCCTTTCCTCATCCATCGTCAAAACTACCGAATCCTCCATAACTATCTTTCCATCAACTATAGTGTGCGTGACCTCACATCCGTAGCTGGCGTAAACTATGCTGTGAACGGGTTCGTAAATAGGATAGTAGTTGAACCTTTCCCTTTCTACCAAAATTAAATCGGCCAGAAAACCTTTTTTCAACTCTCCACCTTTTATCTTATATGCTTTATAACCGTTTCTTGTTGCCATTAAAAGCACATCCTTGGCTTTGAGAGCATCAGCCTTTCTCGTCGCAACCTTTTGCAAAAGCGACGTTATCTTTATCTCTTCAAATAGGTTATACGTGTTGTTAGATGCTGCACCATCGGTTCCCAAACAGACGTTTATTCCGGCATTGAACATATCGGTTATCCTTGCAATACCGGATGCTAGCTTCAGGTTGCTTATAGGATTGTGTACTACGCTAACACCTCTTCTTTTAAGAATACCTATCTCCTCGTCATCTACCCATATGGCATGAGCGACGACGGTGTTGCTATCGAGGAAACCTATTTTATCCAAGAGTCTTATGGGTGTAGTCCCGTATTTATCCCTGACAATTCTAACCTCCTCCTCCGTTTCGGACACGTGTATATGAACGAGCGTTTTAAGTTCATTTGCATGCTTTTTTACCTCCCTTAAGAACTCTGGTGTGCATGTGTAAGGTGCGTGAGGACCGTATATGGCCTTTATCCTCCCGTTAAACTTGTTATTCCAATTCTTAATGAAATCGGTTCCTATTTTTAGCTCCTTTTCCGCTCTGTCTCTATCACCCCTGTCTGCCATTCCGTAGCAAAGAACTGCTCTGATACCGCTTTCCCCAACAGCCTTTGCAACCTCATCCATGTATATGTAAAGATCTGAGAAGGCAGTGGTTCCAGTTTTTATCATCTCAAGTATCCCCAGCATGGATCCCCAGTATACATCTCTTGGACTCAATTTCCCTTCCACCTTCCATATCTTCTTTTCAAGCCATTCCATTAACGGTAGATCCTCGGCAAATCCCCTAAACAGTGCCATTGCGAGATGAGTATGTGCATTGAACAGTCCAGGTAAAACGAATTTAGTTCTAGCCGAGATTTCCACATCTCCCCTTATATTCTTCTTTCCGACGTATTCTATCCTGTTGCCCTTTATACCTATATTGGCCCTGACAAACCTACCGTTTATAAAGCAAAGCCCGTCTTTTACGACCAGATCCATTTAATCACCCTCGAATATATCCTCAATCTCTTCTATTTCATCCCAGTTAGTGAATATGAGTAATCTGTCGTTGAGAAGTATCCTTGTATCTCCCCTCGGTATTATGCATTCGTCATCTCTAATTATCCCACCTATTATGGAATTGCTCGGTATTCTGAGCTCCGAGATCTTCTTCTCTGCTATCTCCTTATTCTTAACGACTACCTCGACAACTGTGAGTTCCTGTCTTATATCGGCCATCTCCCTTATATCGACTAGACCAAGATACTTCATGACCTCAAGAAACGTAACCCTTCTGGGAGAAAGGGTTATATCAACACCAACCCTCTCGAACAGTCTGACGTAATCACCCCTCTCAACCTTTGCTATCGCCTTCTTAGCCCCTATGCTTTTTGACAGGAGGCATATCAGCAGGTTTTTCTCATCGCTTTCAGTTGTTGCAACAACTGCATCGCTCTTTCCAACCTCCTCTTCAATTAAAAAGTCCAGATCTGTAGCATCTCCGAAGACAACCTTGGTCTTCTTGAGCATCTCGCTAAGCCTCTCGCATCTGCTTATATTTGAATCTATCAATTTTATATCGAAGTTTCCAAACTCTAAAATCCTTGCAACATAGCTGCCAACCGTTCCCCCTCCAAATATCGTTATGTTCTTTACTATGGGTCTCCCGAATATGTCTTTCAGTCTAGCTATTTCCTTAGCATCTCCGAATACTACAACTATGTCATCTTTCTTTATCACCGTATCTCCTCTTGGAATTAGGACCTCGTTATCCCTCAGAATTGCTAGAATTATGACATCTCTTGGTATTTTCAGTTCTGAGATCCTTTTTCCTATAATTGGCGAATCTCTGACAGCTATTTCAACCATATCTGATTTTCCGCTCAGAGATATGAACTCAACTGCACCGGGGATCATTATAGTGTTCGCGATTTCGTTGGCAAGCACGAGCTGTGGACATATGACCAAATCGAATCCAAGGGGATGATCTCTGACTATGGGTCTCTCGACGTATTCTGGATTTCCAACCCTGACTATAACCTTTTTTGCACCCAGTCTCTTTGCGTATATACCGGATAGCAGATTTACCTCGTCGTTTCCTGTGACTGCTAGGAAAACATCTGCTTTCTTTACGTTTGCAGATTTCAAAAGCTCTATGTTTGCTGCATTACCGTGAATGACTTCAACGTTTAAATTCCTAAGATCTTCGACCTTTTCGTCGTCTTTTTCGATTACGAAAACGCTGTGATGCTCTGACAATATCCTTGCCAGATTATGCCCAACCTCTCCCGCCCCTGCGATTACTATCAACATTACAACAAATACGATTTCAGCTAATTATTTTTTTTCCATGACCTTTGCGAGAAATATGCTCAGCTCATACGTTATCACTACAAGGGCCAGTATTATGATCTGGCTTATTCCCGAAACGTCAAGCGTGACGTTCGTCGCCAGTATGAAGACGATTATGTAGATTATGAGCCTCTTATCTCTCAGCCACTTCGAGTCTATCAGTTCAACCTTGACTGCTATGAGCGCGAGTATCGGAATTTGAAAGGCCAGACCGAATGCTATCAGTATCTTTAATGCCGAATAAATCGTTTTCTTTGCAGTAAGAAAAGGTTCAGATCCCATTGTAAAAAGCATTGAAAATGAGAAGATTTTCGGAATTATTATAAAATAAGCCAGACTCATACCGACTATGAACAGAACATACGAGAATGGCAGGAAAGTCTTAACAAATCTTCTCTCGTGCTCATAAAGCCCGGGTTTTGCAAACTGGTAAATCTCATAGACTATATACGGATAAGTCACAAGAAGTGTCAGGGTGAATGAAAATGTCAGCTGAACAACAAACCATTCTGTAGGCGTTATCACGTAAATACTGGCGTTTCCGGGCAGTATGTACGACCAGAAATCCTTTATAAGCCTTCCAGATGTCACAAAGAAAATCCCAATCCCCGCAAGCATAACAACACATATCCTGCTAACCCTTTTTCTCAATTCGGCCAGATGCTCTTCAAGGGTCATCTCCCTATCTTCAGGAGGCCTCACATTTCTAAGAAGATCTCGGGGCTTATAACTTTAGTCTGAGAAGACATATTGAGACTAAGTGTCATACCTGCAAGCCTTTAGAGATTCGGCTCTTTGTAAGGATCTTTAGTAGACGAGTTTAATTAGATGTTCAAAGTCGTCAGAATTCTTCATGCGATAACTTACACTCAAGAATACCAGATTACGAGATCAGACGATTTAATCATATTAAGAGCATAGATACTGGAATCATTTAACCCCAGGAAACTGAATTGTTCTTCGATAATTACAAAACGTCGCTAAGAAAGCCACGCTTTTTAAAGCGGGGATGAATCAGGGGAGGTAGGAGGGAGAGGTGGCGGAGCGTTATACTTATAAAGACTCGCTTTGATTTGTCTAATGTCTGGTGGGAATGGAGTGTCAAATAAGCCTTCATAACACCGAATCACGCAAGAGATATGTGTAACGGGGTGCTGACAAACCCAGTGTATATCAGATTGCACAAACCTCCCCGTTAAAATCCTCGCACTTCAGGACGGGGAGGAGTCAAACATAAATAAATCAAGCTCCAGAAATCCTTCAAAAATGATTTCTAAAATAATTTAAATTTTTTATAATTTAATTAATAACTGATGCTTGCAGACGGTGATTATAAGAACAAGACAAAAAAACGTGTTGGGTTAAATGAAGAGTTAGGAAAATCCTAAAATCCGAAAAAGGAGATATATCCTTAAATATTTCTTTTTCATATGAGGGTAGCGATCCCGTGCGATGGTGCCAGTCTGGAGTCCAGTGTTTCAATGCACTTCGGTAGGGCCCCGTATTATTTAATAGCAGATATATCCAATGAAAAAATAGTAAGAATAGAATTTATTAGAAACCCATTTGAAGACCACATGCCTGGGCAAATTCCAAGATTTTTGCATTCTTTAGGTGTTAATACTGTAATAGCATACGGAGTCGGTATGAAGGCTAGGTTTTTCTTTGAGAGTCTTGGAATAAGGGTTATTACTGGAGCTTTTGGTAAGGTTAAGGATGTTTTGGAAGGATTTTTGAAAAACACACTTGTTTTGGATCTTGATTGGGAAAAAAGGGAAGAATTCAGGAGACATGGCAGGTTTTATCCTTAGATACTTGATCCGTTTCCTCAAGTCGTATAACTCTACATTTTTTCGTTTTATCGTGACACGGGCTTATCGATTCCATCTCGCCCATAAAGACTTAGATATCCCTATGGGGTCATGAGTGGGGTTCAGCTTACATTGGTAAGCCTATGTAAGCCTTGGGATTCATCGGGCTCAGCTCCCCTCTTGGG
>CAYYFC010000017.1:0-31665 GCA_964471215.1 uncultured archaeon | reverse complement strand
GGATAAGGGTCGTTCCGTTAAGGAACGGCCAAACTCCTCCTGAAGCTCCGCCCTTCAGGGCGAGGTAGGTCACATTCTCGCAATTCCTGAAAAATTTTTCTTACCTCTTCCTCAACTTATTCGGGCAAAGAACTGAGAAGTGACAGTATCTGCACTCCCATTCGTATTTTGGAATTCTCTTGTCGACTATCAGCTTAAGTATCTCCTCTTCATCAAGTCTTTCATCCACAACGAACTCCGTAAATCTATCCGGTGTTATGTAAACGAGCACGGTTTTATCGAGATCGAAAAGCCAGTTGTATATTTTCGCCTGTAATATGTGATGCTCGTATGGAATTTCTATATCGGATCTAGATGTCTTTATCTCAATTCCTACCTTTCCTATCTTCGCATCTATCCTCCCGATTATCTTGTACTCCCCTATCTGCTTCTCACCCTCAACCTCTATTTCTGCGTTCAGCTCATCGCTCAGTATGTTCTGAAGGCCCAGATGAACCAGGGCACCGAGAACAGTTGCAGGTATGTATGCCATAGCCCTGTACAGCTCAGGATGCTTCTCCTCAAAGGATCTTTTAAGAGGACATCTTATCAGATCCGTAACCTCGTAACCTCCCAGTTCTCTCAACTTCTTATGCCTTTCAACTTCCCTTAAACGCCAGTCAACGATTATTTCGACGATCATAAACTCAGTTTTTCTGAAAGATTTAAAACTTGACCATAAAATTATATGGCAATATTTATAATTATTTTTATAACTTAATCGTTGATTAGATGAAAAGCTAGGAAATCGGATGAAGATCATACCTCCAGAACGTATTCCGAGAGCGTCAAAAATGCTGCAAACAGGACAGATGTTTCAATAAGAAGAGTGTATATGTCCTGTTTTAAAATCGTAAGTATGACTGGGGAAATGAATATGAACATGAGCATAGGTACGAGGAAACTTCTCCCTTCCGAGTACATTACGAGAGCTGATGAAAAAGAGGAAACTATCGAAAGGTATAATGAAAATACCATAAAGATCGTGATGAGATCTAATATCTCCCAGTAAGATGAGAAAGTTGCAAGAAGGAGGAGTTCCAGTGTTCCCAGAGAGGATATAAGTATGAAAGTGAAAATCGTCTTCGACATGAAAACGGTAAGAGGAGAGACCGGGAGTAGCTTCAAACCGAAAAACGTGTTTTTGTCTATTTCTCGTATGAAGGAAGTCGTAGATGTGAATATAGCTATGAACACAACCGTTAACCAGAAAGCGGGAACTATCGTGTCCCTTGATATCACGTAAGATGACTGAGATATCAGGAGTGAGGATATGAACACGAATAGAATCACGGATATTACCTCGAAACCCCTTCTGCTCTCAACCCTTATGTCCTTCAGTAAAAGCCATAAAAGCCTCATGTCAGGCTAGAACTCCATTCATAAGATGAAAAGTCCTGCATTCGACATCTAACTCCGTTGGTGATGTCATTACGACTACTCTTTCGTTCGAAAGATCGGATAATAAGTCAAGTATCGTATTCCTTGCAGTCTCGTCTAGTCCTGATAGGGGTTCGTCGAGCAGTATTATCTCGGGATCGTTTACAAGTGCCCTAACGAAGTTAACCCTCTTTCTCCATCCGTAAGAAAGATCTCTCACCTTCACATCTCTGTACCTCTCCAGATTCAACCTTTTGAAAACGTTTCTTGCAAGATCGTTCAGATCCTTAAAACCGTACATCCTCGAATAGAAAATCAGGTTTTCGTGAACCGTCAGTTCGTCGTATAGCACGTTTTCGTGAAAGAGTATTCCAACGTGATACTTGTACGTGCTGTCCTTCCTTATATCTCTGCCAAGTATCTTAACGCTACCTCTTGTGGGTTTTATTAGACCGCATATTATCTTAAGGAGTGTTGTCTTTCCTGAACCGTTTTCTCCTACGATTGCTATCAGAGTGCTCCTTCTGACATTCATGTTCACACCCCTCAGTATCCAGACTCTTCCAAACCTCTTCCAAACGTCTACGAGCTCTATCATTCGTACACCTTTTTATACCTCTCTATCTCCTCCTTCGACGGGCATTTGGTCTGTATCCTCTCAGCCTTGATCGTGTTTATGTCCGGATAATACACTCCTTCAACCACAACCTTTCCGTATCCGCTCACGTTGTCTAGCTGGATCCATGCCGGATAAACAACCTTAACGCTGTTCTTTCCATCAGTAATAACGAATTCTAGTCTTTCCTTAAAAAACACACTTCCCTTTGAAACGTTTCCCATCACTACAACCCTCGTAGGTTCCTTGAACTTCTTCAGATCGGAAACGCTTAGATACGTGGTAGAACTTATGCTGAGGTATCCTATTATTAAGAACAGCAGTATGAAAGGAATAACGGGTACGAGCCTACTCTTCCTCAACCGCGACACCCCTCCTGACTATAAGTAACGCTATGAACAGCACGACAAAGTATACAGCAAGGGAGACGTAAACTCCCCAGTACACATCAACCCCCTCCACATCTCCTCCTAAGAGCTGACGAATAATAAATTTTGAGAAGTGTTATAAACAGTACGACGGATGTTAGGACTCTAAGGGAAAGCAGGATGTACGCTTCTGGGCTGAGCGGCTGCTGGGGGAGCTGTGTATGGAGGCTTCTAAACATCACAGATGAAAGATAGCTTAGGGGTATCATTATGTAAGCAGATACACCGTAAACGCATGAAATAATTCTTGCCTTTTCTACATCCGTTATGGATGTCCTCAGCGCTATGTAACCCAGATAGGACAGCAGGGCTATAAGCGTCGTTGTCTGCCTTGGATCCCAGCTCCAGGGCATTCCCCATACTTCGTTTGCCCATATCATTCCCGTAACTATCCCTCCAAATCCGTACACAACGCCGAGAACTGTTGAACAGAAGGAGATCGTATCGTATTTTAAGCTTCCCCTTGTCAGGAAAAGAATGCTAGATACGAGTGTTATCGTAAACGCCAAGTACATGTTCCAGGCTAGGGGTATGTGTATGTACAAAATCCTGTAGGATGTCGGATCCGCATACGGAAGGAATTCGGGATTATATCCGAAGAAAACGCTGTATAAGGCAAGCGCGATATCGGCTGCTAGAACTGCAATTAATATTCCGTATCTCATCTCCTCCTCACCACCAAGTTTAGTATCTCACCACCTATCATCAACGCCGAGGCAATCCAGATGAGATTGACGCACGGTATGTATTTGTACATTATCAGGGCAACCCTTTTCATATGAGATGTCTCCTGAGACCACGAATTCAGTCTGTATACGAATTCCTCATAGCTAAGATTCACACTCCTTGCTAAAGACCTGAGTATAAATTCGTTTCCTCCATTCTGATACATGAACTTCGAATGAAATATAAATAAATCGAACACGTAAATCGAAGGTATGACTAGGTAGTACTCATCCAGTCCTCTGTTGACAACCGCTGGCTCGGAAATCGTGTATCCCCTTTCTCTCAGATAAAGGGCGAGGTTAAACCTTATCTTCATATCCAAGTACTCTCCGTTTACCTTAAATCTCAAAATAGCTTCACTTTCCTCGGGAATTACTATGAAACCGTCAAGAGATACTTTTTCTCTCGGCTCAACGTATTTCATATCGACGTATTTTAAGCTCAAGCCGTCCATAGTCATCTCCTCACCACTCTTAATCATTATTGGTTTGAACGAAGCCTGATGGTATGCGTATGGTCCGCTTATCAGAACTCCGATTATTAGAAGGGGTATCGACATGTGTATTATCTTCAGGCCGAGAGATCTCATATCGGTCTTTGTAAACCCGTATAGAACTCCTGCAAGACTAAAGGCTGAAACGGGGATCATGAAGGATATGGCAGCATTAGTTGCGATCGGTGAATCCCCGCACCACCTTATGAGACCTAAGACTGTCAGAATGGAAAGGTAGACGGATGTTATCAAGACTAGGGCAAGTAAAAGCGGATATCTTTTTATACTAAACCTGCAAATAGGAAGGGTCAACAAAAACGTTGCGACAAATGGAAGACTTGAGAAGTTGTAGTAATCCACGTCTATGACAACACCTTGTCTGAAAACCATGTAAACGCTCTGATATATCAATCCAGAGAGGCATACGATGTATATACCCAGCAGTGAAATCGACGCTATGTTCATGGTATCCTTAAGGTCTTCGAGGCCGAACTTGAACTCCCTGAATGCCTTTACGAGGAAGGGTATACCGAGCAGTATTATTACCGTTCCTACATAAGACAGAGCGAATCCGTGCAGGAAGGAAACACCCCCTCTTGTAACAAAAGCTGCGTATGCAACGGAGAAACCCGTTAATGCCAGAAAGAAATTCCTAAGCTTTCTTGAATGGAAGTAGGCTGTAATGCTTAACCATGGTAAAAGAAGGGATGTTTCGACCGGATCCCATGCCCAGTATCCACCCCATCCAAGCGTGAAGTACGACCAGACAGCTCCCAGTATATTTGCTATTGTTATAAAAATCCATGCAAGACTCGTAAGCAGGGAGTTGTGTCTGTTAAAAAACACGTTGATTGCTATAAATAGGCCAAGAGCGTATCCTATAAATGTTGCAGGTGGATGAAAATACATCCAAACTGATTTTAAAAGAGGATTTAATCCGAGACCGTCTTTTGGATAGAAATCAACAGTGCTAAATGCATCGTTCAGTAGGGCTATTATAAAAAGGGCTATTATCATCAGGTTATGATAAACGCACAAATTTCCGCTGCACTCCTTCATCCTCAATCTGAAAATGAACGCTATCAGTGAAAAAACGAAAAGCCACCAGACTATATACCCTCCGCTTCCGCTCCACGATGCAGAAAGTTTTAATGCGAGGTTTAACGATCTGGAGGAATGAACAAAAGCCTCTTTTAATGTAAAATCATTAAATAAAAATATTAGTATATAAATTATGAATCCTATAAATATTGGAATGTGGGCAAAGGGGAGCCTTATGAATTTTCCCTTACGGATAAGGTATATATCATAAGTCAGTAAGGCTGCCGATAGCACGAATGGTATCACTACATTGTGAAGCATCATTTTAAGGACTATGAGGATATATTTAAAGCTTGCTTCAATTCGAACTCATTAGTGGTCGGGAGCAGATTCATTATTTTTATTCTTAAGGCAATATACTAGGTTAAGATGTATACCGAATTAATTCTAGCTAGGTTTCATATAAGCTGTATCTAAATAATTTAGATATAATCTAATAAATAGGAAATATTTTAAGACCTCATCATTAAGTCATGTTATGAAATATAAGATGCTAGTACTTGCTCTTTTACTTGTGGCACTGTTCGTAATACCCATCGGATTGTGCGGTGTGATGTATCCAAGATACGGAGAGGTTTTGGGACCCAGCGGATCTTCATTCATACCGAACGAGACAATTCAGAAGATAGTTGTAAAGGAGGCAACCCATGAGGAGTGCGGAAAATGCCATGCTGATATAGCGGAGAACTTCACGAAATCTCTCCACTATACTTTGGCAGGTATGAAGGAGGAGTTCAGAAAGGGTGCCGGTGAGGCCTTTGGAGTTGACATGCCCAAGGGATGTACGAAGTGTCACACCGAGTGTTCGTCATGCCATGGAAACTTCACAACTGCGCACACGCAGAAGGTACCGATGGAGGTCTGTGTTGAATGCCATCACGCCAGAGCAGGTGTCAACTACGTCGGATACCTTGCCGGAATGAAGGCAAAGGGTCCGAATCCCGATGTTCACTATGAGAAGGGATTGGAGTGTACGGATTGCCATACATTTGAAGAGATACACGGTGATGGAAAGTACTACACGAGTGAAAAGCTTGCAGTAAAGGTAAGATGTGAGGACTGCCATCTCACGGGAAGGGTTGTGAAGAACATGAAAGCCACATTCGATCCCAACAAGATAGCGCACAGGATTCATGACGGAAAGCTTGCTTGCTATGCCTGTCATGCAGGATGGTACCAGACCTGTTACAACTGTCACCTCGACGTTCTGATCAAGGAAAAGAAGAAGAAGATAGACAAGAGCTACACCGACAAGTTCTGGCTTATAAGAGGATATGACGGAAAGATAAAGCCTGCATATCTCATGTACGTCAGCTATGAAAACAAGACGCACGTAGGATGGGTCGAGTACTGTCCGCACACGATAACTAAGAAGGCCAAGGACTGCAGCTTCTGCCATGAGAAGGCGGAGGTAATGTATCCGCAGACAGTCCAGAAGGGGGAGGTGCTTGGACCCAGTAAGGCTTCGTTCATACCCATAGGAAAAACTGTACTGGGTGTGCAGGTTGACCTGATCGGATACGGATTGCTAGCGGGTGTTATAATAGGTTTAATAGTACATATAGGAAGGCACGTAGGAGGAAAGAAGTAGAATGAAAGAAGAAAATGAAATAGAAGTCCTGAGACATTCACTATTTTACAGGATTTGTCACTGGACAATATTTTCCACTTTTTTCATACTACTCATTACCGGATTGTTCATAGGTAGGGTTTTCAATCTTAAGGCACCGGATAAGTCCCTGTTTCTCGACATACATTTCTATACGAGCATAGTTTTCGGTGCTGCCTGGTTCTTTATGCTTGGATATATAATAGCCAAGGAATGGAAGTTCTTCAGCATTATAAGGATTCCTTACGGTATAAAGTTTTTCATAGCTGAGCTGAGGGCTTGGTTCAAGCTAGGGCCGCATGTTGAAGATCCGAGGGGTTACGATCCGAAGAAAAAGGAGTACGTAGAGAAGATAATACCGACAGAGATCCTTGTCTGGTGGACTTATTTCGCGCTTGCCATAATAATGGGAATAACAGGTCTTTCCATATACTTTAACCTCGACTTCATATACAACGCATTTGACGATGTTGCAAGGGCTTTGATGATAGATGACGGTTACACACTCTTCAGAATAATTCACAGGTTAGGAATGTTTGTATTCGGAGTAATAGTTCTTACGCATTTCTATGCCGTAATAATATTCGGTGTAATAAAGTCGATGTTTACAGGGAGGAGATTGGAAAAGATAAAGTACCACGAAGAAGCGGAGGAGTGATGCTTCATTTGAATAAACACCTCAAGTGATTAGCAATGCTCAGTACAAGTGCCAAGCACATACCTATGCAATGGGCTATGTAGAGACGGACCATTGCCATGTCAACTGTGGACTCACCTATCCCAGCAAAGACGTTTAAGAGAACTGCTATTACTATTCCTCCGATTCCTAATGCTGTTAGCCCGAACAAAAACTTTGAAATACTTCTGGGAGTAGTGAATCTCAGATCTCGAAGCTTTCTTGCGGAATGAAGTACTCCGGTGATTACGATGGTCGATCCAGCTACAACTTCCAGCAATTCCGTGTGTGCCCTATGGCTGTATATTAGCCACGCCCTAAAGAGGAATATTATCGATATGAAGAATACAATTATGTGTAAAAGGATCTTAAATATATGTTTCCCCGCGAACTCTATATCCCTATTCCTCATAAAATTACTCTTGAGAACTATATAAGGTATCACTGCCATAATTGGAATCGGTATGAGTAAGTTCAGAATGTTCCCGAATGAGTTTATGAAGAAAACAACAACGACTCCATAGATTATTGCAATTAGCACTGTTAATAGGATAAACTCGAGCTTTTCTTCGGATTTCCTATCTACCCTTAAAAATTCGAGATGACCGTATCTTCTAACCGTTATGACATCCAGAATGTCTCTCGTTATCAATGGTATTATTAAGACGTAAAAGAGATTATCTGTAATTATATCTAGCGGTTTTAAAAGTAAATCAGGTGGTAATATCCTGTATACACTTAATAAGAGTATTAAATATATAGATATAAATATAAAAAATCTACATGAAAATCCCAGTGATTTTCTAGATCTGTATTCGATGAAATCAATTAAAAGAGTTAGGATGGCGTAGAGACCAAGTATTGCCAGAGTGAATCCGATCCATGCTGAGATTATATAGTTACCCGCTATTAGAGAAATGACGGCGTACGCTGTTCCCCATACTACTATCGTTAAACCCACGAGTATATAGTTGTCCAATCCAATTATGGACTGCCTTATGGTCTCGGCTATTTCCTCATCTATGTGCATTTATCAGATATCTAAAGGATATGTAAATAAAACTTCTCCCAAGACGCAGAACCCTGTATTGGAGAGAATGTATTTTTCTAAACAACGATCGATATCCCGTTCTCCTTCTTAACTTTAACTGCGTGCTCTACTATCTCCTCAAACGTATCATCGTGGCTTATTATAAATATCTGCCTGAATCCCCCGACCTTTGAAATCTGATTGGCGAAGTTTCTCCTCCTTATCTCATCCATGTTCTGGGTTGGTTCATCCAGGAATACAATTCCTATATTCGATAATACCTTTAACAATGCAAGTCTTATCGAAAGAGCTGCGCATACCTGCTCTCCTCCACTCATCTGGCTGAAATCTATTTCCTTGCCCATGTACTTTGCCCTTATACCGAAATCCTCCGTCCATCTTAATTCCCAGTTGTAATCACCCATTATCTCGCAAAATATCCTGTTGGCCTCGACCGATACGGCTTCAACGTATGCCTTTGTTATCTCAGGAACTGCTCTCTTAAATACCTCCCTCATGTCCCTCACGAATTTCAGCTTCTTCTCTACCATATCCCTCTCATCCAGCATTCTCTTGTAAATATCCTTTTTCTCTCTCACAGCCTTTATTTCTTTCTCAACGGAAGATATCTGGGATTCAATTATGTCTAGCGACCCCTCGATCTTACTTTTAATTGCCATGAGCTCGTTCCTTCTATTCCTAAGCTCATCCAGATAGACCTCATCAACCTCAATCCTTGAAATCTCATCGACTATTTTATCGAACTCAAGTCTAAGTTCCTCGTATCTTTTTCTCAGCTCATCGAGATTTCTCCTTATCTCATCCCTCCTAGAAGTCTCCGTTCTGAGCTTTATGTACATCTCATAGCATTCCCTTCTTGCTTCGACAATCCTCTTAAGATCGATTAGTCTTTCGTTCAAATACCTCAGACGGCATTCCGATTCCTCCAATTTCTCCAGATTCTTCAAAATTTCTCGCCTCTGATCCTCAAGATCCTTTAACCCCCTAACGTACTCATCCTTCTTCGATATCTTCTCAATTAGAGATGAGAGAACCGAAGAGGATCCCTTCAAGTCTTCAAGCTCCATCAGAATTTTCCCCTTCATACCAACAGATCTCCTTATCTCATCGATTTTACGTCTTATCTCCTCAAACCTCCTCTTTCTCTCCTCCATTTCCATCATCGTTTCCCATTTTTCCCCTATCTCTGCCTTTATCTTCTCAATTAGATTTAACACCTCATTTCTTCTTTTGAGCATCATGTTTATTCTTTCAAATTTTTCTTCAATTATTTTATATTTTTTCTTTAATGATATTAGCTTCCTTTCCCTATCTCCGAGCGAGCTCAGAAGGCGTTCGCATCTAACCCTCAGAATCGGGCATAAACCCTTTCTCATGAGATCTAGTTCCTTTTCCCTTGCTGATATCTCCCTTTTTATAGAGCTGAGCTGAGATAACACCTCATCCCTTTTAGATTCTATCTCATCCGGTATCTTTCCAGCAATCTCCTCAAGCTCTTTAAGCTTCTTCTCCTTTTTTTCGATTTCTCTTAGTTTTGATTTTTTCCTTTCAATTTCTTCCTCTGTTTTTCTTAACTCCTCTTCAAGCGATTCCAGTTCTCCCTCCATTATCTCTATTTCCTGTAACTTCTTCCTGAGCTCCTCTTCCCTTCTAGCCTTCTCCTTTACATCATCAATTATCCTTTCACATTCCCTTATCTCATCAATTATTCGCCTTATTTCATCAATCCTCATCTCTACCTTCTCAAGCTGAACCCTCATATCCATTAAATCTTTAACAATCCCTTCGATCCTTGATCTCTCTTCTTCCAGTCTCCTGATTTCACGTTCGGCTTCTATGTATTCCCTGTGGCATCCCTCCAGTTTCCTTATCTTTTCCTCAACTTTGCACAGCTCTTTCAGTTCTCTTTCGAGTGACTCCATGTTAGATGCTAAGTTTTTAATATCAGATTCTATCCCTGCCTTCCTTAGTCTAAGTTCGTTCAGCTTCCTTAAGTCCCTTTCCAGATGATCTATCTTCTCAGAAATTACTTTCAATTCCGATTCTATTTCCTTCAGCATCTTCCTCTTTTCATCTCTTTCCTTCTTCAACTTCTCAAGCAATTCGTTCATTTTTTCAAGATTCTCAACATCTTTCCTCAGCGATACAATTTCTATCTCGAGCTTCCTCAACCTGTTTTCCAGGAATCTCTCGTACTCCCTACTCTTCTCATACGCCCTCTTGTAACTCTCGACGCCTATGAGAGGTGAAAATATCCTGTCTCTGACGCTCGGTATTTCCAGAAACTGAGATGAAATCCTGCCCTGACTAACACCTATCGCGTTCTCAAAAAGGCTTCTTATATCGGTTTCAAATCCAAAAATATCCTTTATCCACTGGAGAACTCCGTGAACCCCTTCGGCACCCTCTATTCTTCTACCAGTTTCAACATCTCTAACATAGTATTCAACAGTTCTCCCATCCTCAACCCTTCTTACAACCTCGTAAAGTCTCTCATCCCTCGGATTGACTATCTTTACCCTTACCTCACATCTCCTATCTCCCCTCTTCACAAACTCCGATATTCTGTATGGCAAGGAATCAAAGAGTGCAAATCCTATTGCCTCAAGAATAGTTGTCTTTCCAGCCCCGTTTTCCCCTATTATAGCATTAACACCATCCCTGAACTTTATCACTTGGTTCTGATAGCTCTTAACGTTTACGAGTCTTAATTCCCTTATCATAGGCCTTCCTCCAGTCCCACACCTCTTCCTCATCCGTGCTCTCTTTCTCAACCTTCTCCTCCTTAAATCCCCTGATTATATCCTCTATAAACCTGTCAACAAGCTCAATCTTGAAGTTTGAGCTGAAAACGTTCTTAAGACTTATGACCTCGTCAACTATGTCGCCGTATTTTAGGCTTCTAAGGAGATCCCCTATAACGGATTTCTCTATAGACTCCCTTGATTCCGTATCTATCCTTTTAGCAGTGAAGAACGAATCGTACAGCTCCCATTTCAGCCTTACAAGTAACGGGTCAAAAACTTCGTTGACGATTCTTTTAATCCTATCCTCATCCACCTCCCTTCTAATGCTCTTACTTACGCTCAGAGTAAGATCTACAACAGGTTTTTTCCCCGATTTCTTCGATTTAAGAAACCTCCTGAAACCATCGTAATCCAAATCCTTTAATTCGTACCTCAAAACAACAAAATCCCTTCTCCTGTTCCTGATAAGATCGTATCTTATTTCGTCTTCGACTTCGACGTAGAAAAATCCCCTATCAAATTTCAGCTCGCTTATATCACATGTTTCAAGACTTCCCGGATTGAATATGAAGTCATTTTCGACGAAGCTCCTGTGTATATGCCCGAGTGCAATGTAATCAACCCTTTCCCTGAGCATGTAAAGTTTTGACGGATTTACACATCCGTATATATCCATGTAACCCTCAACACCCACATGAGCCATGAATATAGTGAAATCCCTTCTCCTTATCCTCTTCCTGTACTCCTCAAGTATCTTTTCAGATAGAGAACCGTAGTACTTCATCCCATAAATTCTCGCGCAGTCAAGATCAACATAAGCTCCGCTCTCACCATCCCATTCATCGATCACCATTTCTCCCTCATCGAATGACGGTTTTAGATTTATTATCAGTCCCGATTTTGATAGGTAATCAAGCCATGAAAAGCTCTCTCTAAAGTAAGTGGAATCGTGATTTCCCTCAACAGCTATCACCGGTATTCCAGACTTCTTTGCCTTTTCAAGTATTTTGGTTGCCTGGGTGAGAGTTAGAGGGTCTATTTCGTTTTTTTTATGAAAAAGATCACCAGCTATGAGTATGAAATCAACCTTTTTCTCAATTGCAAATTTGACGGCATCCAGAAATGCCTGGGCAAAGTCTATCAGCCTCTCCTCGCAGTTGTACTGTCTGTAACCCAAATGGATATCTGCCATGTGAACAAACTTCAACATCACTAGGAAATCGTTACGGTAAAATATCTCTTTTTTGCTAAGGACGTATGCCACTTGCTGTTAATAATATTTGAATAAAACTGTTTGAATAAAATAATTTGTTATGTCTAAAGATAAGTCTTTTAAAAAGTGTGCGAGGATAAAAATCCATGAGTGAGCTCATGGAGATGCTTGTTAGAAGAGGATTTTTCTGGCAGTCTTTTGAGATATACGGTGGTATGGCAGGATTTATAGATTACGGTCCTCTCGGAAATAACTTAAGAAGAAGGGTTGAGGATATCTGGAGAAGGTATTTTGTGATAAACGAGAGGGCGATAGAGATAGATACGCCGAACGTTAACATCGAGGAGATATTCATAGCATCTGGTCACGTCGAATCCTTTACGGATGTGGCGATAGAATGCAAGAAATGCGGAAAGGTATTCAGAGCGGATCATTACATAAAGGATGAACTGGATATAGAGGTGGACTGTTCGATAGATGCTGTGAAGGAGATAATAGACAGCTACGATTTGAGGTGTACATGCGGTGGAAGGTTTAAGGAACCCTTCCACTTCAACCTCATGTTTACGACGAAAATTGGACCGGGGAAGGGTAAAAACGGTTATCTTAGACCCGAAACCGCTCAGGGCATATTCATAGCCTTCAAGAGGGTTGTCGACTACTTCAGAAACAAGTTGCCGTTCGGTGTAGCACAGATAGGCAGGGCGTACAGGAACGAGATAAGTCCGAGACAGGGTGTTATAAGGCTCAGGGAGTTCAACCAGGCAGAGCTCGAGTTCTTTGTACTTCCTGATGAAAAGAGGCATCCTGATTTTAAAATGTACGAAAACGACGTAGTTAGACTTCTCGACAAGAACGACGTTGAATACGAGATAAGACTCAAGGAAGCCGTGGAGAGGGGGATAATATGCCATGAGCTCATGGCGTACTTCATAGGAAAAACGAGAAGATTTCTGATAGATTTGGGAATAAAGGAAGAAAGATTGAGATTCAGGCAGCATAAGGATGATGAGAGGGCTCATTATGCAATAGACTGCTGGGATGCCGAGGTTCTGACAAACTACGGCTGGATAGAGGTGGTGGGAATAGCCGATAGAACGGATTACGATCTCAGAAGGCACATGGAGCTGAGCGGGGAGGATCTCAGCGTCTTCGTTCAGTTCAAGGAGCCTATAAGGGTTAAGAGGAAGAGGATAATTCCAAATATGAAAAAGCTCGGACCTGTTTACAGAGAGAAGGCTAAGAAGATATCTAAAATCCTAAGCGATATGGATGTAAATGGGGATATAGAAGTTATAAGGGTTGAGGTTGACGGTGAAACAATCGAGATAGGGAGAGATTTCTTCGAGGTAAAGGATGTTGAGGAGGAGGTTCACGGTAAGAAGATGATACCTCACGTCGTCGAACCATCGTTTGGACTTGACAGAATAACCTATGCAATTCTGGATCACTCCTTCGATAAGGACATAGTCGACGGGGAGGAGAGAAGGGTTCTCAGGCTTAAGAGATGGCTTGCACCGATTCAGGTTGCAGTTTTACCGCTTCTTTCAAAACCTGCCTTTATAGATTACTCCCTGAAGATATTAAGGATGCTTAGAAAAGAGGGGTTTTATGCAGAGTACGACGATTCGGGAAGTATAGGCAGGAGATACAGGAGATTTGATGAGATAGGAACTCCTTTCTGCATAACAGTCGATCATCAGACACTTGAAGACGACACTGTCACGATTAGGGACAGGGACACTACCAGACAGATAAGGGTTGAAACCGATAGACTCGTAACAGTGCTCAGGGAGCTTTTAAGCAGTGAAAGAGATATATCCGAATTCGGTGAACTTTTCAGGGCCTGAAATTCTCATTTGAGTTGTTATATCGCTTTTATCCGTTCATTTTTGAGTACATCAGCCCTTTTAATCGAGTCTATTAGATCTTGATTTCTTACCTAACCATAATGTATAAATATAACATAGTAGTTAGGTAAGATAATGAGAATCGAAGATGCTGAGAGAATCTTGAAAAGCAAACTTGAGGAGATAAGGATCAGAAAGAAGAAGATAGAAGAGCTTAAGAGGAAGGAAAAGGAACTTATAAAAGAGCTTCATGAACTGGGCTTTCCGAAGGGTTCTATAGTTCTCAAGTACGTAAGATGTGGTAAGAAGGGTTGTAAGAGATGTCCCCACGGTCCATACTATTACCTGGTCGAATACGTTGGTAGGAATAAGAGAAGATGGGTTTACATAGGAAAGGTCGTGGACGCTCTTGAGGTTGGAAAGAGAAGGAGGGCGAGGATGATAATAGATGAGCTGAAGAGGATTAGAAGGACTATAAGGATGCTAGAGAATATCAGAATCTGAGAGAACGTATTTCATGACATCGTATATGCTCTCGACCTCTACAACTGTCAAACCCTTCAATCTGATACCCTGACCCTTAGGAACAAGAAAAACCCTGGCACCGTAATCCCTTGCTGCTTCTGCCTTCTTGAGGATATCCCCAACTCTTCCTATCGTCCCGTCACTCTCTATTGTTCCCGTTATAAGGACGCTCTCGTTCAGACTCTTGTTCTCTATAAGGGCTATTGTGGCAACGCATATGGCAGCACCTGCACTTGGACCCACTATAACAAATGTACCGTTTTTCCCTGCGAAATGCACGAACAAATCCATTCCCTTTAAATCTTCCTTCGTCACATTTTTTGCAACATCTAAAGCCTTAATTATCGACTGCTGCGTGTCCTTACCGAGTATGACGTTTGTTATGTTCACGAACAGACCTCCCTCCCCCTTCCTCATAACAACCTCAAACCCTATTATCTCCCCCTTTCCAGTCGACTCGTTAACACCTATCACCTTGTACTCAACAGATCTGGAGAACTCAAGTTCCCTTATCCTCAGCAGCAATTCTTCCCTTTCCCTCCTCAAATAATCCAGTTTATTTCTCAAATCGCATAAATCTCTCTTCAGAGCTTCTATAACATCTGTCTTTTCCTCCAGGTTTTTCCTTAGATTTTTTACCTCTCTTTCAAACCCTTCAACGATCGTATTCAGATGTTTTATTTTATTTTCTTTATCCATCAAGCTGTATCCAAGATAGACGTTTGTCACAACAAGGATAGCTGCAAGTATCAGGACGGTGCGTTTCATAAGATTCACTGAGATTTCAATTTTAAAAGGTTAAGGGAATATTATAGCAAATAATATGTATTTTAAAATATATTAATATATTTGAGACCCCCACCCCTTTATTTCCTGTGGAAATCGAATTATGCATTAACATGAAGTGTTGGGAGATCTCCTGGAATTCAGGTTATTGTTCATTTTTATAAAAAATTTTCAGAATTATTTATACACTATTTAATAAAGATGAGAGTTTATTTCTCTACTGCCAACCTTTCCAGCTGGCTAGATAGATTCCATATCAAAGTTCTGACGTGCATAGGTAAGTTCGGATCTGATGAAACCTCCTCGAGTATCGATATTGCAGTAGCTGCTCTGACGGCCAAGCTATCTTTTCCATGTAGGAGATTTTCCTTGATTTCGCTTGCAATCCTCCTTATGTTTCTCGGAACGGAGTCGTCTTGGATAATTCTATCCAGTGCATCTAATACGCTCTCTAATTCCTTTTTATTCATGTTCATCACCTCAAAACCGTAATTTTTTATATTGTGTCAATAGACTTAATGACGTGGAAGATAAAAAAATTTCGGAGGCTGTAGAACTCTTGTTTAAGGGAGCAAAAATGCTAGCTTACCACTGTCCTGAGTGCAAAATGCCCCTGTTTAAATATAAGGGTAGAACTTTCTGCCCCAGCTGTAAAAGGGATGCAGAGATAATTGAAAAAGATGGAGAAGTTCTTGTAGAATTAAAAAAGAAAGAAGAAGTAAAAGAAGAAGAAAAGGAAAAGATGGAGTTGATCAAAAAGGATAGAGCAGTATCTGAAATAAAATACGATATAAAATACGATGAGATTGATAAAATTCTCATAAACTGTGTAATGAGGCTTGTAGGTAGAATAGATAAATCAGAGGAATTGGAAGAAATAGAAAGGATTGTTTGTTTAATAGATAAGATTCTTATTATTATAGATAAACTTAAAAAGACTTTAAGAAAGGTTGGTTAGTCTAGTACATTTTTTAGATGCCTCAACCGGAGATATAATTTTTATAATAATTATTAATTGAACTATTGTATTATTTTCTCTTATTTCCTGTGGAAACCCTCATAATCATCATCAAAAATTCACAATTGAGAACTTATTATAAAAATATAGATTGTTTGTTGTGGTTAATTGGGTAGAGTCAAGGGTTTCCACAGGAAATAAGGGGGTCGGGGCTCGAGGATGGTAATTAAATATATAATCAATTGATAATATTTGAAAAAAGTCTAAAAGTTTAATTTTAATTTGACGTAAAACATTCAGAATATTTCGACTGCATTAATTTCAAAATATATTTTTAATATGTAATTTTAGTGTTATTCTTTAAAAGAATCAAAAATATCATTCAGAATTCTAACTTAATTGCTTATGATTGAGAAAACGCCAAAAAGAAAATAAAATATATTTTTTTATATTATTGAATAATGGATAGAAGTATGGTTTAACCTTGACGTTATGAAACTAAGTTACGATGAGAAATTTAACAGATCTTCCATGGAATTTAACTGGGAGTTCTTTGGACTCAAAATTGATTTAAATACATCAGAATAATCTCTAATGTGAGAATAGCTGTAACTGGCAGGCCGGGTATAGGTAAGACAACGCTCTGTCTTAAGGTTTACAACTCTTTAAAGGATGTAATGGACATATCTGGATTCGTAACGTTTGAGGTTAGAAGGGGAGGTACGAGGATAGGTTTTAAGCTTAGAGATCTGAAGAGCAATAAAGAGCTCTGGCTTGCAAGGGTTGGGAGTGGGAGGGTAAAGGTTGGGAAGTATGCAGTCTTCGTCGAATCTATAGATCAGTTTGCGAGGCTTATAAGGGATTACAAGTCCTCCGAATTCGTGATAATAGATGAGATAGGGCCCATGGAGCTTAAAAGCGATTACTTCGTTTCAGAAGTACAGGATCTAATGAAAAGGGATAATCTTCTTTTCACGATACACTATAAGGCGAAACATCCCTTGCTTGAGAGGATAAGAAATGAGTTCGAACTTTACGTCCTTAACGAGCAGAACAGGGACAGGATTGCTGAGGAGATAATAGGGAGGATAATCGATGATTATAAGAGAAGGAAGGGTTAGGATAAAACTCGACAGGAATGTGTTTTACAATCCTAAGATGACTTTCTGCAGGCATCTGGATGTACTTGTATTCAAAACGATAGCGAAACGTGAGAAGAGGGATGTAATCTTCCTAGATGCCTTGGCGGCGACAGGTGTAAGGGGTATAAGGGCAAGAGTGGAGGCCGGTTACAACTCCCACTTCAACGACAGGGATAAAAGGGCTGTGGAACTGATAACGGAAAACCTTAAGCTGAACGGGATAGAGGGGACGGTTTACAATAGAGATGCAAACTCCCTTATGAGGGAGATGAGGTTCACCCATGTCGATTTAGATCCTTTTGGATCTCCCGCGGAATTCATAGATTCCGCCTGCTCCTCCGCACTGAAGTATTTGAGCATAACCGCAACGGACACCGCGGCTCTTTGTGGATCAGCTGTCGAATCGGGTCTGAAGAAGTACTCAGCTTACGTCGAGATGACGGAGTTCTATCCAGAAGTTGGTTTGAGAGTGCTAATAGGTAAGATTGTCAGAGAAGCCACGAAGTACGATAAGGGTTTAATAGTTCTCGTATCGTGGGCAAGAGAACACTATTACAGGGTTCACGTCATGTTCAGGAAATCCGTTAGATTCGCCAAGGATATGTTCGAAAAGATAGGTTATCTCTTCTACTGTCCAAGATGTCTCAACAGGAAATGGACGAGCATGAAGGGTGAATGCTTTGAGAGATGTGAGTGCGGTGGGAAGTTCATCATGATGGGGCCCATGTGGATCGGAGAACTTCACAGCAAGGAATTTGTAAGGGAAATGATCGATTCCTCCGATGAGCTAGAATGCGAGAATGTTGAAGCTGTAAGATCCTTTTTGAAATCGATATACAACGAGCTGGAAATACCATTCGGATTCAACGTTCATAGGATTTCAAAGATGCTGAAGTCCTCTCCACCACCCATGGATTCAATAATTGAAAAACTCAGGGAAAACGGATTTTCGGCTTCAAGAGTTCACTATTCAGGAGTTGTTTTCAAAACAGATGCAAGTATAAGGGATGTTGAGAAGTTAGCTTTTGATTCCGAGTATAGATTTCGGTGATCTGGCAATCCTTCTTCTTCTCTTCCCGTCCGAAGTGTACTTCTGGTTGGGACCGGGTTTTTTGTAGTGCTGCCACTTGGTGGGAACAAGCCTGTACTCCTGCTTCTTTCTCTTCTTTATCTTAACCCATGTAACGCTTCCAGTTTTACCCATGCTCCTAGATTTGAGAAGGCAATTTAAAAAGGTTTTGGTAAAGGATAAATCTTGAGAGATTCTCCTAAAGCTTATGAGAATACTGAAGATTCTGAAGGATGTGAAAAGAGCCCTTCTGATAGGTATAGGTGGTGGCGGTGACATAGTAAGTACGCTGGCAGTCGGAGACTTTTTCGAGATCTTCGATGTCGAGTGCATATACGGAGGGGTCATATGGGAGAGGATTAGCAGGGATAAAAAGCCGGGACCAAGATCAGTCGAGGAGATAAGGAACTGCAGGATAATAAACGAATGCCTTGCGTGGATAAACAGAAATAGCACGGTTGACGGGATAAGGCTTATAGCATCGCAGGTATCGGATTTTCTGAACTCCGAGGTTGTTGGTATAGACATAACAAAGGGAGAGCTGAGTTTGACAAGGAGTCTGAAGGAATTCGTCGAGGATGAGGATATAGATCTTGTGGTGGGTGTAGATGCAGGAGGTGATTCGCTGGCGAGGGGAAGAGAGAGTGGTCTTCACAGTCCCCTCGCAGATTCAATCATGATAGCCTCCCTTAAAAAGCTGAAATCGATGATAGCGATAGTCGGGTTTGGAAGCGATGGAGAGCTAACGAGACATGAATTGGAGATGTATCTGAGTGAGATAGCGGAGAGAGACGGGTTGCTGGGTGCAAATCTCATATCGAGGGATTTTGCAGAAAGGTTATCGGGTTTTATAGAGGAAGTTGAAACGACAGCATCCAAGATACCAATAATGGCATCAATGGGATTCTTCGGTAGACAGAGGGTATGGGATAAGGCGGTCATAGAGGTTTCGATACTAAACGCGTTAATATTCTACGTCGACACGTCGACAGTTTACGAGCTATCACCCCTTCCAAAAGCAGTCGAAGGCAGCAGAAGCGTTTTCGAGGCAAACGACATGCTGCACAAAATTGGGATAAGAACTGAGTTAGATGTTGAATTTGACGTGTTCAGGAGGTATTTTCAAACCGATCCAGATGTTCACCGAACAATTGCATAAAATCTGCATAAACTGTTCTTACCTAACCAATGTATATATTTTATTGTAATGGTTAGGTAAGAAAACGGTAGCGAAATCCGGTAGTCCTGCTCCGGCAAATCGTTCCCGTAACTCACAACCCCTTCTGCATAGGAAATCGTATTGAATTTTGGCAGTGCATGCCTGGAAAAAATCCATTGCTCTGTAGTAAAGTAGAAATAGGATTCGTCAGACTGTTAAATATGGATCTTGAGAGGCTGAAGAAACTCCAGGAAGAGCTTTCAAACAGGGTTGTCTTAAAGGATTATATTAGAATTGACGAGCTTAGGTACGTTGCAGGAGTCGACCAGGCTTTCATCAAAAGGGGGGAGAGGGAGAGAGTTATATCGGCATGCGTAGTCCTGAGCTTCCCCGATCTGAATCCGGTAAGCAAACGCGTAAGCGTTGAGAACATTGACTTCCCGTACATCCCGACCTTTCTTATGTTCAGGGAGGGAAAACCTGCCGTTAAAGTTCTGAAGAAAGCTTTAAGGGGAATAGAAAAAGTCGTCATACTTGTTGACGGAAGCGGGATAGCCCATCCGAGGAGATGCGGTCTTGCAACTTATATAGCACTGGAGCTGGGAATTCCGACCGTTGGAATTACCAAGAAAAAGCTTTTCGGCGATGTAGTGTATCCTAAAGAGGTCATGAAGGAGAGCCCGATATACTATGGTGAAGATGTTATCGGATACGCCTTAAAAACATGTAGCAACTGCAAACCCATATTCATATCTCCTGGGAGCTATATAACACCGGAAACTTCTCTGAAAATAGTGAAGTCATGTCTTAAAGGTCACAAACTCCCCGAACCGATAAGACTTGCTCACGAGCTTGCAACGAGATCGAGAAGTGGAACCGATCTGTCATCTTTCTTCGAAATCTGACCTTGATGTTAAACTTTATTTAACTGTTCTCAAGATTAAGGTTATGCTAAAAATGCTTGAAATAGATCTTAGCAACGAGAAGGCTGAGGAGGTCGATCTTTCGGATTACGTGGATTTTATAGGAGGTAGGGGGCTTGGAGCTGTACTGTTAAGGGAGGGAAATCCAAAAGCCGAACCCTTCAGTCATGAAAATTCCGTTTTTGTTCTAACATCCGTGCTTGTAGGAATTCTGCCCGCTGTAAACAGGACATGGGTCGTGACGATTTCACCTCTTACAAATACTTACACGTGCTCTTCTGCAGGAGGATACTTTTCATACGGTCTAAGAAGATCGGGATTCGAGGTCATAAAGATATACGGAAGGAGCGATAGACCCGTTTACGTTGAAGTCGATGACGGTAAGGTTAGGTTCCATTCGGCCGAAAAGCTATGGGGACTTGGAAACTTCATGACCGTGAGTTATCTAAAGGAAAGGCATAAGGGTGAGGTTTTGTCCATAGGTCCAGCAGGAGAAAATCTCGTGAGATTTGCTTCGACTCAGTTCGATCTACATACGGCAGGAAGGGGAGGTCACGGAGCAGTTCTTGGATGGAAGAGGATAAAGGCGATAGTTGTAAGGGGTAAGAGGGAGATAAGGGCGAACGGGGAGATAAAAAAGGTATCGGATGAAATACTTGACAGGATAAGAAGGATGAGGGATTGGGCCGAAAGGGGTGGAACCTTAAGCCTAACACCCGTCGTCAATTCAGCTCATGCATACCCAACGGATAACTGGAGGAGAAGTCACTTCGAATTCGACATGAGCTATGGGAGGATAAGGGGATTCGTCGAATCAAATCACACATGCTACAACTGCCCATTGAGATGTGGAAAGCTTGTAAAAACGGATTTCGGGCTTGTGGATGGCCCTGAATATGAAATAGTATGGGCATTCGGAGCTAACTGCAATCAACCTGATATAAGAAAGATAATAGAGGCAAATTACCTGTGCGACGATCTAGGATTGGATACTATAAACACTGGAAGCACGGTTGCATTTCTTAAGGAATGCGTCGAGAGGGGAATTTTGGATTACGAGATAAGGGACATATCTGATGTAATAAGGAAGATAGCTATGAGAGAGGACATAGGAGATTTACTTGCAGAGGGTACGAGGATAGCTGCGGAAAAAATCGGCGCAAGAGATTTGTCCGTTGATGTAATGGGTATGAACCTCCCGGCATACGATCCGAGGGTCCTCAGGGGTATGACATTCAGCTACATACTTCCAAGGTTTGGCTGCCATCTGAAGGCCTGGACGGCCGGGGAAGAGCTTAGAATGAGCGTGGAGAAGAGGATTTCTGCAAAGGGAAAGGCTGAATTTGCTCTGAGACTAGCAATGGACAGGGCATGGATCGACTCGACATGTGTCTGCTCGTTCATAGGTATCGAGCCGAAAGAGGCGGCGGAAGCTCTATCAATTCTGGGAATTGAATTTGACGTGAAAAAGCTTAGAGAAGTCGGAAGGAGAATATTGAGAACAGAGATAGAGATAAACGAGATTAGGGGTATAAGGATAAGGGATGTGGAATTCCCAAAGAGGCTTTTAGAAGAGGAAACAGAGATAGACGGTGTAAGGGTGAAAATAGGTAGGGATGAGTTTGAGAGGATGAAGGAGGAGTTCTGCAGACTCATAGATGAAGTTGTCTTCGATTTCCGTAAAAACGCTTAATTAGGAAGTCCTAATTGATATGTCTCGGGGACTATATAAATTCAAGTGATGATTATGTCTTGATGATAGTTGCGATACTTGGAGGAACAGGAAATCTCGGTAAGGGTCTGGCGGTTAGATTTTCGCTTGCCGGATTCGATGTGATAGTCGGTTCAAGGGATGTAAGAAAGGCAGAAAAAAAGGCTGAGGAGTACAGCGATATTTCTGGATGCAGCATAAGAGGTATGGATAACAGAGATGCCTTGAAGGCATGCGACGTTGCGATATTGACAATTCCATGGGACAGGGTATTCGAATTCGTTTCGAACTTCAGGGACTTGTTCAGAGATAAAATAGTCGTTTCACCAGTCGTCCCGATGAAAAAGGTAAACGGCCTTTTCGTTTATGTCCAGCTTCCTGAGGGATCTGCCGCAGAAAAGATAGCCTCGATTTTGAGGGAGAGCAGGGTTGTTTCGGCTTATCACAACATTCCCGCAAGGAGATTTGCAGATCTCAATGAGAAGTTCGAGTTCGACGTTGCAGTCTGTGGAGATGATGAGGAGGCGAAGAGGGTTGTGATAGAGATGACAAACAGGGTTGACTGCCTCAGAGCACTCGATGCCGGACCTCTAAGAAATTCTAGGATAATAGAGAGCCTGACACCCCTCCTCATAAACATCTCCCTTAGAAACAGGCTGGGCGAGCTCGGAATAAGATTTGTATAAACGATTTTATAATCAGCAGAAGAATTGGAGGTATGAAGCCTAAAGATGCTCTGGAGATATCCAGGGCGATAGGTGAAAGCGTTAGAAGGGAGGTTTTGAAGTTAGCTGGAAAAAGGGAAAGCGATGTAACAGTTGGAATTGGAAAGGACGGGACACCGACGAAGAAGATAGACAAGGTAGCCGAGGACATAGCTCTGGATTTTTTGAAAGATTACGATTTAACAGTGATAAGCGAGGAGGCTGGAGTTGTGGGAGAGGGAGGAACTGTTGTTGCCCTCGATCCGGTGGACGGAACTTTTAACGCCGTAAAGGGTGTACCTTTCTACTCAATATCCCTTTGCTTTTCCAGAAGCAGGTTTTTCGAGGATTCTTTTTTTGCATACGTTATGAACCTTGCAACGGGTACGGAGTACTACTCAATTAACGGAAAATCCTTCAGAGACGGCGATAGGATAAGGGTTTCGGGAAAATCGAGGATTGAGGATGCTAACGTGATATTTTACTATCCCGAGAGGAGTATGAAAATAAAGAGGATAAGGATATTTGGATGTGCATCCCTTGAGATATGCCTTGTCGCCGACGGTACGTTTGATGCGTTCATAGATGTCAGGGGTAAGAGGGGATTTCTTAGGATATTCGACGTGGCTGCTGGTCTTTTTATAGCCGAAAATGCCGGAGCAGTTGTTACGGATGAAATCGGTAAAGATTTGGGTAAGAAGGAGTTCAGCATGCGTGAAAGATTTAAAATAGTTGTATCAAATAAAAAACTTCATAAAAAAATGCTGGAGTTGATCAAATGAAAGGGGGAATAGTTTACAAGTTCGACTCCTACAGAATAGCACTCGAAGTTCTTGAGTTTCTGAAATCAATCGGATTTCAGGCAGAGATAATAGAGAACTGGTCGGATGCCTGCATGTACGATTTCATAGTTGTCGTCGGTGGAGACGGAACGATACTAAAACTGCTTCAATTCCTTAAAGAATGTCCGCCAATATTCGGGATAAACACTGGTAGAATAGGTCTTCTAACGCATTGCGAGCCAGATGAGTACAGGGAGAAGTTGAGGAAGGCTCTAACGAGATTTGAGGTCGAGAGGTTTATGAGGCTTGAGAGCACGGTGGAAAATCAGGAACTTCTCTCGCTAAACGAAATAGCAGTTCTGGGGGCAAGACCTGCAAAGCTAATAGATGTTGAGGTTTTTATCGACGATGTAAGGGTTGATGAGATAAGATGCGACGGAATCCTAGTTTCAACGCAGATAGGATCAACTGCATACGCACTTTCAACTGGCGGACCTGTTATAGACCCGAAACTGGAATCGATTTTAATAGTACCAGTAGCACCGTTCAAACTTGGCTGGAAACCCTGGGTTGTTAAATCAGACAAAAGGATAAGAATAGAGTTCGACAGAGAAGTTTTCGTAGTGGCAGACGGTCACAAGACTATCAAAACGGATAGAAGCCCAATTCTTATAAAGAAATCGAAGTATTACGCTTATTTCTTCAAGATGGAGGACAGGATGGAGAGGATAGTTAAAAAGCTCAGAAGCATTAGATGATTCAACGCCTTACCATTCTCCTTAAAAGTATTAGGGATATAAGAAGACCTGTTAAAAATGCTAAGAAGTCAAATCCTGGAGTACGGACAACGGTTATGTGCGTGCAGTCCTCAGCCTTTAAGTTATCTATCATCGCCTCAATTTTTACCTCGTACTTCGCCGGCGGTATACCTTCGGGAATTCTTAGGGGAACTCTGATCGTTATAGGCGGATCAGAATTGACTCTGACATCGGATACGTTGTAGCTCTTCGAAAATCCCGAAGACTCAATTGTTATCCTGAAAGATACAATCCCCCTCCACTCCCTCGGTGACCAGTTTAGGGTTAAAATGTATGTTATTTCATCTCCTCCTTTCACTTTCATCTCCTTGGGACTTATCGAGACGTTCAGACTTCTGATCTCTTTCACGGTTTGATTTTGTGAAGGTGTTGTCTCAGGTGTAACGTTGACATTTGTTTCAGCTGGTTTTGGTGTTTCAGGAGGTGTAGTTTGAGTTACGTGTGCAGTTTGAGTCACGTGAGACTCTTCGGGAGTTTCTTCCTCTGCTGGTGTTTGAACCGATTGTGAAGTCTGAGTTTCTGTCTGTTCAGGTGTGGGAGTTACGGTTTCCTCTGGAGTTGGAGATGATACCGTTTGTGATGGCTGTACAGGAGATGTTATCGGCGTCTGAGTCGGCGTATGAGCAATGGGAGTTGTCTGAGTCTGTGGAGGCGTCGTTGGTGTTGGCGTAGTTGGAGTCAGAGTCGGTGTCGTCGGAGTTGGAGTCGGTGTTACAGGAGTCGGGGTTGGTGTAGGCGTTGTTGGAGTTGGAGTTGGCGTTGGAGTTTGTCTTGGTATTTCTCCATAACTCGAGACTATATGAGCCCTGATCCTATCCCCGTTAACTATTACCGTAAGATCTCCTGAAGGAAGTCCGGAAGTATCGTATTTAATCGTGAAAAGCCCTTTTTCGTCCAAGATAAGATTTGATCTCATCTCAACCTCAACGCATACGGATTCACATTCCGACTGACCGTAAATTTCAACGTTGTAATTCCCTGCACCAATCTTTCCTACTGAAATCCTTGCAACACCGTTCGTTGCATAGGCGTGAAGTGTTACGGGGATTACCCACAGGATCGTTGATTTTACGCTCATATCTATGACCTTGTAGGACTTTATCGTTAGCTCCTTAGCATCTAAAGGTAAATGAAAGCTTTCAAATCTGTAACGGTACGTTCCGCCCTCAACATCCAGGTAAAACTTATAGTTCAATCTGACATCCACAGATTCCTTAGGACTTCCTCTCAGCTCTATGTTCAAAACAGTTCCCTTTACAACGTAGTACTCTCCGTTTATCTCTTCTGCAGGGTTAACGTTTACGCTTATTGCAGAACAAGACTTAATTAGAAGAAATATTGTTAAAAAAATCAGAAAAATCTTTATCTTCATGCTCTTCTCTTTCTGACGAAGTACACTACGAGTCCTATCACTATTGCAGCTATTATCACTCCTGCAACTATCGGCCATACAGGTGGAGGTGGTGGAGGAGGCGGAGGTACCGTGGGAGTCACGGTAGGCGTAATGGGCGGTGTCGGAGTCACAGGAGGAACTGTCGGTGTCACTGGTGGCGGTGTTGGTGTCGGTGTAGGTGTTACGACTGGAGGTCTTGCAGCTATGGCGAATACGCTGAACGTCGGGACTTCAGCTCTGAAGTAGTAGTACTTTGCATCTTCCCTTACGTATTCTGTCTTCAGCTCCTTCCATTCCTTCTCGTACTTCATTAGAACTACCTGGGTTACGTCGTATCCCCTCTCTCTTAACCACTCCTTCGGAACTCTGAACTCGACAACTCCCGACTTGGCGGTGATCTTTTCTCCTACAACGCTGTAGAAAACTATTTCAACGTATGAGTACACGGGATACTTGGGAGCTGGTATTTCAGGCGGGAGCTTCAGTACCTTTGAAACTGCTACCTTTATAATTCCGCTGAACTCCGTTAGGGCTGTTATCTTAAGTACATCCGTCTTTTCAACGTACTCGGCCGGAATCTCTATAGTCTTAGGTACATGTGCTATGAACTGTATCGGCAGGGACTCAAACGTCACTACTGCAGGAGCTACAAGAGGAGGCGGTATTATCACTGCTCCTCCTCCAACAGGTGCCGGGACAGGTGGAGGAGGTGCAGGAGGCGGAGGAGCAGCAACAACTTTCGCCATCACTGCAAATATACTGAACTCCCTAGTCTCTCCCCTTACAGTCTTTGTAACCTTGTCTACAACAACGTTCTTGAGCTCCTCCCACTTTCCTGTGACTTCGTTATACCTGAACAGACTCAGCTGATCCTCGGAATATCCAGCAGGTATCTTGGTGGGATCGTACTTGATCACAACGGTTGCCTTATCGAGATTCCTCTTCACGACATCGCTAAGCGTTATGTTTACGTAATCTCCTACCTTTGCTATTCCCGTTAGCTCTCCTGCCCTCACGACGACTATATCCATTCTAGGCTCCTCAACTCCTTTGGGAGGTATCGTCGATTTGTCGAACTTTGCACTTCCTCCGGCGTATCCTCCCTTGTTGAGTATATCTACCTCAGCTCCAACAAGATCCGATCTGACTGCAATTGTCTCGTGAGCCCTTCCGGCAATTGTACCCTTCTTCGATTCAGATGCCACCACTATGTTGTATACTCCTATCTCCCTAGCTATCTCGTACGGGACATCGTACAGGAACACCGTACCGTTATAGATCATTCCGTCCTGCACCGTAGCATTGTAAAGCTCTACGTCGCTAAGAGTTGTCCTAAGAACAGTGCTGTTCCTTATAACACATCTCTTTATCTCAGATCCAGCTATGTACGATGGATCTATGAACGAGAACTCTATCCTCGACTTCTCAATCTTAGAGTTTATCAATGCCGAATCCTTTACTATTGACTTTACCTTTGTAACATTCCTCTCACCTATCGCAACTGTCGTTATTTTAACAACATCTGACGCGTTAAGAGAGGATGCGTTTATTACGACGTCGTAAGATCCTATTTCTGTCGGTGTTACGTTAAGCAGGAGGCTAACGGATTTTCCTGCCGGTATTAATTCTGTCAGACTCATTCCCATGTACGTTGCATTTGCAAGTGTTGCAAGGGTCTCGTTCATGGTTATGCTTATGCTGAACTCCTCGTCCATGTTACCGACATTGCTAACAGTAACCCTGTAGAATGCTGACTTTCCTACCTCAACCTGCTTGAACGGCGGATACACGGAAATAGTTACACCGTGGATAGGTACAGTCTCGTAAACAACCATGACATCCGTACTAGCGCTCTTCTCGGGTCTATCGCTCACGTAAGCAGTTATGGTCGCGTAATAGGTACCTACGGTTGACGAGTGCATCGTGAGTATGATGTCAACGGATTCGTATGGCTCCAGATAAACCCTTTCCGTGCTAAGCCTGTAGTACTCGATATTGCTGAGAACGCTTATATCGAATGTGTGAGGCTCAACTCCGGTATTTGTTACCCTTATCATGAACTTGGATTTGTTGCAGACATATGTTGTCTGGGAACTGGGAGTTGGCTCGAGCATAACCGGTGGTACAACAGATGCGTAAACTGTTACGCTCTTAACTATGCTCGTGTTGTTTGTAGACTGCGCCGTCACAGTTATCGTAACAGTCCTTAGCTCCGTGCAGTAAACCGTTAGGGTAGTTGTCTTGACCTCACCTGGCATAACGGTTAACGTGTTGTTCTCAAGAACTCCCTCTGTCGTTGTCAGGACATATGTATCCTCGGCGTTACCCGTGTTCTTTATCCTTACGGTGAATGTGGCATTATCGTATATCTCAACGAAATTCATCGCTGGAAGAACTGTCAGTTCGAAGTTGTACACCTTCTCCTTCTTGAACTCCACGGTTACGTTTACGAAGTCAACCTTTGAGGGATCTCCCTGCGATTTAGCCGTTACGTTTGCGTAGTAGATACCTTCAACCGTGCTCATCAATCTGAAGGTGAGAATTCTTTCCTCACCGGCACTGACGTTTGTTACGTTGTAACCGACACCTGGAATTGGATACACATCGTAACCTGTCAGATCGTACGCGCAGTTACTCTCTATCGTTACGGTGTAATTGTCCATGACGTTTCCTATGTTAAGAAGTGAAAGCGTGAATATGGCGGACTCGTTTGCCTTTCTAGTCTGATGAAGCGTATCTACGCTGAGTATCAGTCCGTAGCTCTCTATGAATGTCGTAGTACTAACGCTATCGAACTTTGACGGATCACCTTCTGAAGTCGCAACTACTTCTACAACGTACTCCCCGGGCTCAGGATCGCTCACGTTTAACACTACAACTTCTGACTTTCCTGGACCTAACGATAGGTATGTCTTGTTAAGGCTTGCAACATCTGCCTTCGGATTTATCACCATCAGACTGAAGTTGTCCTTGACGTTTCCAATGTTCATAACCGTTATGTTGTAAACTGCAATCTGTCCGGGCTTTATCCTCTCCATTACCTTATCCACGCTCAATCTTACACCGTAGATTCTCAGCATGCTTACGGCAGCAGTTACGGTTACGTTGTCGTATTCCGTGACACCTCCTCTCGTGGTGGTGACTGCCGAAACGAGAACAGAGTATTCTCCTTCGGTAACGTTTAAGGCCAGTGTTATCGAAACGCTTCCACCCTTTGGAACGTTAGCCTTTGTTGTCGTGTTTACGGGAACTCCGTCCAGCTTTACTATAACCTCCGAACTGTTGTAGCATACAAGCGTGTAATCGTGCTTGTACTTACCGGTGTTAGTGACTGTCAGGTTGAACGTGACCTCCGCCCTCTCTCCGGCCTTGGTTATCATCGTCGAGTTGAGCTCTGTATCAACGCTCAGCTCCACGGCACCTATAACCTCAAAAGTCAGCATCGTCTCGTGCGAGATTGAAGGATCGCTCTTGGACTTCGTTATGATGGATATATCATAAGTTCCAAGCTCGTTCGACCAGACGTCAAGCCTCACAACGCTTGAAGATCCGTTGGGAATCGTCACCTCAGTCGCGCTTAAGCTGTAGCCAACCTCAGGCGGCTTGAGCACCTCGATCGTGTATGTGTCGGGAACGTTTCCTTCGTTCCTTACAGTCAGGTTAAACGATACTACTTCTCCCCTCTCAGCATTCCTGTACGTGACCTCGGGCGTCACACTCACTCCGTAATATGCCAGAGCACTTACAATAATCGTTAAGTTGTCGTAATCCTCCACATTTCCTTTTGTCGTCGTGTTCGCCTTGATGTACACAGTGAAAGTCTCGTTTACCTGCGCTAAGACTTCGAGCTTCAAGGTCTTACTATCTCCCTTGCCCAGATTTGGTATCGTGTAAGTCGTCGTGTTGACACCGTTCAGGAATATTACAGCTCCGGGCCTAACCCAGCATGTTATGTTGTAGTCGTGCGTGTAAAGTCCAGTGTTTGTAACCGTAAGATTGAACAGGGCCTTTTCACCTACTCCAACAGGTCTCAAGGTTACATCGGAATCTATGTCAACAGCCTTTATTACGTTCACGATAACGCTTACAGTGGCTTTAACATTGGAGTAGTTCATAGATGTCACGGTCACTTTAACTATATAAGATCCGGGTACGACTCCCCACACCCTTAGCGTTACATCCGTGGAAGCCTTCTTGGGCAGGAAGAACTCTGTCTTGCTGAGTGTGTACGAGAGCTCTTCTGGAGCCTCAACACTTAAGAAGTAAGAATCGTTAACATTTCCTACGTTCTTTACCGTCAGTACGAATTCCGCGGTTTCATTCTTCTCAACCGTTATCTTGAGAGGTGTAGAAGTTATGTTAACGGCGTAAACAGCAGTTAAGTTCATTTCTACGACACCTGCATAGTACAGTCTTCCTCCGACCTCCTGTGCGAATATGCAGAGCAGGTAGGATCCTATCTCGAGATCGTCCGTATCTATCGTGAGAACATTGCTCTTCTTATATGCTCCCCTTCCCATCCCGATCGGAATCCATATCTTCGTGTGCTTCGGCTCACCCTCCTTGTAATATATGAGCTCTCTCAGAGGCTTGTTGTCGTACGTTATATTGACCCTCCATATCCTAACCCATTCCTCAGAAGCGTTTATGAGTACCGATGCGTTGTATATCACGTTCTTGAGCATCAGGACGGCAGTTCTGTTAACGAAGTTCGGGAAGTGTACTTCAAAGCTCTCTCCTCTTGGCAGCGATTTCGGAAGGGCCAGTTCGGATTCTATCTGTTCTCTTGTTCCGTTTATGACAACTATCGGCATCATGGCGTTTAAAGCAATTACGTCCCCGTCTTTACCAATCGCAAGCAGGAGATACGTTCCTGGCTCGAGGGATGAAAGACCCGTAGCATCTGCCATCGTAACAGCGGCACCTGAAACGTACCCAGGTATGTCCGTCAGCCTTATGCCCTGTGAGAAGTCTATTATGTTGTGCGGATACTCAGATTCGTTTAGCATGTCATCCAGATCTTCTGTTATCGTTATGTGACCCCACGTCTCGGCCCCGGTGAACTTCTCGGCAGCCCTGTCGTAAATCGCCCTTCCGCATCCCTCCTTTCCGAAGAAGTATACGTCTCCCTCTATGAACTCCGGAAGCTCATCTATCTTTATTAGTCCCTTCAGGCTGAACGTCCTTGCAAACTCCGCTATTTTATCCTCGGCCTTGCTGTCGTTAAGCTTCACGAGTATTATCATTCCCTTAGCATGTGTCTTAGTCCACATGTAAACGTCGAGGAGAGATCCCTTCTCGTACACCACACACGTCTGGTAGAAGTTCGTTATCGTTCCGTTCGCTCTGTAATCCGGATACACGGTGTACTTTGCCTTAGTTCCCGGAATAATAGTTCTTTCAACCTTGTTAAGAGGTATTGATATCTCCTCTCCACCGTAAACTATTACGTTTACCTCGCTCCTGTTCATTAAATCCAGTGTCGCTAGCTTTGTTAGGTTTACCGTGAACTTCTCCTTGGGTTCGCTCCTTATCGCATATACCAGGTAGTTGTTATAGATGTGGAACTCCTTTACATCTGTATTATTAGCCTTATCGTAAGCAACCAGCTTGTAATCTCCTATAACTGTGGGTGTGAAGCTGTACCATCCTTCTGGCTCCGTAAGCGTAGTTACTGGCTCGTTATTAACTAGGATTTTCACTCTGAAAAAGTTAACATCCGTGACGTTATACCATATCTTAACCTGTTCATCTATTTCTGGGAAC
>CAYYFC010000016.1:0-31694 GCA_964471215.1 uncultured archaeon | reverse complement strand
ACCCTTTAGGACGGGGTGGTTCGCATGCTCGAATACCTGTACCCCATGAGGACTTTTCTGATAACGTCCGGGACTATCGATAGACCAAACGTCATGACAGCTGACTGGGTAACACCTCTATCTTTCAGCCCTCCGATGGCCGGTGTTTCGATAGGGCATACGAGGTACACGAAGAAGCTGATAGATGAATACAGAGAATTCGTAATTTCTGTTCCGACGATAGAATTGCTAAAGGACGTATGGATTGCCGGAACTACGAGCGGTGCCGATGTGAACAAGGCCGAAAAACTCAGCATAACGTTTATACCTTCAAAAAAGGTAAAGGCTCCATCGATAAAGGAATGTCAGGCGAACGTTGAATGCAGAGTTGTGAATTATGTTGAAACTGGAGATCACACGTTTTACATTGGCGAAATAGTCTACGTAAGCTACGGAGATGCTTTTAAGAAGGGTTTTGCGGACGTCGAGAACTACAAGTTTATACTACATACAAGCCTAGGGGCAAACTTCACAACGAATTCATCCAATATCTTTAAACCCTAATTCATCCAGGTTAACAAATCCGTCGAGTATTCTGCTTGCCGATCCGATTAGATATACGCTATCGTTACTTATCTCCACCTTGAGAACTCCTCCCCTCGTTATCACCTCAACATTTTTACCTACAAGCCCGAGTTTGTTTGCAACTACCGAAACTGCAGCGCATCCAGTACCGCAGCTTAAGGTTTCGTCTTCAACTCCCCTCTCGTAAGTCCTTATCCTTATCCTTTCACTTGATATAACCTTGGCGAAGTTTACGTTAACGCCTTCAGGGAAAACGTCGTGATACCTTATTATTCTTGCGTACTCCTTTATATCGAAATCCAGATCCGAAAAAATCACGGCATGGGGTACTCCTGTGTTGACGGCATATACCCTAAACTCCCTGTCCTTAACCCTGAATGTCTTCCCCCATATCTCCTCTTTCGCCGGTACATCCCTGCCGAATCTCGCCCTTCCCATGTCGACCTTTATCCACCACTTTCCGTCGAACCAGACATATGTCTTTACAACACCCTTCAGTGTTTCAACCCTAACATCACCACATTCCGCATATCCCTCCTCGACAACATACCTGCAGAAGCATCTTATACCGTTTCCGCACATCTCTGCCTCGCTTCCATCGCTGTTAAAATATCTGAACTTCGCATCAGCTATATCTGATTTCTGAACGAATATCACACCGTCAGCGCCAACTCCAAGCCTTCTATCGCATACAGTCTTGACGAATTCCCGTCTAATATCTTCAGGTATCTGCTCTCCCTTAAATTCGTCAACGATTATAAAGTCGTTCCCGTTTCCGTGCATCTTAGTTATCTTCAGTCTCATCAACAAACCCTAAATGAACTCGTCCTTAAAAACAGTTGCGCAAAGCTTTTAAGAAAGGAAGTATAAAGCTTATTGGGCCGGGGTTGCAGAGTGGTACTGCGCGGGCCTTGAGAGCCCGTGCCCTTCGGGGCTCGCGGGTTCAAGTCCCGCCCCCGGCGTGTACGTGTAGCCCCTCAAATATTTTACAAGCTCTTCCAAGCAGTTGTCGAAAAATACGCTGAGATTAATTCCAAAGCGCTGTGCAAATTCTTTATTCTCCTTGTTTATATAAATCGTCGTCCTCTCCACCTGACCACTATGGCCTCTTTTAGGCGTCATAAGGTACTCAATGTTGTTCTCTATGATATTCCTTATCATTTTATCAGGCAACACCCATATCACCCAATATAAGATATGATGAAAAAAATGTTAGATCTTTCCATTAATCGGTTCTGGAGGCTCTATAAACTCGCTGTGCCCCAATATTACATTCGCATAGGGCTTTGTAATCGGTAAGCCCTCAAGTTGTCTCCATTTAATCCAGAGATGGGCTATGAAGAGCTTAACCGTTTTCCTTTTTGCTCTGGCATGAACGTGTGCTCTCGTCAATCCAACTCTCAGCTCTTTAAACCCCTTCTTCTTCAGCTTTTCAATTTTTGCTTTCGTGAGCGGAGTGTTGCCAACTATTTCTATTACCTCCTCATCCCTCGGAACATAGCCTATGCACTTGTCTATCTCTCTCACAATTCCCTCCTCGCTCTTCCTCTCCTCATCTTTCTTAAAGATGTCGTACATCTGCCTGTAGAACCCTCTTGTCTTGACGAAGCTTTCTCCTATCTTCCAACAGAGTGTTTGCATGAACGGACTCCAATCCACCTTAGCTCCTTTCCTTCTACTCGGAGCTTCACCGTTTACAACGTGCAAGCCACAGTACTTCCAGAGCTTTGATATGTTCTCAAATCTCTCCGGCGTTTTTATCCCAGCTATTAATCCAGCCGAAAGAACTTCTCCTATTCCCATCACATACTTCAGCCACTCGGTGTAGATTGGGAATTCCCTTAAAATAGGTCTTATGTGCTTGAGAATTGTCTTCTCTATTACCTCGCTCTCCTTATAAACATCCATGAGCTTTTTTATGTTCTCCGTCTCACCGTACTCTTTTATGAGCATTGTAATTCTGTTTCCCATCGCTATCCTTTCCTTTTGCACTCCGTAATAGCTCGCTACGAGTTGTTTCAGAACGCTCAACTTCTCCAACTTCTCCCTATCCAAAGTCCTATACCTAACCTCTATTCCCCCTACCTCCATCTACAACACCTCCCAAAAGGAAAAGGAGAAAGGAAGGGAAAAATCGCATCCGGAGGATGGATTTCACGTACATCTTGGCTCGCATAAAAAGGCTGGATTTCATATAACTTATGGCTCGCACATTAGCCATGGATTTCAATGTCCTATTGGCTCGCATAATCAATTTGGATTTCATAGCCCCTTTGACTCGCATAACAAATTTGGGTTTCAAAATGCTTGTGGCTCGTATGCCCGAATTGGGTTTCATCCCCCAATGACTCGCACCATTGATGTGGATTTCAGAATTCCAATGGCTCGCACCATGAACGTGGAGTTCAAAAATTCTTTGGCTCGCATTAAACGCTTGGATTTCAAGGAGATAATGGCTCGCATTCCCGAAGAGGGTTTCATACCATCGATGGCTCGCATTTTTATTATGGATTTCAACCGCTCTTTGGCTTGCATCGGAGTCTTGGATTTCAAAGTTTTTATGGCTCGCACAGTCTGCGTGGATTTCATAAAGATGATGGCTCGCAATATAATTATGGATTTCAGATTGATCATGGCTCGCAGTCTTAGGATGGATTTCATTTTGGTCTTGGCTCGCACAGAGCAAATGGGTTTCAAATCCACAGTGGCTCGCACAATGAAGTTGGATTTCATTATGCCGATGGCTCGCATCACAGCAGTGGATTTCAAGCTTTACCTGGCTCGCACGAAACAGATGGATTTCACATCGATTCTGGCTTACATAATATACTCCTGAGAGCATATAAACTTCACCCCAATAAATCCTGCCAGAGCTTCCTCTCCTCTTTAATCCTCTCCCTCAACTCTTTTCTATCTTCAAACTCATCCTCGTAAAGCGGTTTGAACTCTATGTGCCACTCCGTTATCTCCTTAGCCCCATACTCCCTCTTAATCTTCTTGAGCTCAGTCTTGAACTTGCTCTGCATGCCAATGTAGTTGAATATCAAACTGGCTTTAACAGGACTGAAGTCCGGTATCGTCTTTATCAATCTACAGAAATCGGAGAAGCTGAGCAAGTTTCTCTTTGCATTCTGCTTCATTAGCCAATAGATTGCCCACTCGTCCTTTATCACAACGCTATCGACGAATCTGTTTGCATGCCACCACTCCAGTATTATCCTATTATCCCATCTGAAAACCCTTATCTCGCACTTCGGATTCGTCTTTGGATTTATGACATCTACGGGTTCTCTCTCCTCTATGTTATTTGCAGTTGTAATTATCTCCTCTCCTTTCTTTTCTGTTATTTCTTCGACAACTTCAAGGAGTTTCTTGTATTCTGGCTTCAGAATATTCAACTTGTCCGCGAGCTTTAACAAGGGTATCATCTCTTCCAATACTCTGTTCAGCTCTTCCAACCTCTTGAGCTGATTCATGATGTCTTTCAGTTTCTCCTCGTCTATCATCTTCCCAACACCTCCCACAACCAATTTCTAAACTCCAATTCGGATAACAAAACGGTTTGATCCAAATCTACAACAGCATAGTGATCTTCGCTCCATCCTTTACCGAGCTTTCTTACATCGAATTTCGTATATCTGCTAACTTCAAGAACTCTGTAATATCCGTTTTCGAGGTAAACGATGTAGTATAAGGGAATTCCCGTTCTAATGGATAAATTCCTAAGAGTTTTGAACTGAAATGCGTTCGTGATGAAGTATCTTTCGTAATCCTCCCTTCTGTGCTTGTACTCGAAGAGTCCCTTCATCTTCCCGTTCACGACTACAACAGCATCCAAGTCCGTTAGTCCGATCTTTACACCCTGCTTCCTGAAAACTTCCTTTAGCGTTATGCTGAACTTCGTCCTTATTCTATCAGAGAGCAGGATGTTCATTACATGCCCTATCGCCCTCTTCGTTTCCAAGTCCTCCGTTTCTAGGAATGACTTCCTCAGCTGATTTATCAAAGGATTTATTATCAGCTCTATCTCATCTTGAATTCTAAGTAAATCAACCCTTTTCATGCCATATCACCCTCAGAAACGATTTTTCACAAGCCAGATAGCTCAGACACTCCAAAATCATGTAGATGTGGATGACGAGGAAGATCAAGCAGGTCAGAAGGTGAAACGGACTTATCCCGCTTGTTATTACAAGCGATATTACTATTGTGTTCATAAGCAGGAGGATTGCCGTTAAAGTCATTACGGCCTTGTCAATCCTCATCCTCGATCACCTTTAAAGGGCAATACACCAAGCATTTCGGATAGCTGAAGTGCTCGCAATTGTAAGCTCTTCCGCAGACGGCTTTACTCCTTGGATCTGGAGGAGAATCATCGTCAAATAGCTTCGCCTGAGAAAGCTTAACGTTGTTCAAATCGTTTACATGTCCGCATTGCGGACATCTCCACGTGTGCTTGCCATTGTAGTTCTCAACGACGAATCCTTCAACTTCCAATCCGCATTTTTCACATTTGACTATTCTCCAGCCCATTTTCCTACACCTCAGCACCCAGTAAAGGAGAAATCCAGAGCAGGTCATTTTACCACCTTTATTCCTTCCAACTGCCCGCAGATCATCTTTAAATGAATCATCGCGTTGTAGAGCTTCCCTATCTCCTTTGTAAGATGATCTATCATCATCCTGACCAATTCCTCCTTATCCTTGGCTATCATAACCAATTTACAAGCTCTGCACTTGGCTTCCCATACGTAATCCACTACAACGTCTTCAACCATCTCCTCTCTGACTCTTATATCGTAGAATTTCCTTAGACCTTCAAAGCTCTCGTTTTTTACCTTTTCGAGTGCATTCTTGAGCACATCGATCAACATGTTATCACCTCCGCGATGTAGAGAAAGATAAATCCCAAAATCAAGCTGAAAATCGCCAAGAGGTCTAAGTTGTTGATTTCACCCTTGAGAATCCTTAGAACATTCTTTCTCTTCTCCACAATTTGTTTTATCTGATTCTTTACCTCTTCATCTTGCATTCCTCGCATGTATTCTTCGTAGAATTTTATTTCCAATTCGAGCTGTTCTATTCTGTTCTTGTTCGCATTACCGACACCCAAATACTCCTTATCTGTCTCAGTCATGAGAATCGACCTCCTTTTTCTTTAAATCTATCACCAAAGAGTACTTCCAGAATTCAATTACTATCAGGGACTTGGAGATCCTGAATCCAAAAGCTACATCATCCCATTTATCGAGTTGAATCTTCATCGGAATCGACCTCCTCTTTCCTTTCCTCCTCTTCCTTCCCAAAGAGTGCTCTCCAAAGCATTTCAACCCTATACCCCATTTCTCAACGCCTCCAAAACCCTTACAAAGCCCAAATCCGCTCCTTCTCCTAGCCTTTCGACTATTTTCTTGGAAATCCAGACTATGTGTCTCCTCAAGCATTCTTTCTTACAATTACCTATGCAACTGTTGCATTCATATCCTATCCCTAAAAATTCCGCTATTTTCTTCAAAACCCTATTTACCTCCAACATCTCCGCCTTATTCATTCAAACACCTCCCTGTAAAAATATAAGAAAAAACAATAAAAATTGAAGAGGGCTTATTATTTAATATAATGTTATTATACGGCATTTCTCCTCCCTCTGAAGATCAAGGGAAATGTCATTAAGCAGGCTATTGCGAAGAGCAGTATCCAAATGAGCACAAGTGCTATGTCCTCTAGAATTCTCCTCATTCCTCATCACCTATTTTTACTTCAGCAATTCTCAATCCGTGTTTTTTGGCCAAAGAAATTAAATAGGCGTTGATTATCCCATTTACATAGCGTTTTACATCCTCTTCGCCGATCAGCCTCAGCTTGTAAAATACTTTAATCAGAAATACTGCAAGCCTGATTCTTAGAGGATAGCCGTTGAATCCCTTGAGATACCATTCAGCCCTATTCATCTCTCCACCAGCCTGTAGAACCTTACACTCTTGCTCTTCCTCCATCTCCTCTCAATACACCTGACGATTCCTTTCTTCACCAACTCCTTTAAAGCTGAGTGGAGAAGAGGACTGTACTTGCTCATCTTCAACCTTGAAGCTATTTCTATGGAAGATAACCACCCTCCGTCCCTGAGCACTTCCAGAATTTTCTCTTTTACAAGCTTGAACGTCCTTCCCCTCCTTCCCCTCTTCCACCATCCCATTCTGTTCTCGTTCCACAATCCCCCTCTACCCAAGATCTTGATCTTCGCATCTCTCGAAATCTCTCCTCTTTCGAATAGTTCCTTCAATTTCGGTAGTTTTCTCGCGTCGCTTATCTCCACAACGCTACCGTTTATCTTGATCATATCACTACCTCCAGATTGTGCAATCTTGCAGAATCGACTTCGAGGCTCTCTATCTCCTCTTCGAGCTCCTTTAGATTTCTCCTTATCCTTCTGATCAACGCTAAGTCTAAGGGAGTTATGTACTGCAGGGACTTTATCAGCCTCTCGAAGTCCTCTTTTAATTCCTTAAGAATTTCAATTGGAAGCTTCATATCCCCTCCTCTCCTTTTCAGCCATTTTGTAAAAGGTGTATTTTGCGCAAGGACAACCGTAAAGCTCCCATTCTATCGGATCTCTGATTATTCTACAGTTGCCTTTGTAAGGGCAATCTTCAGGTGGATCTACTATCATCTCCCTTTACCTCCTTCAGAATTGTTTCCAAATCCACAACTTCTCCGTAATTCCTGTTCACATGCATGGCCATCGCCAATCTTTCAAGAAGTCCTTTGCTCTCACCCTTCACCTTCACCTTGATCTCCATGGAGTTCAGGTGGAAAATCAAGAAGTGGTTGCCGTATTCCGTCCTCTCCAGCTCTATAGCTTCTATCTTCTCAATGGGGATGATGTATACTGAGCTTCTGCATCCATCCTCATTCTTCACCTTGAGATAGCCCATGAGATCACCTCAGCTCAGAAAATCCTCCTCTCTCGCTTTGTAGTAATCCCTCAAGTGCGTTCTCACAAGTCTTCTGTGCTCGTTCTCCTTTACAAGCCTAAAACACATATCCGCATGCCTCAAAGCTGTAACATTGAACCTCGGGACTCTTTCCTGAGTTTCCCAATTTCTCAGCCTCTCATGTGCGATTACGATTACAGTATTGCCGTTGTACTTTATGAAGCTCAACCTCTGCATCACAGCATCTACAAACCTAGCTCTTGCATTTTCCATTCTCGGAGAAGGCTTTGAAGGATCTGACGGCATGAAGAAGGCATCCAAGCCGGTTATTGAATCCACGACGATCAATGCATTTTGAGGAGGATTCCTCAGCATGTCATCGAGAACGGAAATCAGTCCCTTATGGGAGTTTATGTTCACATAGTGGATGTTGCTGTTTATGTGCCTGAAATCTTCCGGTCTGTAGTTCTTATCGATTTTGAAGATCACGGTGTGCTCGAAGTATTTGGAGAGGAGGTGTGCAAGTGTCGTTTTTCCCACAAAAGGCTCTCCGTACAGCACTGTCAGTTTGTTCCTTATCTGCTTCGCCAAAGCCTGTAATTTTCCCTCTTTCTTCTCCTCCTTCTTTTTCTCCTCCCTAACATCCAACTTCGCCTCAACCACCTATATCACCTCCTCAAATTTCACCATACTCCTCTCTAATCTCCTCCTTCAACCTTTCGAGCATGATATTCATCTTTTTAGCTTTTTTAGGATTTCTCAACACTTCTTCGATATAACTCAACCACCTTGCCAGAGTTTGAGATGCAAAATCCTCTCCCTTCCTTTTCGCTATTTTGAGGAGGATATGGTCGAAAATCGAAACATAGGGTGTGAAAGATTGGTTTAAGCCGACGAGATTGCATTCTATTCGTTCGACTTCTTCCAAGAGATCCAATATTTCCTCCACTTTCTCATCTATCTTATCGGATTGGTCTTTTATGCTCATGTAGAGCTGTTTTCCGAGTTCCCACATAAAACCCCCATCCATTCGCATATCACCTCCAAAACCCTAATCTGTCTCAACTTCAATCCTCCTATCCTCCACCAACTTCTTTAAACGATCAACATCGATATAGTACTTCTTTCCTCGACTCGTCTGCCTATCAGCGACTACAAGCTTGAGATTGTACAATGCGGACTTCACTTGGTTATGATGTAATCCGGTCATCTCCGCCAAATCCTTCAAGAGAATCTGAAGTGTCTTTTTACCATTAAACTCGGTTTGTTCTGCATAATTGAGATTGGCGTACAGGGTGCCAAGTATTCTGTTCTCCATCTCCCATGCTATCTCTATTTTAGTCTTCGCCTGTTCTTCAGCATATTTGAGAAGATCGTCGAATTCGTTCGGAAATACAACTTTAGCAATTGCTAAAATCGGCGCGAAGATGTTGTAGTACCTTCCAGTAAGCTCCGCAGTAGGTTCCAGCTTCATGTACTCCTCGAATACCTTATCATGTGTTATAAGACAGAGAAAGACCAATTCCACTTGCAGATCTGTGAAATCCTGTAAATCCAACTCCTTCCTCCTCTTAGCGTACTTAGGATCGTTCACCTTCTCCATTATTATCGTAATCCCCTTATCCTCATGCTCCAATTCCACTCTGCTCGCTATGGCTTTAGGACAATACACATTGAAGAATTCTACCTCTTTTGATTCGGTATCCGTCCTTACAACCATTGCATCTCTTTCCGCTCCAGCTTCGAGAACAGCAGCGAGTTGTTCCCCTATTTCACTCCTTATCACCCTGTGGTATTCGTCTATTATGTACGTTGGTCTAGCACATTCTATTAATCTGAAAATCGAGGATCTGCTCGGATCTACAACTTTTGATGTCGGATTCCAACAGGTTTTCGAGAGGAATGTGAGAAGTGTGCCTTTTCCACTTCCCTTCTCTCCTCTTATAATTAAATAAGGATAATATGAAAATATAGGGAACATATAAGTGCCAATTATCCAACAGGCAACGATGTAGTACAATCTTTTATCATCGAAATATATGTATTTCTTTAATAATTCTACGATCTGTTCTCCTCTTTCTCTTAGAATTTCCACGCTTTCTTTTCGCTTGTTTTTCTTTGAATCCTCCCCATTACAGTTCTGCTCTACTCTATCACCCCCAGAGTAAAACCAACCGTAGTAGAAATCTTCAATATTTTTATAGCCAGACTCTAGATAATGGCGAATACTCTGCAATAACCGGAGTAATTTCAACCAATTTAGGTAAACTGGTGGGTCAGAAATAAAAATATAGGACGGTAGATTTTGTCTGTTTGCTATGAGAGTAGTAGAGAAGCCTACATCGACTCCATTCTTGGACAGAACTATGTAGATATTACCCCCTTGTATAAGGGGGGTATAGTGTATGTTATCTCTACTCAAAAAAATGGGAGAGTTCTGTTCGGTTATACCTAAATCTTTCTTTTTGAAAATAACGCTCTCTACTTGGATTGGAAGGCAAATCAAGTACTCTCCGGGATTTCCACACCCTATACTTCCCGAAATGACCTTTAAATCTAAATTATCATAGGTTTCCAACCGTTGAATGTACTCTGAGTAAAGTATTTTTCTCGGATCTTTGAAGTACTCGTATAGCTTAGAATACAAGCGATTTCGGAGCGTGGAAATCCAGAACTCATAATCAGAACCTAGCTCCTTCTTAATATTTTTAAATATTTTATCTCTTTTTGTTTCTGACAATATAAAATCGGCTTTAACTTTTGTGGGCGATAATAATGTTTTTCCGTTCTTTACAATCGAAATCAAAAGATTGCTCATATCTAAAGGTTCTACATGCAAAAATCCGAAATCTTTATTCTTCCACTTCAAAGGAATCCATATTCCTGTTTTCTCAACCTTTTTGACCTTCGGTCTGTAATCCAACTTAAATCCTGTTTCCTCTTCGGCTTTGCTTATCGCTCCCAAGAATCCTTCAAGAGTTGGGTTCTCTATATCCTCCCATTCGTATTTGAGCCACCATTCATAACCCCTATCGTAATCCCAAGCTCCATCTCTGAAAATCTTAGAATTACAACACGGTATGGTGATTATTTTCTTAAAAGCTTCCTCTGGACTGTAGCCTTTTAACTTAAAGTAATATGTGGCAACGAAAGTCCAATCAGATCTTTTTCCTACCTCTACAGGGATTTTGCATAACGATTCGATGAATGCGCTATCATCATCCTCCTCAAACTCAACCATATCCGGTTTGGACTCTTTTTCTACCGTTGAATTTACTTTCGGGATTTTCTCTTCCTCAAATCCAATCCACTTCAGAACATAGTCGTTTATGAAGTATTTAGAGGTGTGGAAATCTTGAACAATCTGAACGAAATGATATTCAAAACCAGAAGGATGAACAGAAGGAGGAGCGACAACATAATAACCCGTACACCTTATCTCTCCGTTCTCTCCTTTCAAATTCTTATCAAAGTCTTCACATTTGAAATAGAAGTGATAACCGTTTTCTTTTCCAGTTTTAACAACTATAGCATCTATCCCTTTGATGAAATTGGAAGGGTGTACTGTTATTTTGCTCAAATCTTCAACATCGACTAAAACCAAGCCTTTACTGGCTTTTCCTCCGAGAACAGCTATATTCAATTCACCCTTATATTCATAATGATGAGGATGAACCCTCTTGGCAACATCTTCAGGATAACCCTTGTTGATGAGGTCATTGTAAGCCCTTTCCAAAGCCCTTATCCATCTCGCCCTTACCTCAAGCTCCTTCTCATTCAGCTCATCGAACTTGTACCACAACCTATGCCAGTATTCTGGATTCCAATAGGTTTTCAGCCACTCTTTTATCATCTTCTTCGGTACTCCTTGCTCATGGTAGATGTCGTGCCTCACACACGGTTCTTTCGTCGAGGGGAAAAGAGGAATTACGGCGAATCCCCACTTTTCGTAGAGTTTCAAGCAGTTGATCAGCTTTTGTAAGTGGGAATAACCAATACTCATCGGATCACCTCAAACCATTCTTGTTCGTTGAATTCGACAACAAAAGAAGCATTATCGCTTAATTTTCCAAATCTAATTCCTCTAAAAGCACTTCCACTATCTTTTAAAGATCTTGTAGCTTTTCTTAAAACGCCAAAACCGAGATGCCAAAAGACCCTTGTAAGAAGCATATCTTTATCGAAATTCTTATTAAACACGCCTCTCGTGAGCAAAGATAGATTTGAAAAGACAACATGAACATCTCCGTATTTCTTAAAGATGTTTTTGAGGCATAGGTATTTGTAAGGAAGCATTTGGTTTAGAGTTTCAAAGACCTCGTCTCCCAAAATTATTTCGATGTAGAACGGATTTGAAAGCTCTCTAAAAGCCATTTTCAACCCTGTATGAAACACAACTAAATCGGGATACCAACGACCATTGATGTTCTTTATCCTATGTTCATAGCTTTTTTTACCCAAGTTGTAGTTTATCTCTACCTTCGTTATTTTTCCCTCTCCTTGCCTATTCCTGATTATTCTACCCACAAGGTTTTTGGCTAATATCTCCTTGATTTTGTCCTCATAATCCATCCACAAACCTCCTACTCATCGATCTTGATCGGATCGAGGATTATCTTGCCATCGACAACCTCTAGAACGAATTCATGATTTTTATATTGCTCCAATATTTCTTTAGGTAATTTTATTCTTCCTCTATTTATTCTGACAATATATCGCTCATTCATTGTTATCTCCTCCAATATATCCTCTCTTCTTTAGTTCTGAACGAATGAGATCGAATAAGAATTGACTAATCTTTCTGTAACCTTCCCTTCTTCTGATGTCTTCTAGATACTCTTCCCATTCATCAGGGATTGTGGTATATACCTTCATACTATCAACCTAGTTTAATTTTTTCAACATGGTTTAACCTCAACACCTTATAAATGTTTCTGATTTTCAACAAAAAGCAATTTTTTTCAACTAAAGTCATAAAAAATCAACAAGCTTGAATCCATCCAAACACTATTTTTTATGTTCTACAAGGTAGATGTTTTTATGAAAAGTTTGGAAACTGTCAGAATGTTGCAAATCGAAAAGATGAAAAAATTGAATAAAATATACAGCAAAGGATGTAGGAGGATATTACTAGCCCTTTTAGAAAAAGAGAGGAGATGGCGAGATCTTGAAAGAATAGAAGATAAAAGGACTGTTAGTCAATGCATCGATGTACTCATTAAATTGGGACTTGCCAAACCGTATATCGACTATTCTGAGTCTGTAAAAGGAGTTAAAAAGTACAAGTTGACGAAAAAGGGCGTAGAGCTTGCCACTAGACTAAAGGAGTTGGAAGATTTCTTTGAAAAAGAGATTGTAAATTCTTCTCACGAGGTGTGAGAAATGCCCAGAAGACTTACGGAATGGGAGAAGATGAAGGTTCTCGAAAGGCAGAACTACAAATGCGCTATGTGCGGTAAATCTCTTAAGCGTGGTGTTGTTCACTTCGACCACAAAAAGCCTTTGGCTTTAGGAGGCAAAGACGATCTTAGAAACATTCAAGCTCTTTGCCCTGAATGCCATCACATCAAAACGAAGAGGGATAGGCATCTCATCGCCAAAGCTGGGAGGAAAGAGAAAGAGGAGAAGAAGATAAAAGCGACATCTCCTCTAACCGAAATATCTAAAATCGAAAAAGATATTTTATCCGCTTTTAAATCGATTGAAAAATCATTTGGACTTGGAGATAGCGGTAAGAAAAAGAAAAAGAAGAAATCTTCAATTCTTTAAATCGATAAACCTTCCCAAACTGTGCTAACCTATAGCACAATTCCGGAGGAATCATGCCCAGGTGAATTGTGTTAAGATGTGGCACAATTTCATCAGGTAGAATCATGTCACATCATGACATAATTTCGGGGACTAGTCCTCTAAAATCGTGCTATCGAATAGCACAGTTGATTCAATTGAACAAGCTAACAAAGTAGATAACCTCATCGTCAATGGGAAATCTGCTCTTCAAGCCGTTATCCCTGAAGTAGTGCATCCCAACGCTCAAGTTAACAAAGCAATCCGCCGTAGGATCGTAGTAAACGACACCTCTATCAACGGTCTTAAAGGCAACGATCACATGCCCAGAATTCTTAAATCTTATAACGACGGGTGAACACATTATTCCTTTTTTCAAAGCATTCTTGCACATGTCAAAGGCGAAATTACTGCATTCGTACCTCATGAACTGATAGCGATTGAACTTCGTCTCATCATTTATAACGAATCTAAATACTTCATCATAGGTTACCTCTTTAAATCTAAATCCCTCGTTCAGCTCATCCAACTTTTCCGCCAAGCAGTTGAAGTATTCGTAGGTTCCGTTCATGTAGAGGAGGGCAAGTTGGTACTTCAACTCCAAATCCTGCAATCTTCCGTTTAAATCATCCAATCTTGAATTTATATAATTATAATAGTTATTTATAAAAATATTTAAATCATTTAATACAAATAATAGATAAATCATGCCAAATAAGGCGATTGTAATCAGAGATAGTTCGAAGTACATGAAAATCCTATCTCTTCTTACAATGTCTTTATTTTGACTTACGGCTTGGAGCATTGAGAATCACGCTCTTGTTATATATTATAACTAAGAGACGACGACTTGTTGTAAGTCTCTTGTGAGATATCTTTGAATTTGCCTACTATCTTCATATCCGAAGATCTTAGCGATCTCATCTAAAGAGAATCCCATCTCATGCAACCTCTTAACACCAAGCATTATCCTCTTCTTGAACCTAGCATCCCTCTTACTCGTTACAACGTCTTCCAACCACTCTTCACCCTTCTCCTCCCACCACTCCTCTTTGATCTTCTCATACCTCTTGTAAATCCTATCTGGCAACTTTTCAAAGGGAATCCAACCCATTTCAATCGAAGCTCCGTCGTAAGAAATCTTTTCAGGTTCTCTCCAGATCAAATCATCGACCCAAAGCGTTCTATAACGCCAAGGGTAGAAAGCCCTCCATTGAACGACGATCTTATCCCCTTCATCCTTCTTAACCTTTATCTTCTTCAACTCCTCCTCTGGAAGAATCTTATCAATTTTCTCCTTGAAAACGGCTGTGAGATGTACATTTCTCAGGAAGATCCTGATATTCTTATCCACAAGACTTATGTGTGGCAGATTGAAAACTATCACATTCTTCGTGAACCTGTACGTTTGGGCAATCCTCGACATGGCTTTGTTTATCTTAGTCATGAAGTCCCTGGAGAAGATCGTAACTCCCGCCTCTTCATAAACGAAAGCCCTTTCCCTTTCACTTCTAACCTTCTCAATCAAATCCTTAACATCCCATACTATGTTCTCTTCCACATCGAAATCTGGATCAACCTTCATGGCAATCTGCATCGCCAATGTACTCTTACCGCTACCTGGCTCACCTACACATGCGACCATAACGCTCAAGGCATCCTCATAAGCCAATTCCTTGTAGTTGTTGACGAGGATGTTCAGAAATCTCTTCTTTTTACTAGCCTCGAGATAATTCGCCTTCGAAAAGACAACCCTGTACTCCTCGCTAACCTCTGCAACTTCACTCATACTCGACCTCCTCCACCAACTTTTTAATATCGTCATCGACGTATTTCAACCTCTGGGGCTTCTTAACTCCGTCAGCGTAGAAAAGTCGCCAGTAAATCCTCATGAGGATTCCTAGCTTCATCCTAGCAACCTCTTTAATCATGCCTTCCATTTCCCTATCCTTTTCAATGAGAAGAGATCCTATACCGAGAGCATCCCCTAACTTACAGGCGACTTTTGCAACCTCGTACGACTCCGCACCCTTAACCTCGTTCAAAACGTTGTAGGTCTCGTCTATCCTCTTCAGCTTCTCCAATTCATCATCTGTTGCAAACGGCTTGAAAACATTTTCAGCAGTCCTTACAGCTTCATAAAAGCTTATTGCATCGTTTGCACTGTTCTCGATTGCGATAAGTAAGGCTCTTCCCAATAGGTTTTCGAGTCCGAATTGAAACTCTCTGAGCTCGGGAATCCTCATAACAGAGCACCTACACTCTTCTTTGTAATTATAAGGGTGTCATCATCGATTTCGAGAAGAGTAACTTCTTTAGTCCCTCTGGCGAAGGACTTGGGTATGTATATGAAATAAGAACCATTACCACTTCTTGTTACACTTCTCGGGCTAATTTTTTTCGGTTTTATAATTTTAAGCAAATCTTCAAGTCCAAAATCCTCTTGCTTCACAATGATTTTTTAAATTTCTAAATTATTAAATGTTGTCGATCGACGTCGATCCTATTCCCATTATAAATTGGTTTTTTCAAGATTTTTCAAGGAGGTGAGAATCGGGATGTTAGTGAGGCTTATAGGATGGCTCGTCGCAACTGTTGAGTGGTTTGAAAGGGTTGCTAAGGACAAGAGAGGAGTAACGGACACGGTTACAGCTGTAGCTGCTGCATTGATAACATTGGCAATCGTCGGCGTAATCTACTACTACACATTGGGCATTGGAGTTGATCTGGCTGGCAGTATTACGGATACGAACATGAGCACTACTGCAACGAACTTCCTAACCTCTATGGCTAGCTTCGGAGGAGCTATGTTCAACTTCATCATATTACTCATAATCGCAATGGTCGGTGCAATCATAATAGCGTTCTTCAGAGGAAGACTCGGCGGTGGCGGAGGAGGAGTCTAATAAAGCGGCGAGGGCTCAAGAATGTTACTCTATTTTTTTAACATCCTAGCACCCCTAGCCATACTCTTTTTTCTCCTAACGCTATTCGAAATGCTTTTTGCGAAGAGGAACACCTTTATAAGCATAGCCCTACCATTGATCAGTCTGGGACTTAACTCCGTTGCGATGATCGGCAGCTTAAGCTTGGAATTCCACAGATTCTATGTTTGGCACAACGAAACAACAAATGAAGTCTATTCTCAGTTTGTAAGGTATGTAACGGCCGATTTCACGATGGCATTAATCTTCTTCCTCTTTGCCTTATTGAGCTTGATAAGATTTTTCGCAGCCGTATGGGATTTGTGGAGGGCTAGGCATGTCGCTTGAGGAGATTAGAAGGAGGAAGTATATGAAGAGCAAGCTGACGAGGATGATAGTCCATCATCTCCTGAATTCAAACAACGACAGCAAAGATGAGAAGTACGAGCTCGAGGCGAGAGTGGCTACAGCGAGAAGAGCTGCCGACGATCCGAGAATATTCATAAGCTATGTGGATCTGCCACCAGACATTCTAAAGAAGTATCCTCAGCTAGGAAAGGATGCGGCGACGACGATTGTAACGACTAGAGATGTCGTGAGTCAGAAGCTTAGTGTGGACATAAATCTGGCCTATGAGCTCGCGAATATGACGCCTAGAGAAATAGACCTCAATCCAGATATCCTCTACTCGAGAATACCCATAAAAGATTTGCTGACTCAAAGATTGCAGAAGAGTTTACATGGCAAGGGGCTTGAATACGTCGCTGGAGCTACGCCACAGGTGATAGAGAGGCATGTTGTTCCAACTCCGAAGCCGGAGGTCAAGGAAAAGAGTCTGAAAGAAAGGATTTTTGAGTTTTTCGGCGGAGGTAAAAATCAGAAGGAGGAGGTGTATGAATAGTGGGTAGGTTTTTGGACTTTCTGATGTTTTTACTGCTCTTAGGCTCTATCGCTGGAGTTGTCATGAATAAGCACCTCATATCGATCGCTTGTGGAATAATAGCCTCCTTCTTGCTGATAATGATAAGACTTTCGATTCCGAACGGATTTAAGGTTTTGGATGCAAAATTGGGGAAGAAGTTCTGCCCATTCATAGTGAGCGAGAGCAGAAGGGCTTATCCCATTCCGTGCAATGTGGATAGCGGTTACGCAGTTTTCGACAAGAAGTACGGGACTAGAGTTCCCATTGATTGGGACTCGGTGGTTTGGTGGGACGGAGTGCCAGTGATGTTCCTCTACAGGGGCTCCGGAAAAGCGCTCAACTTCAAGCTCATAGCGTTCTTCGATTGGCTCGAAAAGGAATACGGAATCGATCCAGAGGACTTCAAGAAGGTGATGAAATTGGCGTTGGAGGAGGGTAAGAAGATAAAGACATTGGATGACTTCTTCGCCTATCAGGAGGAGCTCATACAGAGGGGAATTAAATCGATAGAGGAGAAGGAGGTTGTTGAGGATGTTAAGGTTGAGGAGAAGGGATAAAAAGGCGGATGAGGATTACGTCGTTGTCGAGGACACAGCAGTTCCGAAGGGGATGCTCAATCAGTATTTCGAATGGGAGTTCTTCAGGAAGATAGATCCGATGTTCGCCTACAACTATTTAGTCAGCTCGAACGCTTACTTCCAAGCGGAATTGATAACGAAGACGAGTGTAAAGATGCTCTTGGACATAATGAAGCCGTTCAGAGACGAATGGGCTGGACTGGCGAAGATAATCGTCTTGATCATAATAATGTTCATCGTAATAGCAGGAATCTACATCTTCATATTCCACGGAGGAGTTGGAGTGCAAGGAGCGGTTCAAGGAGTAATTCCGCAACCGCAACAGCCCGTACAAATTAAGTGAGGTGTGGGATATGGTTAATATAGATATAATAGCTTCGAGGAGTTATTACAGCGGTAAATCCAATAGCTCTGGACTGATCGGAGGAGAGGGGGGTCTGAGGTCGAGGGCTAGTTCAGGATCTGGTAGATCTTCCCATTCTTCGAGCTCGTCGTCAGGATTAATTGGTGGGGAAGGAGGACTGAGATCAAGAGCAAGTTCAGGATCTATGGTGTCTCATTCTTCTGGTGGAGCATCAGGATCTTCAAGCCTGCATCCCACAACTGTAGAGCCATCTGCGGGTGAAAGTCCAGAGGTTAGAAAGGGATTGGTCGATGAAGGAAAGCGAGAGCTCGAAAAGCGAATAGAACAAGAGATAATGCGAAGGGTGAATGCCGGAGAGAGATTTGAAGATGTGGTGAAGGATGTTGCGAATAAGTACGGTGTAACGATTGAATACAAGAAGGTAGAGATTCCGCACATCGAAATAAGGGCTGAAGAGGAAAAGGTTGAAGATAAGAGGGATGTAGTGGAGAAGAAGACGGATGAAGCTCTTTATTGGATTGCCAAGGAAAGAGCTGAAGCAGAATACGAAGGAGATAGAGCTAAAGGATTCTTAGGAAGATTAAAGGCAGGATCTAAGCTCTTCGCTTTAGGCGTTGCTTCTGGCATCGTAAAGATAGGAAAGGGGACTTACGAAATAATCAAGAAGGCAACCGTCGAGAAAAAACCTATTGAAGCAGGGAAAGAAGCTGTGGTGGGAACTTGGGAATGGATAGAGTCGATTCCCAGAAGGGTTATGGAAGCTGTACAAGGTGAGCCGTTTACAGCTGGTGAGCTGACAGGTGAACTCATAGGTGGCTATGCGATAGGAAAAGGGGCATCGTTGGCTTCAAAACCTATACCAAAGCCGGCATTCGCATCTCTGACGACTTTAGCGGGAGAGAGGGTTAGATACGGCATTACACTGCATGTGATGGAGAAACCTCTTGTAACGATAACGAGGGAAGGGGTTGCTTTGGGAGGAAGAGAGCCACCTTTAAAGACTTTTGAGAGGATCGCAAGCAAAGGAGTTACAGCCTATTCTAAGCTCGAAACGGAATTCTTCAAGAAAACCCTTGAAGCTTATACGAAGGAAACGACTGCCGAAATATTCAAGCTCGCACATGAGATGACTAAGAAGGTTTACGAAACGAAAAAACCTGTTATTGAGCCAAAGAAGTTCGAAATTCTGAGTAAGAACATACCCGAAGAGGCTAAGCCTGTAGTTGCTGAAGCTATTAAATCCTACAAGGGCAAGTTGGAGGTTTACGGTTCTGTAGCACAGAAGCTTCAAATGGGAGAGTGGATGACTAGAGAGCCGAAAGATATCGAAGTTGTGGTCGATAATGTTGAGAAGTTCACGAACGAGCTAAAAAAGAGGCTCGACAAGGCAGGAGTTGAGTACAGGATTGAAGGGCTCGAAAAGGGAAAGCCGAAAGTCTATTTCAGGACGAAGGAGGGATGGGTTAAGGGAATTGAGATATTCGAAAAGGAGGAGAAATATGAATTGGGATTGAGTAAAAGAAGTGCTATAAGATACGGATTCGAAAGGCAGAAGCCGTTGAAGGTTGAAGGGCTTAAGATAATGAGGTTGAGCGAGCAGACGGCGAGAAAGCTGGAAGGAGGCCATGTGTTGAAGGGGAGGGAGATTAAGCCAGTACACGAGGGAAGATGGAAGGATATAAACGATCTGATAGAAATCCTGACGGCTTATGAAAGAGAGCTGAGGTTGAACATAGAGAAGAACTTGATAAGGTATGTCGATCTCGTTTCAAAAGAGTTCGGGAAGAAGATAGAAACACCTGTGGCTAAATTCATTCTCGAAAAGAAGAGATTGCCCACAAAGGAGGAACTTAGCAGAATTGCGAAGGAGATGCCAGAGAGGGAGAGAAGAGAGTTGATTTATCGAAAGGAAAAGCTCTCGATGAAAGAGGTTATCGAGAACTATTCAAAAGAGATAAGCTCTCAAATTGCAAGGCTCAGAGAAGTGGAATCGAGTATCTACAGTGCGATCAGAAATGTTGAAAAGAGCTCAAGTATTTTATTTGAGCCATCATCGAGGATAAGGGAAATAGGCAAATCCTCTAGACCGACAACTTCACAAGGAGTAAGTTCATTCTTTAATGTTCAGCCTCCAAGCATAACTCCACCTAGCATAAGACCGCCAGATTTCAGCTCCATTACATCGAGTATAATGAATCAGGTGTCCAAGATAACATCCTATTACACGAATCCCAGTGTAAGACCTTCAATTGAAATTCCTTCAAAGCCCATAACCCTTACACCAGGTGCACCTTCAAGGCCACCAGTATCTAAGCCACCGACATCGAGATCTCCACCTTATACTCCATCTCCTCCATCTGTTACACTTCCAAAAGATGTCTTCAGGAAGATCAGAGAAGTCGAAAGACAGGTCTTGGAAACTAAATGGATCACCGAAATGCCGGTCTTGGATCTGTTCGAAGTGGATAAAATCTTAAAGGAGGTGATGAAGTAGTGGGGGCTCAGGATTGGATTCAAGCCTTCGTAATAATCTTCGTTGTAACAATAGTTTACGGATTCATCTTCTATCCGATGTTCAGCTATGTGAAAGCTCTGATGCTTTGGTTCGGGCAGGGTACGGGTTGTCAGGAGATAATAGACTTGGCCAATTTCATAGCTCTAGTTCTAACGGCTATACCGTACATAATAATCATCTGGGTCTTCGTGTGGCTGTTCGTCAGGGCAACGCAGAAGGAGGCGCATGAGAAGTTCTGGTGGGAGTGAGATGAAGAGGTTTACAATTGTTTTTTTATTAATACTAATAATATGTATAATTGGTAAAGCTAGTGCGGACGCTGTAACTCCACCAATTGAAAAATCGTCTAATTTAGTTCTCTATCTACCATTGGATGAAGGAACTGGGACAATTACAAGTGATCAGAGTGGAAATGGAAATGATGGAGTTATAAGCAATTGTACATGGGTTGTTGGAAGATATGGCTATGCTTTGGAATTCCCAGATACTGGAGGCAATAGCTACATAAAAATTAACACAAGTGACAGCTTAAATGTCTCCTATTTCACCATAGCTTTTTGGATTTACATTAAAGAGGATAGGACCAACAGCAATGTTTTCAAGATTACGAAATACATCTATCCTACAGGATATACCATATGGTTGACATGGAGCGGTGGTAGCAGTTACGCATATCCAGGCATAAAGATAGATGATGAATCAGGATATTGGTCAACGGATGTAAACTTAGGAGAATGGGTTTGGGTTGTAATAATCTATGATGGAACTTACGCTAAGCTCTATGTGAATGGAAAATATACTGGCAATGATGCCTATGTTCCAGCTGGTGCAGCTGATGCGAATGCAGAAGATCTGTACATAATAGGAAACGATGTAATAGTGGATGAGATAAGGATGTGGAATACTACACTAACTGCTAGTGAAATAGAGAAAATGTATGAGGCTTTAAGGGTAAAAATCTACAATGAACTGAATTTCACAGAATTAGATGCTGTAAATTCAACTCTAAACCTTCGTAAGACCTATCAATACAATTTAAGCGTTGATAGCATTGTAAATGCGGCTATAATCTTTCACAAAGATTTGAAAGAGTATGGAGACTTCATCCTAACGGCAATCTCCGATGGCTACGAAAAGAGGAATTATGTTGTAAATTTGATGGAACAAGCTCGCGTCGAACTCAACGCTTATCTTCCACCGAGCGATCAGGCTGTGACAGCTCTCTTCAAGCTGAAAGATTACACGGGTAGATTCACCCAAAATCCGATATTGATAATGAAGAAAGCAACACCAAACGGCTTGATAACCGTTCTAAGCCAGTATTTTGATACGAGCTATCAGACTTACGTTTATCTTGTGAGCGGAGAATACTATCAGATCTACATTTCGAATGGGCAGGAGATGAGGAATGTAGGCTATTACACGACAACGGTTTCAACGTCTTCAGAGATAATCATTGGAAATCTGACCATTCAGCCGGTAACTTATGGAAAGCCGGTTCAGTTCAAGTGGAGTATAGACAACGACACGATAACATTCGAGTACGCCACAGCTTATGGAACAACGACTTATGTGAACTTCACGCTGAAAAACGAAACCTCTACCATTTACTATGCAGAATCTACCGAACAATCTGGGAGCTTCATGTATTCTGGCTTAAATCCGAATGAGACAACATGGTTAATCTTCTACGCAAACAATACAGAGGGGGAAATCTACTTCAAAACCGTTTTATTTGCTCCGACAAAGAAGGAAGGAATTGTAATATCTCCTCCTCTCGGAAATCTCTTATTCGGCGGATTGGCTATATTAGTTGCCTTAATAGCAACTCCTCTCAGCTTACCTTTCGGACTTGTACTGGCAACTGCAGTTGTGGGCTTCGCAACCTACATGGGGTGGATGGATCTCGGATGGAACGTCGTATGGGCTTTGGCTGTGATCAGCATAATTTCCTTCTTCGTTGAATCGAGGATGAGGGGTGGGAGCTGATGAGGCAGCTGATAAATCCCGTGAACATGGCGTTCTTCTTCATTTGCATAGATCTAGCAATCACCTTCGTTGGATTTGCGATTCCGGAGATTATAAGCGTTGTAAAGGTTCAATCCGGATTCAACATCGAAAAGCTAAATCAGGCTTACGAAAACTTCAGCAGCTATGTTACAAGTGGGTCTCTGCTAACAATAGAGGGGTTTAAAGCCTCAACAACTCTGATATGGCAGAGCTTGAACTTCGCATTGAGCGTTGTGATGTTCATTCCATCGATAATAGCCGCAACTCTTAGCTATTTTGGATTGCCGCCAGAGATAACGGCTATATTCCTAACATTAAACACGCTTGTCTTCATTTGGTTCATAGCCGATCTGGTGAGGAAGTTGAGAGGAATCAGTACAGGGTGATGCCCATGTACAATTTGACGAATTTAACCGGAGTGCCAGAATTTCCTGTTTGGAACTTTACAAATCTTACTCTGCCACAGCTTAATATCACAGAGCAGATAGAATGGGCTAAGAACCTTACAGATCCGCAAAATCCCGGATTGCTCATGCCAGTTCAATGGCTTTTCAATCAGGCAGGAGACTTCGCATATCTAAGTGTAATACTCCTCACAGCAATGGTCGCCTATGTAAAATCGAAGGGGAATCCTGCTGCCGTATGCTTCGTCGTTTTACTTCTATCGGTTTTGATGTTCCCATTGCTCAGTAGCTTTGCCAAGCTAATGGCCTTCTGGATTTGCGTTGTGAGCTTTGCAGGGCTATTGTTCATCCTCTACATAAGAAGACAAGGGTGATAGAATGAGGAAGATGAAAATAAAGATAGGAAATGCAATAGTAGATCTGAAGGATCTTTTTGATGTGGAATTATTAGAGAACAACAGAAGGATAATGAGAGGGAGCATAATAGCAGTCTTGAGGAAGACCGTAAACGATTTGCTCGAATTCGAAAGGAGAGCTGAAGAAGAATTGATGCGTAATAGCAGACCACCTAAAATAGAGATCTGAAAGCCGTTTTTATCGATTATCGACGTCGATTGATGCCCATTTTTAACCTCTTTAAACTCACCTGATTAGAAGGGGGTGGTTTAATTGGCTTGGTATGGGCAGCCGAGAAAGCACTCTTTAGCAGCTAAAAAAGGTTGGAGGAAGAGGAAGAGAAAGAAGAAAAGGAAGTGATTTTGGGAGGTGTCGGACTGTGAGGATAGCTTTGATCACAGTTCTATTGGTTCTCCTCTTAGCAATTCCAACGATGGCAATAGATGTTAATGTTGAAAAGGGTTACATCGAGATAGACAACGTCTTCAACGAGGCTAAGGGATACATCAAAGCAATAGATAAAAGAGTTCCAGACGGTTGTGTATTGTGGTTCGATTTCAGTCCAGATAACATATACTACAATGAAACAGAAGGTTATTATTACATAAAAGATCTGAGCGGAAATGGGAACGACGGTAAGATTTACGGCTTAACCAACAACGTTTTAGCCAATGCAACCGTGATCACTGTAAATACACAGGGAGAGCATCTGATCGAATTCCCGTACTACAACAATGTTACTTCAGCCTCCCTAACAGTATATTGGAACGCCACAAACAGTCCGAGCGATGTGCAAGTAAATGTCAGCTTGAACGGCAATCTACTTGGCTCTTTCGTTGCAAGTGCTGGAACTACGGGTTCTTACACATTCTCTGGAATTGAGAACTATATAGCTGTCAATGCGACGAATACTATAAGCTATGAATCCAATGCTTCAATTGACATTGAAAAGGCTCAATTTGACTATGATCACGATTTGACGCTTGTTGAAACTGAAAATGGATGGGCTTTGTATTTCGATGGAGTGAACGATTACATAGAAGTGCCAGACAATCCTAGTTTGCAATTTGGAACTAGTGATTTTAGCATATTTGGATGGTTTAATATAAAAACAATTGGTGCATCACAGCAATTAATATGCAGAAGGACTGTTCCCGGTTCAGCTGGTGATTTTGAAATTCAAGTAACCTCTACCAATTATATAACAGCAACTATAGGTGGGGATGGGTCTATAACTAGTGGAAGTTCTACAACTGTTGTAACTACTACTAATTGGTACTTTACAGGTTTTACTCGAAAAAACGGAGTGGTAACATTATATGTTAATGCAACGGCTGAATGTACCTTTAGTGCTTCTTATAATGTAAGTACGACAGAATCCTTAACAATAGGAAAAGATAATATATACACAGGAAGTGACGCAGAGTACCTGAAAGGTTTTATAGCTCATATTAGTATATACAACTATGCTGTAGCACAAGAATATATTAAACTTTTAAACGCTTTACTCCAAAATAACTACCGTAATAGTGTAGAACTTGACGAAGAAGTCCAAATGAGAATAGATTCGGTAACATTCGACGGATCTAACTACACTATTACGGTAAACATAACTCTGCCAGCAGATGGTTACGAACATCTGATTTACCTGCCTTCATCAGCTCAGCACAGCTATGCAAAGATTGCAAGCGTGAAATCTGCAAACGGCTACAACTTCGACATTGTAGATGTAGGAAGTGCCAGCTATGCTAAGTTCAACATAACAATTCCAGCGGATTTAACAGTTCCGAATGGGGTTAATTTAACCGTTTACAGGTTAAATGACAAGATATACGTTGTAACGAGTAGAAATGAGGACTTCAAGATAACGAATGTAACAGGAATCTGGACTAACGCTTGGAACAACATAACAGATGTGGGAACGACACTGTATCTGACCAACACGACAACAAAAGTCCTTGCAAAGACTTCAGCGATAATAGTTGATCCAGAAACATGGTGCAACTTAACGGTAGATACGATAAGCAGAACTTATGTTAAGTTCAAGGCAGATGCACCTACAAGCGATGAGGTCAAGTTCACGATTACAAATCTGATTCCGGGAAGGGTTTACCACCTGTACGTTGACGGAGTGCAGATGAAAACGGCTAAAGTTCTTGCAGATGGCAAGTTCGAGTTCACTGTAACTAATTGGAGTGAGCACACATTCGAAATTGCAGTAGGATCTTACTTCGAAAACATCGGTTACTTCATCCTGCTCAACTATCCTGCTCTGATAACGCTGATCATAATAGTTTCAGCGGGAATGATAATGATCGGCGTATTCATGGGAAGGCAGGAAGGTGAAGGAGCTACAGCGGTGAACATCGCAACGGCAATTCTAATAGCGGGAGTGATGGGAGTAATCTTGGCGTTGATAATCCTAGTCGCATCTCTCTTTACCTAAAATTTTTTAGGGGGTGGTTTTGGTGCTAGGAGCAAGTTTGAAAGAGATAAGGAGGAGGGATAGGGAAATCGTGAGGAGGATGAAGAAGAAGGACAGGAAGGTCTTGAAGAGAGCTTTAAAGGGTTTTGTTTGAAGGGGGTGGTTTAATTGGCTAGGAAGGTTGTAGGGAGGAAATACGTCTATTTCTACAATCCCAAGGCGAAATGCTGGATGAAGGCTAAAAAGCTGAAGAGTGGGAAGCTCAAGATTATCGGAAAGGCGACGAAGTCCGAAGTTGAAAGGGCGAGGTGAACTTGCAAATGGCAAGGAGGAAGGTTAGAAGGAGAATTAGGAAGAAGAAGAGGAATAAATTGCAAAACCCGGCTTGCAGACCAAGCCGATATAAGAGGTACAAGTATCTTGGCAAGAAGGTGAAAGACGTAGGGAGTTGCGGATTGGATACGATGCAAGAGCTTAGGGGAATCGCAAAGGCGATAATAAAGGACTACAAGAGCGGAGAGATAGATAAGAGGACTGCGCACAGCAGATTTGCGTTGCTGTGCAACATAGTAGTTCCCAATCAGGTCAGGAAGGGTAAGTTGCCGAGGAGTGCGAGGAAGACGTGTAGGGAGTACTGGGAGAGGTTGAAGAAGATCAGCTGAGGTGGTTTTATGGCTAAAAGGAGAAGGGAATTAGATACACTTGGCAAGGTCATGAGCAAAGTTTCTAGAGGCTTGAAATTAACGAGAACTGAAAGGAAAATATTAAGCGGAGCGATAGATGCATCTAAAAAGGCTAGATCTGAGAGGAGGAAGAGAAGAGCAAGAATTAGGGGTAAAAGATCAAGGTGTCGCTGAAAAAGGCGTGATGATTTTTATCTCTTTTCACAATTTTTTTATCTGATCGCGAGTTAGAGCTGAAGGTATATCGAAATACCTTGCCCTCTGGTGGCAAGGTCAGACGAAAAAAATAATCTCGGTTATAAAAATAGATCTGAAAAAATTAAGAGAGTTCAATCCTCAATCGGTTCGAGTGTAACTTTAAGTCTTTGCTTCTTCTCGTGATATGGTTTTACCAATGGCACTTGATCGCTCGGAATATTGATGAAGTATTGACGACCAGACTTGCTTATTCGCGCCGTAAATACTATTTTTTCTGACATTTTGATCACCGAAAAAATAAAGATTAGTATTCAATTGTTTCATATCTCCCTTTCTCGTAATTGTATATCTCTCTCCACTTCTTAGAATACTGTACTTTTGCACCATTCTTGATCATTTTCTCTATGATGTTGTACACTGAGCAATACCCTGCACATACAAGTCCACTGCAGTGGTGCTCTTGATAGTCTATTGTCCACCCCTTGTATATTATTCTCAATTCAAAGTGTTCAATGTCATTGTTCATATTGGTGCAGAACCCTGTTTCATTGTCGCAGATTATTGTTATCTTTTTCTTTTCATCATCTATGACTCCCTGTGATTTAGCTATTGCGTAGTGTAAATGGCTTATAGTACTCTGCTCTCCAACCCATCTTTCATTTTCTTCGTTTATTCTTTCAATCTCCCCTATCAATTTCTCAACTAGCTCCATCTCCTCTCACCTCAATACATTGTATGACCTATAAGTATATATATCTTTCGCTATGTCAAATGATAGAAAGATTTATATATCGATGCATCATATGATGCATCAGGTGATGTATATGAAGATGGAGAAAAAAGATGTGAAAAAGGATTGGGAATTCGAATATTTAGCCATTCCCAAGCTATTCGCTCCTTACCGCCCAATTTCTTTCTAATTCTCTTTTTAAATAAATTTCAACGGAACCCTATTAAAAATCCTTCAAAATTTTCTCAATTTTTTGAAGATTTTCTAATACGATTTTACAACTTTAACCAAGCTTAACTGTAAGAACACAACTCATAAAGCTATTTTTATAAAAAATGCTGTGATATTAAATCTCCAGAATTGTGCTATTCAATAGCATGATTGATGAGTTAAAAGGGATGGATACCTTTTTATGCATAAGGGACTAGTCCCTAATATGAGAGGAAAAATAGATTGGAAAGAGATCAGAAAAATCGTAAAAGAATTACTAGAGAATAGTCCAAAATGGAGATTTCCAACAGTGAGATCGGTATTTTACCATCTAGGAGATGTTTTAAAAGTGATTCCATTGACAAGCTATGGTTACAAGAAATTAGATGAGCTCCTTGTGGACATGAGAAAGAAAGGTGAAATTCCCTTTGGCTATTTCGATGTAAAAAGAGGAGAATCGAGTTATTCGGGTAGTTTAGCCGTACATCCCTCTTCTATCATTGAATTCCGTTTTGACGACATCCTACATGCGCATGAATACTACGGCTTGCCCTATCTCTATGGCCAACACTATCACATTGAAATTTGGATAGAGAAAAAGGGACTAATACCCTTCTTTGAAAAAGCTGTAAACGATATGGACATCAAAATAAGGGCTTGTGAAGGCTATGTTTCTTGGGAATTCGTTTATGCTAATGTACAAGAGATAAAGAAATTCTTGGAGCAGAGAACTACAAATACAGCAGTAGTGCTTTATTTCGGAGACTTAGATCCAAGTGGTGTCGATATTACAAGGCATGTAGAGAATGCTATACGATTCTTTGGTGTAAACTTGATTTTCCACAGGGTTGCATTGTATCCATATCAGGTCAAACAATACAATCTGCCACTATGGCCAGAAAGGATGGAAACTATCGAGAAAATAATGAGAGATCCAAGAGCTAAGTGGTACTTTCAAAAATACGGTAAAATTGCTTGTGAATTGGATTCATTCGTATCAAAAGCTCCAAATGAATTCATGGAGCTGATAAAAGAGAGTGTGCAAAAATTCATCGATTCAAAGAGATTGGTGGAAAAGGAACAGAAAGAGCAAGAGATCAAGGAAAAGATAAGACAAGCGATAGAAAAGAGAAGAGAGAAGCTTGAAGAGTTGAAAAGAGAGATAATAGATGAGCTCTCATCTGTCTCTCTTTAATTAAAAAATAATATAATGTTAATAATCTTTATTTAATTAAGGATTTGAGTTCTTGTAGAGCTTCAAGCTTTCCTTCTACTCTCTGAAGCTCAGCCTTCAAATTCTCTGTTTCTCCGAATTTATTGATCAATTTCTTCAACTCCTTTCTGAATTCATCGTAGAAGTCTATCAAGCCGTTTATCTCATCCACAATGGATTGCAAATCGGACATGGGGCTCACCTTTACTCATTTTTCAACTCCAATACTTTGCGCTTATTTTCCTCTTCAACTCCTCAGCTAACTCCTTAATCTGCAAGGCTTTAGATGATATTTCCTTAGCCGTAGGAGATCTCGCCTTGTGGTATATCATATCGGCAGCCTCGTATATTCCATTGGCATAAAAGATTAAGCCTTCGAGGAACTCTAAAACATCCCTCGATGAACTTTCTTCCAATCTCTTCTTTATCATCGAAAGAATGTTTGAGATGTTGTCCAACTCGCTCAAGAGGAGTTGACACATCTTCTCCCACATCCCGATCACCTTTTCTATTTTTGTTCGATTATGAGAATCAGAGCGACATAAACAGTCACAAGCATCGCATAGAATACCTTAGCTGGCACTTCAACCGTCTCATTGCCAATTGTAAGTATGTGTTGAAGTGTAATGGCTATAATCAAGAAGGCTGAAATATAGAGGATCGCACTTCTCATTTTCATAATGGCTTTCACAGCTTTCAGATAGTTATCTTTCAGCGATCCTTTTGATGCATAACCGCACATCGGGCATCTCTTATGCCTTTGAGCTGAAAAATAACCACAGCTCGGACATTTAAACCTGATCTGCATTTTTATCTTCCCCCACCTTCGGTACGCATTTATAGCATATAGGCGCTCTCAACAGACCACAGGGATATTGCACAATTGTCCAATTCCCCTTCCCGTATTTCTCATCGCAGCACTTGATGAAGTTTTCGTACATCTCCATCTGGAGATGGTACACATAAACAAGAGTTGAGATCGCCAGTACAATTCCTACGATCACTTCAATCGTTTTATGCTTCATCTCATCACCTTCTTTTTCGAATATCTGAAGACTTGAACCAAGGAAAGAACTGTGATCGTGAAACCCATCACAGCCATCAGCAATCCGATAATGGGATCTGCATCTTCGATGCACAACAGCTTGATGTACAGCAGACTCACTTTTGAGTGTAGCAAAGCCAACAATGACAAGATCACTCCCATAAATGCCATTAGACACCAATAGTTCAATTCCACCTTTCTTATTAACTCTTCTAAATCATCTTTCATCTCGATCTCCTCCACAGCAAACCCAATATTACAAGCGTAAATCCACATGCTATCTTTACGGAAACCATCAGATCGTATTCTGGAGTTGTGGGAGGACTTTCGGAGCTTAACCAACAGTATGTAGGGAATTCTCCAAAGGTTAAATTGTGATACCTACGATAAGCCTCGCAACAGGCTTGACAAGTCCCCAATCCAACGCAAGGTGCTGGAGCAATTCCGTACTTGTTGAGGAAATCGCTTTCGTTGAAATCTTTACTGTTTAAAACCCTTTCACACCATTCGCAGGCCTTAAGTGTGTTCTCTACCTCATACGGATGAACCCTTACAGGGAAGGGATAGAGCGCCACTATTATTAAAGACACTACTATTAATACTTTAATCAGATTCTTCCTCTTCATCTTCTCCACCCTCGTCGAATATCTCGCTCTGCAAGAAGATCACCCTGAGCTTAGCCTCTTCCAAAAGACCTGCGAGAGAGTAGAGCATCAGCCAAGCTGTACCCTCTCCCGCTTCCCTCTTAATCCTCTTCAAGACCTCTTTAAGCTCATCGAAGTCGAATTCTTCCGGATCCCATCTGGCTATCCTATCTCTTCCTCTAACAAACTCTACAAGCTTTATCTTACCTTCCCAAACCGTTCTCAAGGCGAATCACCTCCAGAGGAACATTAAAACGATTTGCTCTATGAAAACGCTTAAAATCCAAACCCGATATGTGAAATCGAAATCCCAATTGAATACGAACTTTAGAATGAGTACTATTGGAGTTACGATCATCAATGAGATTAAGAGGGTTGTAAGGAACATTGCATGACCTAAATCTCCTCTTTTATCCCTTAGAGGCTTTATCAAAAGCCTTATGAATATACAACCACCTTCAGCTATCTTCATCCCGAATCACCTCTCAACATGCTCGAAAAAATAATTAAAAGCCGATGATCTTCTTAATGGCTTCTGCAACCCTCGGATACTCTTCATCAGCCCTCACTTCCAAGTCCAGATAATGTCCAGCTTCAACATCCTTTTTCATCATCGAGATCCTGCCCTGGATGAAGTTCCTGACGTCCTTCTCAACCCTAAGCTTTGCCATAAGGTTATCGTGCCAAACCCTTATCATGTGCGAGGTAACCTTCCTCCCGCTCGATGCGACGTAATTCACGATCTTTGAAGCCGTCTTTTCGCTCAAAAAGATTGGTCTAAGCTCATCAGCAAGTTCTGAGGGCATGTAAGCCCAGAAGGCCTTTTTCCCCCTCTTTCCGACAAAGCTCAGATTGTACTTGACCACCCCCTTCCCCACATCGACCAAATTGGCCTTGTTGAAGGTCTGAAGCATCCTTATAACATGCCTCAACCTCTGTCCCGTGAACAAGAGCAACTCGAAAACCAAGAAATAATCGTCGCTGAGGTTCTCCCTGAAGTGTCTGTAAGCTTCGATGATATCCTTGTTCTCAAGTGTTACAACCTTCTCCTCATACCTTTCAATCGGCAGAACCCTCTTGTACGGAATTATTGCCGATTCGTCAACTCCCTGAACCTCTACGAAATAGTTCAGGAGCTTTCTCACTG
>CAYYFC010000015.1:0-36898 GCA_964471215.1 uncultured archaeon | reverse complement strand
AAAGCCGCCGCCGGGATTTGAACCCGGGACCTGGTGATTACGAGTCACCCGCTCTACCAGGCTAAGCCACGGCGGCCTAGGGGTATAGGGTATATATGTTCGAATGTTAAAAAGTCTTTTGATGCTGAACGATGTTAGAAGGGCAGTAGTCATGTTCAGTGGCGGCGTCGATTCAACACTGATAGCCTATCTCTGCAAGCTCAGGGGTGTTGAATTTATAGCCTTAACAATTGATAACGGATTCGTTCCGAGAAGGGAGTTGGAAGATGCAAAGAGAATAGCAAGGCTCCTAGGATTTAAACACAAGATCATAAGGGTAGCCATTGATAAGAATAGGGAATTCGTTGAGGATAACGTCAATAGGTGTTATCACTGCAAGAAATCAATGCTGAAAAAAATCTCAGAAGAGTTTAAGGGTTGGACAATAATAGATGGGACAAATAGAGACGATCTCAATGAGTTCAGACCGGGACTAATTGCAAACAGGGAATTTGGTGTTTTAAACCCGCTCAGGGATGTCGAAAAGAAAGAAATAAGGAATATTGCAAGAATTCTCGGTCTTCCCAACTGGAACAAGCCCTCTAATTCATGTCTCGCGACCAGATTTCTCGACAGGATTTATCGCGATAAGGTAGACATGATCGAGAGGGCTGAGGAAATACTAATCGAACTTGGTTTTAGATCTGTTAGGGTTAGATATGAACGAGAAATGGCAATAATAGAGGTAGGAAAGGATGAGATAAAAAGGGTAATAGACTTAAGGGATAAGCTCGTTGAGATTTTCAAGAAAATCGGATTTAGAAGGGTATTGCTTGATCTGGAGGGAAGAGAGCATATATGATCAGGGGTCTTGAGAGATATCATGCCATAAACAGTGGAGAAGCTGTGGCAAAATTCCAGATTGCAAAAAGGATTGAAGCAGAAAGGCATAAAGACATTAAATCCGCAATAGAAGAGCATTCGAGGATTAAAAAGGAGTTTAAAAGTGTTTTGAAAAAGGAAGGGAAAGATACGGATATATTAGCAGAAAAACCACCAGAATTCTCGTTTCTCGATTTGAAGATAGATATATTGCTTAAGATGCTTGAGAGCTGTAATTTCTGTGAGAGAAAATGCGGTGTTAATAGATATAAAGCCGCTGGATTTTGCGGATGCGGTGTGCAGAGTTATTACTCTGCCGAATTCCTGCATTTCGGAGAAGAGTCAGAACTGATACCATCGCACACTATATTTTTCAATAGATGCTCTTTCAGATGTGTTTTCTGTCAGAATTGGACGATAGTTTATAGAGATGATCGATTAGTTGACCCGATCAGGCTTGCAAGGAGAATAGATATAAGACATAGGCAGGGTAGCAAGAACGTGAATTTCGTCGGAGGAAATCCCGACCAGCACTCCCACACGATTCTAAAGATACTTAAACACGTCAAATCAAATGTGCCCGTTGTCTGGAATTCCAACATGTACCATTCGATGGAGATTGCGGAGATAATAGAGGACGTCGTTGACGTTTGGCTTGGCGACTTCAAATACGGAAACGACGCATGTGCAAAAAAGTACTCAAATGCCGATAACTACTGGGAAATAGTTACCAGGAATTTCTTAATGGCCAGAAAAAGCTGTGAAATAATAATAAGACATCTCGTCCTCCCGAATCATATAGAATGCTGCACCAAGAGAATTATCGAATGGGTTTCCGAAAATATGGGGAGGGATATAAGGTTCAATTTGATGTTCCAGTACTATCCTGCCTACAGGGCTCGCGAGTTTAAGGAGATTTCTAGGATGCTTAGGAAGGAAGAGATCGATGAGGCCTTAAAGATAGCTGCAGATAATCTAACAAATCTCGTCTGACATATCCGATGAATTCTCAAAATTCGTACGGAAATCATCTTAAGTGATTCTTCATGATACACTCAGTTCTGCAGCAATATTTTTATAAAAGACAGATCATGTAATTTGTTTTATGGAAATCGGAATAGAACTGATACCGAATGAGAGATGCGACAGGATTGTTGAGTACGCTGTCCTAGCAGAAAAGAGCGGATTTGACTTTGTATGGGTTACCGAGCATTACAACAATAGGAGCCCATATCCAATTCTATCACTCATAGCTCACAGAACATCAAGTATGAAAATAGGTATAGGTGTTACAAATCCCTACACAATGCATCCCGCACTTATAGCATCGAATGCCATGACAATTGATGAAATAAGCGGAGGAAGAACGATATTAGGAATTTCAGCGGGAGATATGATGACTCTAAGGAGTATAGGTATAAAAAGGGAGAGATCTCTAAGGAGAATTAGAGAGGCAGTCGAGATAATAAGACTTCTTTTTAAAGAAAGAAACGTTACGTATAAAGGTGAGATATTCAGCCTTGAAAATGCTGAAATGTCTTTTTTCAGAGAAGTACCGATATACATAGGTGCTCAGGGTAAAAAGATGATTGAACTCGGATTGGAGATAGGAGATGGCGTAATGATAAACTCATCAAATCCAGAGGATTTCAGAGGTCTGAAGGGCTTTAAAAAGAAGGTTATTGCATGCACGGCTGTATGTGTAGATGATGATGTTAGAAGGGCTAAGAGGATTGCGAGAATAGTTGTGGGATATATAATAGCTGGGAGTCCTAGGAGCGTTCTGGAGGAAAAGGGGATAGATTTGGACAGGGTTAAAGAGATAAGGGATATAATAAAATCGAGGAGGTTTGAGAGGCTTGACATAGAGGATGAACTGCTGGACGAGTTCTGCATTTACGGCGATATGAGATCCGTTGCATCAAGGATAAAAGAGTTCGCCGATGTAGTCGATCAGGTTGTGATAGGAGGACCTATTGCCAGAGATAAGTACAAAGTTATAAAAGAGATCGTGAGGTATATCTAGATATGAGGGTGGGAATAGTTAAACTCGGTGCAATAGGAAGCTCGGTACTGATCGAATACGTACTGGACGAACTAGCGAGGAGAAAGGACATTGAAACATTCGTAATCTCGTCCGGTTCCAAGATAAAACCTGAGATCGTAGATGAGATATACAAGTTTAACGTAGACATAGTGATAGTCTGTTGCCCAGATGCCTCGAAGTATGTAAAACCTCGCTTTAAAAAACCCACGATAATCGTAACGAATAGGATATCCGAAGAGTTTCTCAGGGGAATAGGCGACAACGTAGGGTATATAGTTGTCGAACCGGATGCAATGATAGGGGCCAGAAGGGAATTTCTCGATCCTACGGAGATGTGCATATTCAATTCGGATATAATAAAGGTTCTGGCGATAACGGGTGTTATTAGATTGATTCAGTTCGAGATAAACCGTGCTGTAAAGGAGGGAAAAATCCCGAGGGTTTTTGTGAATCACGATGTCGCGATGAAATTCGCGGGGTTTAAAAATCCTTATGCAATGGCCAAGGCCATGGCATCTATTTTCATACTTGAGAAGGTATCAGAGATAACTGAAAGGGCATGCTTTAGGGAAAAGGATTCTGAAAGATTTACACTTCTCTGCGCATCGGCCCATGAAATGATGAGGATTGCAGGAATGCTAGCCGATGAGGCAAGAGAGATTGAAAAGTATGGAGATAGCGTACTCAGAACGCCGCATTCAGGAAGCGGAGAAATAATCGAAAAGACTAGGCTTTTGGAGCTATGGAAGTAAGGTTTAAGAGAATAGGTGACGATGTCGTTCCGTCGATAGGAATGGGAACGTGGGGAATAGGTGGTTATCTGACAGCAGATAACTCAAAAGACAACAAATGGGTAAAAGCGATTAAAGCCGGAATAGAATTCGGATTGAAGGTTATAGATACAGCTGAAATGTACGGTAACGGTCACAGCGAAGAGTTGGTGGGTAGAGCAATAGGTTTTTTTGATAGAGATGAAGTTTTCATAGTTACAAAGGTATTACCCACGAACACTCACAGAGAAAGGCTGATAAAATCCGTTAAGATGAGTTTAAAGAGGCTTAATGTGAAATACATCGATCTATATTTAAATACACTGGTTTAAGAGGGGTATGCCGCTAAGAGAGGCAATGAGAACACTCGAACATCTCGTGGATCTCGGATGGATAAGGTACATAGGCGTCAGCAACTTCAGCGTTGAAGAACTCGAGATTGCAAGGAGCTTTTTATCGAAGTACGATGTTGTTGTAAATCAGATGAAGTACAGTCTGATGGATAGGAGAATTGAGAGAGATGTGCTGCCATACTGTTCAAGGGAAGAAATAACAGTGATGGCCTATTCACCTCTTGAAAGGGGAATTCTGGCGAGAAATTATGTGCTGCGCGATATTGGTAAGAAATATGGCAGAAGTGCATGTCAGGTCGCTTTGAACTGGATAATACTCCATAAAAACGTCATGGCGATTCCGAAATCTGAAAAGATAAGCAGATTAAAGGAATTTGCAGATTCCATGAACTGGAAGTTAAGCTATGAGGACTTCGAATTTTTAAACAGATATTTTAAATGAATATAATCAAGTCTTTTTCACAATCGCCGATGCAACCTTTCTCAGCTCTTCGTAAATCCCTCTGGGCATAAGAATTCCTATAACTATTAGTATGGTATACAGGATTATGTCGTCACTTACAGGAATCATGGAAGGTATTTGAGAAATTATTGGCTTCAACCACCAGTTTTTTGCAAGGTATATCAGAAATCCACCGATAATGGATCCGTATATCGTTCCAAGACCTCCTAGAACTGCCGAGAGTATTATCAGGAGCATGAGAGGTATGTCGTAAAGATCTGGAGATACAGTACATCTGTAGTTGACTATTAAAGCCCCTCCTATACCCGCGAAGAAGGAGCTCAGGACAAAGGCCAGAATCTTGTATTTCGTCGTGTTTATCCCTATGGCCTCCGCCAGTTCCTCGTCTTCCCTTATGGATTTGAACTTCAGACCTATCTGACTTCTCGCAATGTAAAGAATTATCAGAACGCAGATCAGCATTGATGCAAGTGAGATGTAGTACCTCTCAACTGTCCCCTGTATTCCCGTAATGGAAAATCCCTCTTCACCTCCGAACAGATCTCTCCATATGAAAACTGTTTGCATGAATACGAGCGGGAGTATGGCTGTTACTAGCGCGAAGTAGTATCCCCTCAGTCTAAGCGTTATTATGCCGATTAAAAACCCTATAAGGGCTGAGAATGCACCGGCTACTATAACCGAGATGTATGGTGGAAGAATAACGAAAAGCCTTGAGGATTGAAGTAATGCGGCCGTATAAGCTCCAACACCTATAAACACGGTATGTCCCAGATTGACGTATCCTGTGTACCCCACCATTAAATCCCAGCTCACAACAAGTATTATGAAGAGATAAGACATTCCGAGTACGTATAGATATGCTTCTGATACGATAAAAGGTGCAAGAAGGGCAATTAGAAGAATTGCGATTAATGGTATAGCATACCTCATCATTCCTCCACCCCGAACAATCCCGTCGGTTTTATTATCAGTATTGCTATAATCGTCAGAAGCATTATGAACTCGCTCCACCTCGCACCTAGAAAAGTTATCGTCAGGACTATTATGAATCCGATTATGAATGATGCCAGAATGCTCCCCTTAACGCTTCCAAGTCCTCCTAGTATGACTATTGCAAATGCGTATATCAGAGCCTTCAAAGATGCCATAGGGGTTATAGCGAATATCTGGGAGTATAGCAGACCTCCCAATCCTGCGAGTATTGAGGATATGAAAACTGTGATAGTATAAATCCTCTCGACATCTATACCTATTAGCTTCGCCGCCTCCATATCCTGGGCAACGGCGTTTATCATCTTTCCAATTCTCGTCCTGTTTATAAATATCTCGAGTAGAAATATTGTAAGAACTGCCAGTACAAATGCAAGAATCCTCATGTTTGTTATCTTAACACCAAAAACTTCCTGATAACCCCTTATTAGTGAAGGAAATGATATACCATGCTCTCCAAATAAGTTCAGCACTATCTGCTCGATAAGTAATGCAACTGCGAGCGATACGATTATTACCATGATCTTGTGCTCCTTTATCGGAGACATTGCAACCTTGTATATCAGAACACCAACAATTCCAGAGAAAATTATTCCAGCTGCAAATGACAGTATCGGATTTATGTTGTACTTCAGAAGGGTTATGGCGAAGTACGCTGAAATCATGAATATGGATCCGTGCGCAAAATTCAGAATCCTAGCTACACCGAATATCAGCGTAAATCCAGATGATACAAGAGCCCATATTCCGCTTATTACTAGGCTGAACGCTATTACCCTGATTACTTCCTCTATCATAAAAAAATAATCATCTGAACCTTCTGATCAAATACACTGCTGCAATAAATCCAATCGCTGTAATTAAAGCTTCAAATCCGGGAGTCGGTGTTGGTGTTGGTGTCACGGGAGTATGCGTTGGAGTAACAGTCTCAACAGGAGTTCTCGTGACTATCCACGGAGGTATCTTCAACTCTCCGTTCGCAACGCTTTTTGGATATATTATGTACTGTTTGCCCTCCTGCCATTGAGAAATCCAATTTCTGACATATTCATCTCCCCATGCAAGATCGTGGTTTGATTCAAAAGCTATTACCCTCGTGAGAACAAGCGGATTGCTCTTGTTGATCATCTCTAGGTATTTGACTATTACATCGGGATTGAACGGATCTTCTCCATTCTCTGCCGCCATTTCAAATACTGTCTTGTAAACGTAAACTGCATCGTATGCACCATAAGCTTGATGGGATTCTGGATAATGACCATACTTCTTCTTATAAGCTTCAATAAACTCTTTACACCTATCAGTTGGAGGTGCAGTTACTAGAGCACCACCATCTGCTATAAATATAACATAATTTGCCAATCCTCCAGTTTTTTCATAAAATGCAGGATCTATTGCTGCTAGATCATGACCTGCTATCAATACCTTAGGCTTAAGTTCTGCCCACTGCTTAACAAGCACATCCCCTGTCCCTGCTATTGCAAGTATTGGCATTATCAGATCTGCACCGAGATCTTCGGCCTCAAGTATTAAAGGCTCGTAATCAGTATAGCCTCTGCCCACTCTGACATCCTTAACTATTTCAACCCCCCTCTCATCAAGAAGAGGTCTGAGCTCCTTCATAACTGCATCAGTCCATATATGCTCATCCCTTATTACGTAAACCCTTTTTACATCGACACACTTGGATCTCAGGAAGTCTATCATCTCAGCTAAATCCCATGCAAATGTTGATCCGTTGTTCTGACTTATCCTGAACCAGTACTTGTACTTCTTATAGTTTTCCTCAACCTTCTTTGAATGTGCTGGGGAAGAAGCATCTGCTAAGAATACTGTCTTTGTTTCTGCCATCGTTTCCATCATAGCTAGCATTACACCACTAGAGAATCCACCTATTATTACATCAGCTTCTTCTGCAAGTCTTCTGAACTCCGATGTTGCTACGTTCGGATTGAGCTTTGTATCGCCTATAACAACTCTTACGGGTAAACCATTTATTCCTCCATTTCTATTTATCTCCTCAACAGCGAGCATCACAGCATTTCTCTCTGCAGTCCCTTCTGGAAGAGCCATTGGTCCTATAACGCCTATTACGACTTCTTTCTTCTCCTCTGCACTCACCAACCCTATGCTGCCTAGCAGTATCAGTAACACCATCAGGGATGATACCCAATTCATAGCCATTTGCCTAGGGTAAAGTATTTAAACATTATGCTACTTAGTCACTAAGTGGTAATGTTAAGAGTCAGGGGTTTGACAAAGAAATTTGGAAATATAACAGCTCTGAACAATGTAGACCTAAGCATAAAAAAGGAATGTCTGGGAATAATAGGCCCGAACGGTGCCGGGAAAACTACTCTTTTCAACATTATATCGGGATTTCTTAAGCCGGATAGAGGTAAGGTTACGTTTAACGGTGTGGATATAACAGGTAAAAGGCCTAGCAAAATAGTAAAGATGGGAATTGTTAGGACCTTTCAGATAATCAAGATATTTAAGAATTTAACAGTCCTCGAAAATCTATCTCTTATTTGCGAAAACGAAATGGAAATACTGAAGGATTTCGGGCTCTGGTCGAAAAGAGATCTCGTAGCATCCAAGCTATCTCAGGGAGAGATGAGAAAACTCAGCATAGCACTTGCAATCGCGACAAAGCCAAAAGTCCTTATGCTCGACGAGCCATTTTCCGGTCTAAGTCCGAGGGAGTGCATGGAGCTTCACGGGATTATAGAGGATTTCAAGGATGGCATAAGTATAGCAATAATCGAACACAAGCTTAAAGAGCTATTCAACCTTGTGGACAGAGTTGTTGTTCTAAATCACGGAGAAATACTCTGCGAAGGAGAACCAGATCAGATAGTAAGGGATAGTAGAGTTATAAGGGCTTATATTGGGGAGGACTATGCTTAAAATAGTAAATCTGAACGCTTATTACGATAAGCTCAAGATATTGAATAATATTAACTTACAGGTTAAGAAAGGCGAAAGCGTAGCTATACTTGGACCGAACGGTGCTGGGAAAACAACACTTCTAAAATCCATATGCGGTCTCGTAAGAACAGAGGGAAAGATAGTATTTGACGGTGTCGATATAACGAACATGAAGACACATGAGAGGATAAGGATGGGTATATCGATATGTCCAGAAGGTAGAAGGCTTTTTCCGAATTTAACCGTCGAGGACAATCTTATGCTTGCAAATCCCGATCACGATCTCCTAAATTTTGTATACGATCTATTTCCAGTTTTAAAGGAGAGGAAGAGGCAGAAGGTAAAAACCCTCAGCGGCGGTGAGCAGCAGATGCTTGCGATTGCCAGGGCTCTTATGCTTAACCCGAAGCTCATGCTTATGGACGAACCCTCGATGGGTCTTGCTCCAATAGTCATAAGAAGAATAGAGGATGCGATAAAGAACATAAACTGTATGGGTGTCTCAATACTCCTAGTGGAGCAGAACGTCCATCTAGCGTTTAACGTGGCCGAGAGGGTATACATACTTGTTAATGGTGAGATAGTAAGGGAAGGAGATGTGAAATCGATTAAAAATCTGGAAAAAGACTACTTCGAAATCTAATCAATCCTATAAGCTATAGCGCATCCCCTCGCTATTTTGTCTCCATTCTTCTTTACAGAAAGCTCGTAAAATGAAATCCTCTTCCCCTTGTGAATTACCCTTGCCTCCGCAACAAGCTCATCTCCCTTATAGGCCGGCTTGATGAAATCTATTTTTATAGACAAGGCAAATCTTTTAATACCATCAGAATTTGCAGCAATTGCAAATGCGATATCGGCAAGGCTTATTATATAAGACCCATGAGCTGTTTTGTGGAAGTTTAAGAACTCATCCCTGACCTTTCCTCTAACGCTTGCAAATCCATCCTTTATCTCAACTATCTCGACATCAAGGTATTTTCTGAATCCGTCATCCTTCAAAAACTCCATCAGATCCATACCTCAGATTTGTTCAGATGGATTTAAATATGTGCGATTTTTGCGGATTCATAAATCCGCATAGCTTAATTATTACCTCCTTCTCTTCATCCGAGCATATCCTCATAAGCTCCTTTTCCAGCAAATCCCTTAAGAACGAGAGAACCCTGTATTCGTTTCTAACTATTTCATCTATCCAGTCTATTATCGCCGGGAATCCCGTATCTGTGCTCATGTTTGCCAGGTAATTCACTATTTCGTCGACACCAATCCCTGCCAGATCGAGTATTTCAACCTTTGTAGCTGAGTCATACTGTGTCTGTTTTCTGGCCTTATAAAAAACGAGTTCTACGTCACCTATGGGCAACTCGCTGCACCTCTCCCAGAACCTCCTTATGTACACATCTGCCCTGTCCCTGTGCACTATCCTTAAATACTTGGGTAAAAAATCCTTGAACCTTCCAAGACTTATGTACTCACCGTTCTTCAAAAACATGCTCGATAAGAGCTTGTCATTTACAGGTGATTCCCTTTCGATCAGATAGGAGAGATATCTCGATTTAACCCTTTTTATAATACCTACCAACGATACCTCCTTCCTCTTTGCTATCTTTATCAACATATCTATAGTCCTCGCAATTTCCATCCACTCTTTCCAGTCCTTTGTGTATACCATCGGAAATGGAAATATATTTCCATCAAATATTATTAGATCAATATCATTTTTTTCGAGCACCTCAATTGCTATTTCTCTCTCAAGCTTAACGGATCTTTTCCATATAAATGAATTGAAATCGTCTCCAGAATATATCACGGGCTCAGATCTTATCTCCTTGATTCTGCTTCCCAGACATCCGTATATTATCAATGCGCAGTCTCCGTATAAAAGCTCGAGATGCGGTACCGTCCATGTGGAATCTATACCGACACATGAAAGACTCTTAGAGGGATTTTTTACGATCCTTATCCTGTCTATGAGCATTTCTCTAAGCCCGTTCGAAATTTCGATTATTTCCTTTATCTTGTTTCTTATCTCACCTTTCGCTATTCTCCTAATCCCGTCTATTGCGCTCAGAAACGCCGGGGGGTATATAAAGAAAAGGAGATCCTCCTCCATCACAATCCCCCCTCAACCCTTTTAATTCTTAAAAGAATCGGAACCCTCAACGGATTCATCAGACCAGCTATGAAGAAATCCCTGCTCTCAAGCAGGGCTAGATCGTTCTCCTCAATACCACCTATATCAAGAAATCCGCTTATTTCTCTAAGATCCCCACTGGCCTGAAGTTTTGAGAAGAACACAGTGTTTATGTTTGCTCTTATCGTAGTCGAGATGTCTCTTGCAACCCTCTGGCTTGCAAGAATTATAAACAACCCCCACTTCCTTCCCTCCCTTGCAGTCATCTCTATTATTTTATTCGTCGGATATGTGTACTCCCCGGCGTAGTTTTGGGCTTCATCTATTACGAATCCGAGATTTAACTGATCCTTATTTTCCTTGACTATAGACCAGGCAGATAGAATTATATTGTATACTATGCCTCTTTTTATCATTATTTCCGTGTCATCCCCCAGATTTACTACAAGCGGTGCCTTTCCCCTGAGTTCAAGAGCCATTTGCACAACATCTTTTGGAGACAGCCTCCTCTTTCTCACAACCTCATCTATAAAGTTTTTATCCATGTATTCGTTTATGAATAGCTCAGCCTTAACTATAGTACTGTCTCTAGCCTTAAGAGACTTCATTATGCTCTTAGTAACCTCGACAAAAGCCTTAAGGTTATCTTCCCCGATCAGCCTTTCCCTTCTCAGCTTGTCTACCTTCAATCTCAAATCCTTTAACATCTCGGGGACTTCCTCATCTCTTAGCAGTTTTAAAAACGTCATGCATGCTATGTCTATGTACGTCGAATACGTATTCCTATCAAGTCTGGCCATATCCAGAACAACCGACGACATCGCATCTGCACTTATCTCTATTTCCTTTGAGCTGATTATGTTTTCCCTGTAAAACGGTACATAATCTATCCCCGTATGATCGAAAACTATTATTGCGTACTTCCTAACGAGCTCATCGACCAAAGCCTTTATAAGTCTCGACTTTCCCATGCCAGTCGATCCGAACACGCCTATGTGACATCTCGCATAATAGGAGTTAAGGGGAAGCTTTAATCCACTGTACTTCTGCTCTCCTACGTATATCTCGTCCTTCACGATTTTTCTTATCGCTTCTTCTATCTCCCTAAGTACAGCGGAATTCCTGACCATAAGATAAACCTTTGAATTTGGATGAGGCGCAACCCTGCAGTTTTCGATTATTCTGTTATCAGGATCTATTATCGAACAGAGGAAAACATAAGCATTTGTATAACTCATCTCAGGATATGTCTGACTCCAGTACTCGTGATACTCAACGTAAGGTGTTCTGACGTTTCCCCTAAGAATTGGATCAAGTCTCTTAACACCTCTTAGAACTCCTATAAAAAACTTCCTCGGATATCTCTCGTCCTTTATTATTGCAAGTTGCTGTTCTTCAATTTTATCCTCAAAATCCTTTCTTAGCTGAACTGGGGCATAAGAGGGAGTTGATCCACTTAGGACTATCCCTATTTCTTTTAGGCCGTTCGTTAGATCTTTCATCAAAAATAATAGTCTATCGAACTAATAAATCTTTACACGGGATCAGACCTCAATCTTACCCTCGGGTTATTAGGCTAAAATCTGGATGAAGACTGCTCATTTTGAATCGAGCCAACAGACAGATGATAGGCCGGAATAAATCCTAATATATGATATCTTATAACTTATATCCAATTCTAAGGATAAAATCAAAAACCTATATTAATTAAAAAAATGATTAGGGGAATATTTTTTCAGGTACATATCTGTGCGTTCCCTCAATAACCTCAACTCCCGCCTTCTTTCTCACGTAATCCAGAAGTTCATCCTTATGTCTGCACGTTAATGTTACGCAACTTCCTACATGTATTACGTCCACTGTTTCCTTAAGCGCTGAGAGTTGGGTCTTTAAAAGTCCTAGATTTACCGGTGCCCTCTCCCCGTGACAGTCTCCACAGTCGATTATGCCGACAATTGCCGCCTCCTTATCCTTATACCTTTCGAACTCCCCTTCCCTCCTCATAAATGCAACAAGGCATTTCGCATCTCCTGGACATGCATTCTGCTGCCTGATTCTCCTGCATGCAACAATTGCAATCCTAATCATATCTTTAGATCTCGTACAACTCTTATAATTTTTTTGGTTTTACCTAATTGCAAAGAATGGGCTATCGCCAGAACCTTCGAGAACTCATGCGTTTAAACCAGCATCGATTCCGCTATCAGAGTTTTAACGCTGGAGGTTCATTGCAATCCGCGTCAAATCAACGTTTTTCCAGACGAAGAATTTAACGAGATTTCGCCCCGCATTTTTCAAACTCTCAAGATGTAAAATCGGCAATTCCGATCTTATTCATATCATCCGATTGCCTTCTCACCTACAAGACCCAGTAGTACCTCCCAATCTCTTTCTGTCCTTGCAAAAACACCGCAGTTACCAAGTTTTATGTTCTTCAGCCCGACTTCCTCGACAGCGACATACGCCCTGATCATTTCGATAAGGGTAGGTGGTCTCGATTTGAGCTTGTATTCAGGAAAAAAAGCCAGGATTGTAAAGGGTATTTCCAGATCGAGATCTGCTATAATCTTTGCGATACTCCTTATCTGATCCACCTCGACAAATCCCGGAATGTATAGCGTGCAGACCTCGAGAACGAATCCCCTTTCCAGAATCCATTCTGGAGTCTTTAAAATCCAGCGATTTGTCGTTCCGCAGAGCTTCTTATACGTTTTCTCATCATATGCCTTTATGTCCAGCCAGAAGCTGTCAACACCCGCATCAGCGAGTATATCGAGGTTTTTAGGTGTTAAACCGTAACCGTTCGTTTCTATAAGAACCCAGAGCTTCGTATTTTCTTTTATCTTCTCAGTCGCTTCTGCATAGAATTCAGCCTTGCAGACTAAATCTCCCCCAGTAAACGCAACTATGTTTCTTGCCGGACCATAACCCTGAGGGCTTAAGATTATCTTATCGCTCGACAATCTATTGGGACATAGAGGCCCTCTCTCACCCCTTAAAACACAGCTTCCGCAATGCCTGCAAAGATCTGTCGCATGCCACATCGTAGCCCTCTTTCTGGGTTCCCTGACAGTAACGACATTCTCATATTCAGATGCAACTTTGGCTATTTCATCTGTTGACATCCAGTATCCGTTTGCCATCTGGGTAAAGTACCATGAATGACATTTTAAACAGCTGTGATTGCATCCACTCTGATATATGCTCAGGTAATCCTCGGGTCTCGAGAGCATTATAGACTTTATGAGACGATACCACTTTCCGTCGTATTTAAGAGTAGCCTCACAGGCCCTTCTCATTTCATCTCCCACCTTTACGAGGCAGGATCCCATTTTAAATCCTTGAGAAACCATGTTGCACTGCATAACCTTTATACACATCCGAAAATATAAATAATGATGCACGTGCAGATATCAAGGGTTAGCAATGAGGTATTCGAAATAGCTATAAGGGGTAATTCCGTGGAATGCAATAGAAGTAGCAGTAAGTATAGAGCTGTTAGAATTGCCGATAAATGCTGGGCTATTGTATCTAGCAACAGAAATTCGGAAAAAGAACTGATTGAAAGGGCAAAGGAAATTGCGAGCAGGGAAGGAGAGGGTGTAAGACTTGCAGATGCAAAAATGGCAGTAGGAGAGTTTAGATTTGAAAAGGGTCATTTCGACGAGGAAGAATCGTTAGAACTACTTCTGGACTTAAAGAAAAATTTTGAAGGATTCGTTGAAATGATACTCACTCATGAAAGGATATGCAGAGAAATAGAGACGAGTGATGGAGCCGATGCAAGGGAAGAAAAAAATTTAACTGATTTAAATTTAAGCGTTCTAACAAAAAGTGTCGCATCGATATACGTGGGAGGTGTGGGAGGATTAGAGGTAGTGGAGGAAAATTACGAATTTATAATCGATGAGGTAAAAAACAGGGTAAGAAGTCTTGAAAGGGCCAGATATCTAAATCCCTTAATGAGAGGGATAAAAATGGATGTGATTCTATCAAAGGAGACCTCATGCGCATTTGTTCATGAAATAGTTCACAACCTCGAGGCTGATGTTCTGGACAGGACACTTGAAGACGGTAACGAGATAACAGTGTATGACGATCCAACCGACGGATTCGGATGCTATAACTTCGACGACGAGGGTGTTGTTGCCAAGAGGAAGTGTCTTATAAGGGACGGAAGGATTTTATACTATCTCCATACAAGGGAAACTGCTGAGAAGTTCAAGCAGGAGCCGATGGGGAATGGAAGGGGTATATGTACAATACCCAAAGCCTTTGAAAGCAATCTGTTTGTCGAAAAAGGTGGTTGGAGATTTGATGAGATGATAGAAGAGACTAGGGAGGGATTTGTTGCTGAAGGACTTATAAAGGCTGAGATACAGAATAGAGTTATATACATATACCCCGAGATATGCTGGTACATCAGGAACGGGGAAATAGTCTGTCCTACGATCGTTGACGTTATAAGAATTCCTTTGAGAACAGCTCTTAAGAGGATCAAGGCAATAGGAAAGGAGTATTTTACGAGGATAGGGTATGAAAAGGGTTTTGCAATATCTGAAAGATGTCCACCCATAATGATTAACGCCAGCGTCAGCTAACGCTTTTTATTCATTTCGCATGAAAGAAAATTCGGTTCTCAATAAACTGGAAGGTGAAGGCAAATTTATTTTGGATGAAAGTCTGAGTGCAGATGAAGTACTCAGATTTTCAAGGTGTAAAGTTTTAAACCTCAGGACTTCGATGCTCGACCTCAGGATTCATAGAGCAGATCTCGACTATACCCTGAGCATTGCGACCATGTCACCGACCTTAACACCTATATCCTCTGCAACCGGTTCGCATTTGGCTGTCAGAAGAAATGCTATCGGTTTGAATCTCGATTCCGACATGCTCTCATAATTGGCCATACCCTTCGCGATTATTATATCCGCGTCTTCAAGTCTTTTAAGGGTCTCATCTGGAAGCTCCTCCTCAATTATCCCTATAGCCCCCATACCGTTTGTAAGTATTTCATCGGCTATTTTATCAATACCAGCCATTATTGCATCTTCAACCGTTGCATCGCTTAAAATTGGTCTTCCTCTGACAACAACAGTTAAAAGCCTACATATCTTCTTGATCTCCCTAAGAAAAAGTGCGTCTATTATTATTTCTCCGCAATTATCCGTCAGATACACGACGTTTCCCTTGCAAAGATCTCTTATGTCTTCTAAATCGTCTATGGCAAGACCCCTTCTGAACATCTCAAAGAAGTAGTTTTTAAAATCCTCGGAAACGTCATGACCCATTACGCCGTAATCAAAAGTATTAGCTATTATGGATGAAATTGCGCTCGCTCTGAACCTGTCATCCTGCCTGTTTATGAATTCTCTAATTACCGGTAATGCATCCAGTGCCATTCTGTTTGCCCTTTCCTTTAAATCCCTATAGGGGTCTTCAACGCCCAATACCTCGTAAACCCTTCTGTGCATTTGCGTAGCTATGTGAGCGTTTATATCCCTTCTGAAGTATCTCTCCGAAAGAACCTTCAAAGCCTCTCCCACGGCTTTAAATATGAGCTCCTTATCGTCAGTAACAAATCTCGATTCCAGATAGGCCCTGTTTAAAAGACATGCCAGGCATCTCGGAGTAATTCTCATAAGATGAAGGATAATGCTCTTAAGATAAACCTATCGTTTATGGTACCATTCCAGTATGACCCTTACGATTCCATCGTAATCATCCCTTTTAAAACACCTGTATCCTTTAATCTCAAAGTCTGAAACAATTGCCAATATCTTACCGCACTTAAATCTATCGAGTTCATCCGGATCCTTTAGAAGCACTATTCTGTCCTTGCATGCTCTGTTAAAACCCTCCGTAATTATTAAATCGTAATTTCTTCCGAAGAGATCGCATATAATTTCCAGATCGTCCCTGATTCTTGAAATATATGCCGTTTTGTCCTTAGAAGATACCACGACATCCACTCCGCATCTGAATATCTTCCAGGAATCCTTGCCCTCTCTGTCCATCTCAAAGAATCTGGCATGCTTTACTACGAGAACTTTTAATCCCTTCTTCATCAGAAGTGGGACAACTTTTGTTATAAGCTCGGTTTTTCCCGAATTCGAGCTTCCGACTACACTCAAAACCTTCATATAAATCTTATCGTTTCAAGATTCATCGGAGCCCTCGTCTCTATCTTAAACATCTTGTATATACTCGACGCGAGGTCTATGCACTTACCCTCATCCCCGTGCACAGTTATAACCTTCTCAGGTTTTGGATTTAATGCCTTTATGTAATTTATCAGCTGTCTTCTGTCCGAATGACCTGAGAAACCGTCAACAGTTTCAACTCTCATATTGACCTTAACTACTTCTCTTTTACCTTCAATTGTGAAGGGTATCTCCCTCCAACCCTTCTGAACTCTCCTTCCAAGAGTTCCCTCTGCCTGGTAACCGACAAATATGAGCGTATTCCTCTCATCTCCTGCCAACGCCTTGAAGTATTCCATTACTGGACCTCCGTTAAGCATCCCCGATGTTGCAAGTATTATCGACGGAACAGATTCATCTATGACCTCCTGTCTTTTCGAGGACGAATCAACCCTTATAAAGCTCTCACTTATAAATGGATTTATCCCCTGATGGAATATCAAATCCCTCAGATGAGAGTTAAGGTATTCTGGATAGGCCGTGTGAATTGCCGTTGCCTCGTATATCATTCCGTCAAGGTAAACCGGTACCTCTTCAATCTTCTTGTTCCTTATAGCCTCCTCAAGCACTATCATGACTTCCTGACTTCTTCCAACTGCAAAAGTTGGAATCAGAACCTTCCCCCCTCTTTTTATAGTTTCGTTCACGATTCTTATCAGGTTTTCTTCTGCTTCCTTCCTTGAAGGTTGGAAATCCTGACTTCCACCATACGTTGCCTCCATTACCAGTGCCTCAAGTCTCGGGAAGTTTGTCTCCGCCTTGTCAAATAATCTTGTTTTTTCGAACTTGAAGTCCCCTGTAAAAGCTATGTTGTAAAGACCCTCACCTATATGAAAATGGGCTATGGCCGAACCCAGTATATGTCCTGCGTTGTAAAACGTTAGCCTGACATCCGGTGTTATATCTGTCACAACACCGTAATCCAGTGTTATACAGTGCTTTAAGGCCTCTCTTATGTACTGGGATCCATAAGGTGGCGAGTTACCTTCCCTTGCAGCAACTTCGATGAAATCTAGCTGAAGCAAGACCATTAAATCCCTTGTAGGAGGAGTCAGGTAGATGGGGCCATCGTATCCGTATTTATAAAGAATTGGTACGAGGCCGCAGTGATCGAGATGTGCATGCGTGATCACAACTGCATCTATGCTATCAAGTGGCTGAACTTCCGGGACGTATAGATATGGCGGCTGAATGCCACTAACGTTGATACCGCATTCTATTAGTATCTTGCTGTTCGGCGTCTGTAGGAGGTAACAGCTTCTACCTACCTCCCTCGATCCGCCCAGAAAAGTAATTCTTACCCATTTGTCAGCATGTATTATAGGTCTATGAATCCTCTCCCCTATTTTCCTGAGTATGCCCTTTCTCTCCTCCCTTATGCTCAGAAGATAACTCCTTATGCTCTCTATAGTTTTCGATTTTATCGGTGGAGTTCTTATTACTCTAGGACTCCATCCCACTTCTTTCATTATTTCTCTAAAAGTCGTGCCACCTTTTCCTATTACAACTCCTGGCTTTTCTGCTTCGATTATTACCTCACAGTTCTCGTCGTCGAAGAATATGTTTGTTATCTGTGCATCCTCAGGAACTATCTTCTTTATTATCTCCTTTGCCTCATCCTTTGGCCTTAAACTCTTCGGATCTGCTCTGATTATTATCCTCTTCCTCAAATCCTTTGCAAGCTTTTTTACTATGTCAACTCCTGCAAGTTCCTGTGGATTTTTTACGTAAACTACAAGGAAAGGCCCCTCAAATTCGACGTTTTTAACCTTTATGTTTGGAGGTAACGATTTAACAACCTTTTCTCTTATTTCCTTAAGCTTTTCCTTCATCTTCTGCCAAACCTCTTTATTATTTCATCTATTTCACTCGGTTTTAATTCGAAATAACCATCTTTTGTTATTTTAACAACGTCTATTCCATCTCCAGAAGCGGAATCCCTTCTCATAGCAGAATAAACTGCCCTGATCGCAAGCTCAACACACTCGTCTATACTCATATCGTGCGTGTATCTATCCTCAAGAACACCGTAAGCTGTTGGACTACCTGATCCTGTTGCGACAAGATCCATCTCCTCTATTGCTCCGCCGAGCAGATCTATCGAATACATGCTGGCACCTCTCTTATCCATTCCACCTACAAGAAGCTGTACGAAGTATGGGAACCATCTTGTGGAGTTCAGTATGTTCGAGAGCAGGGTTGCTATAGCTCTTATCGTCGGTTTTTCTTCTTTTCTTATCTCGTAAAGCTTTAATTCGACGGATATCAGTCTTGCTAAAAACTGAGCATCTCCTACTGCACCGGCAGTAGTCATTGCGGCTCTGTCGGCTATCCTGAATATCTTCTTAGCCCTTCTGCTGGCTATGAAACTCCCCATCGTAGCCCTCTTCTCTGTTGCGAATACAACCCCATCCCTGCAGACCAATCCAACCGTAGTCGTTCCCTTATATATCTTATCGCTTATATCTATCATGGCTTTTCACCAAAAAATAATATCAAAAGCAATTGTTAAGACATATATTTAAGCTTAACTACTCCTCAATAAGTCTGTTAAACCAGTCCTTTAGCATCTCAAACTGTTCATGTGTGTTCATAACATCTGTGTCCATGGGACTCTTAAAGAAGAATGCCATTTCCTTTACGACCCCACTTATTCCCTTTTTCTTTGCAAATAGTAGGAATCTGGCAATATCGAGTATTAGAGGTGCTGCTACTATTGCGTCGATCGCATCCCATGTAAAGTAAAACTTCATTCTCGTACCAAGGAATCCCTCGAAGTGTATGAAATCGAATGCTGTTTTGTTGTCTACTAGGCTCGGGAAGAACTGAATTTCTGTTATCGTATAGGGAGAGTAACCCATTATCTTTTCCAGTACTCTGTCCTTGCTAACGACCTTGCTCTCCTTGTTTTCCTGATGACTCAGAACCTTTCCATCGTAGTCTCCAAGTATGTTATAGCTCATCCAGCCAAGTATCTTCAGATTTCTATATGCAAACATTGGTGCTAGCGTCGTCTTAACCAGAGTTTCTCCGGTCTTTCCATCGTTTCCTGCATGGGGTACACCGTTCCTCTCCGCAAGCTCCTTTAGAGCAGGTATGCTTGAACCTGCGCTGGGAGTGAAGTTTCCGTAGGGTAAGCCTAGTTTTAGCGCTACGTATGCGTAAAGCATGCTTGCACTCGCAAATTCCTTTTTATCCTCGTCTATCATCTCCTCAAATCCCTCTATGGTGTTGTGATATCTTTCGTTAAAGTTTGGAAGGGGTTCTGTCGAAGCAACGTTTATAACAACAGTTTCTTCGTTTGCAAATGACTTTATGTCCTTCTCTATTCTCTTAACTATTTCCCTCAAGCTCAATCCCTCATCTTCAAGAGTTTCTATCTTTCCCAACTCCTTTATACCCTCTCCGCAGTTCAAGGCAGTTCCCTTACATGCCTTTATCTTTTTTAGGTCGTCTGCCACCTCGTTAAGTATTCTTCTATCAAAATGCCTGTTCATTTCCCAGTGCTCGACTATTGCATCGTATGCCGATGGTAGCAATCTTATCTCATGCCCGCCGAATTCAAACTTTAACGGGACGTACTCGGATATCCTCTTAAAGAATGGTAATTCTGAAACCAATCCTGTCGTATTTATTATTCCCCTTTCCAATGCTTTTGCACCAACCATTGCCGTAGTCGAAACTATTCCGTAAGCACCTACCAACCATATTTTCATAGAAATCACCTCAGGTAAATAGCTATGATAAGAATTCAATACTAGGACGATGATGATGTTTAAAAAGTTTTTGTCTAGGGCATGTCACGTACCGGGTTATCAAAATATGGCTTTTTCTGACCCCCCTACAATCGTTTGAAGTCCTTAAATGCGAGATCGGAAAAAGCAACAGGCAGAATTTTATCCCGCTGATGTTATACATACGACGTCCAGAAATCCCTTTACCTTGATCAATTTGGTTAATTCATAAAAATGAATCATTAAAAAAATTGGATGATGAAAAGACACGAGCAAATTAAAGATAAACATATGACCTATATTATATGATAAATAATGTCTTATCATAGAAATATTATATCTGGATTATATCTGGATTTTTTCCCACTCTAAAAGAACTTGAATGTGTTTCGTGACAAGGTAAAATTAACGGAGCTTAATCGATCCATATTTTACCTGCAGCTTCTGATTTTAAAGTTGCGAACTGATCAAGTACACATTCAACATAGCCATTAAGAAGGTCTTCGAATTCACGACAAGTCCCAACATATTTAAACCCAAAGGTTTTTTCTAACCTATAACCCTCCATCTTGTCCCCACAGGCGTGTCTATAAGCATTATTCCCTTTTCTCTTAATCTTTCCCTTATTTTATCAGCCTTTTCAAAATTTCTCTCTTTTCTTGCAATTTCCCTTTCCTTAATTAGATTTACGAGATCGTCCGGCAAAACAGGTATTCTTCTATAATTCTCGAAGAGTCCAAGAACATTGCATAGCTTTGTAAACCACTGGAAGCAGTACTCTAGTTCATCCAGATTTAGATTATATACGTTTTTATTTATAAATCCAGAAAATGAATGCAGAGCTGATATTGCCTTTGGTGTGTTGAAATCGGAGTCCATGGCATTTATAAATGAATTTACAAATTCTCTCACATAAATTTCAATTCCTTTACGCTCCCTTTCAATCCTGAATGTCTTTACAGCTGCTATTTCCATATCCAGGTTTTCAAGAGAATTTTTAAGGTAATTGTAGGCCTTGTTCGAATTCCTTAAAGCATCCTCGCTGTAATCCAGGGGGCTTCTGTAGTGTGCCGAGAGGAGGAAGTATCTTAAAACCTCTCCATCGTACCTCCTAAGGACATCTCTTATCCTAACTATGTTTCCCAGACTCTTGCTCATCTTCTCTCCCCTGATTGTTATGAAATCGTTATGAATCCAGTATCTGACGGGTTCAACTCCGAACAGGGCATAGCTCTGCGCCCTCTCATTCTCGTGATGCGGGAAAATCAAATCCTTTCCACCTCCGTGTATGTCGAAGGGGATACCGAGGTACTTCGCAGACATGACTGTGCACTCTATATGCCATCCAGGCCTTCCTATACCCCATGGCGAATCGAAGAATGCTTTGGCCTTTATGTCATCCTCTTTGGCAGACTTCCATAGTGCAAAATCTTTTACGTCCTTCTTTTTCGGATTTGGTTCAATTCTATGCCTGTCCAGATCATCCAAACTCATACCTGACAGTCTGCCGTAGGATTCAAAAGATGGCACGTGAAAGTATACATCCTTTCCCGTCTCATCCTCTACCTCGTATGCATAACCGCTATCTATGAGCCTTCTTATCGCATCTATTATATCTCCTATGTGATCAGTTACCCTCGGATAATAATCGGCGTCTTTCACGTTTAAAGGCTTTATATCTCTGAAATACTCCTCTATAAATCTCTCTGCAATATCCTTCTGAGTTTTTCCTTCATTTACAGCCCTTTTTACTATCTTATCGTCGACATCTGTAAAGTTCTGGATCATTATGACCCTGTGACCTTTGAATTCAAGGTATCTCCTGAGGGTATCGAAGAACACAAATGTCCTGGCATGACCTATATGACAGTAATCGTACGCCGTAATTCCGCACACGTATATCCTGACAGTTCTGTCAAGCTTCAATTCTTCCTCTCGTTTACTGAGCGTATTATAAACCCTCATACCGACCACACATCCGATCGCTATTTCTTTATTTCGAAATTTAAAGACTTCTTTATGGTCAGATTGAAGGGATTTAAGGAGAGGATGACTCTGAGCGATGCAATTGATAGATTAATGAAAGAAGATTTGATAAGGGTTGGAACGGAAATTGTATCCGTGTATAACGCATGTAACAGAATTTTGGCCGAGGACGTAATCGCGAAATTCGACATACCTCATTTCGATAGATCTGCAGTCGACGGTTATGCCGTAAGAGCTGAAGATACATTTGGAGCTTCTCCCAACAATCCTATATCATTGAAAATCGGTGGAAAAATAGAAATAGGTGAAAAACCAATCGAATTGAAAAGGGGAGAGGCCATAAGGGTGTCCACAGGATCCGCAATTCCAAAAAACGCCAATGCTGTAGTTATGCTTGAATTTACAAGGGAATTTGACGGATTTGTTGAGATATACAAGGCGGTAGCTCCTTTTGAAAACGTGTCGAGGAGGGGTGAGGACTTCAAAGCCGGTGAGATTGTTCTGAGAAAGGGTGAGGTTCTACTTCCACAGGATATAGGTGTATTGCGTTCTCTTGGTTATTCTAACATCAGGGTTTTGAAAAAACCTGTTGTATCTATAATTGCAACCGGAAACGAATTGATTTCATCTGCAGATGAAATGTATGTTGGAAAGGTTCTGAATTCAAATTCACCAATGCTTTTTTGTGCCCTGAAAGATTTCGGATGTGAGCCTGTAGATTCAGGTGTCGTTAAGGACGATTTCTGCGAGTTGAGGAATGCCATACTCAGGGCTTTGAATTTCTCGGACGTAGTCATAACAACGGGCGGAACTTCCGTCGGTGAATGCGATCTTGTACCCGAAGTCGTGAGGGAGATTGGAAAGATACTTTTTCACGGTATTTCAATAAAACCCGGAATGCCAACAGGGCTGGGAATAATTAACAGGAAACCCGTTCTTATGCTATCTGGATTTCCTGTCGCATGTTTAATAGGTTTTTATACGGTGTTTCCGGAGGTTATTTTTAAGATAACAGGTGTAAAGATCCTGAAGAGAAGAGGGGAAGTAGTTAGGGCTGTTTTAAAGAGAAGAATACCGTCAAAAGCAGGTGTCAGAACGTTTACAAGGGTTTTTTACAGAGACGGTTTTGCAGAACCATTTATGACATCGGGATCGGGTATACTGAGCTCCATGATAAGGGCTAACGGATTGATAGTAGTACCTGAAGACGTCGAGGGATTTGAGGAGGGTGAAGAAGTTGAAGTCATATTAACCAGGAACCTGATAATGAGGTTAGAAGAATACCAAGAGTATGAATATCACAAGGAGGTCAAGTAGAAATGTCGCAGCAGAATTCAACGCCACGAGTTTTAATCCGAACTTCCCGAAGAGTGAAATGTGAAGCGGTAAGGAGTGCTTGAAAGACCTTGCCGAAAGCGTTATTATGTTACCGAGTATAAGGGCTATGAGCGTCCACTTCTGGCTCAGAACTCCGTTTTCGATCAATCCAGCGCTTAGAACTATTGCAACTCTTACGTTCACGAATTCTGTTACAGCTACCGTAATAACGTTCGGATCAAATGGTAGAAATGATAGAATACGTTCAACATTCTCGAATATCCCGTAGGAAAAAGCCAGATTGACAGCCAAATACGTTATTGCTAAAAGCGGTATAACGCTTTTAAGTGTTTTTAGGAGGGATTTTAAGGAACTGTACTCCCTAACCCTCACCTCTTCTCCAATCACGTACCCGCAACCCCTTATCCTCAAAGCCAGGACGTATCCTATGAAAGATTTTACGACTGAAACTATTATCCTTATGCACATGTAAACGAAACCCGTCCAGCCCAGAACGGGAATCACGAAGGGTATGAAAAAGGAGTAAACATGGCTGAACGTAGCTGGAAAAGAGTTTAAGAAGGATGTAGCTATGACCTCCCTCTCGCTTATCTTACCCTCCCTTAAAGCTTGAGAAAGTATTGAATAAGAGGCTATGGGACTTATAAAGCAGACAGCTATGGATGCAATTATTATCTGATTGAGTCCAAGTTTCCTTAAAAATGGCTCGATTTTAATGGATATGCAGTTCATTATACCCTTGTTTATTGAATATGAAACGAGATAACTTGCTACGGCTATTACGGGTACAGTTAAGAGTAGAAACCTTAAGGTGTTCAAAGTTATATCGATTATATTCATTTGTTAAAAATCTTGAAACGATATATTTAATCGTATTCTTAGGAGACCTTCGATCATCTAAACTGAACTTTGCTTTTGAAGTCATCTAGATCTTATAAGGGTTCCGACGAATTCACCTCTTAAGAATCTCCCAACTTCTCTTGCATTGAATACAAAAGCATTTATCCCAGCCTTTATTATCTTCTCGACCTTACCTCTCATACCGCCAGTTACATCCGATTTTCCCTCCGCATCCCCTATTCTCAAAACGTCATTCGCATTTATCTCCCTAACAACCCTTCCGTCCAGTATAACACCATCTCTGTCTATTGCAAATCCGACCCTCTTAACTTCAAAGCATTTTGCTATGCTTACGACTATGTCGTCTCCTGATAAAACTTCAAATCTGCGATTCAGCTCGTTGTAAACAATATCACCGTGTATAACAGGTATAAATCCCTCCTCCAATGCCATAGATATCATGGACTTATCGAATATCAAGTCTTCTCTAATTCTAAAAGAAGAAAGAGGATGGATTGGATATGGTTTCAATCCATACTCGAGCATTTTATTGCATACGATCGTGTTAAGTTTTTTACATGCGATATGCGTTCTTATTACACCTATCGGATTCTTCTCCTCCTTAAGCCTGAATTTCTCCACGTATGGATGACCAAAAGATCCGGCACCATGAACGAGTATCAAATCATCTTTTAAGTTCTCAGATATCTCTCTGACTATGAAGTCTATTACCTCGATCCTAGCTCTCTCAAACACACCTCTGGACTTATCTGTTATAACAGATCCTCCAATTTTAAGGACTATCATGTGAAAAACTCACTTATCCTTATTTGTCTCTTTTTATCGCTTTCAAATAGAGATGCTATCTCCAGTTCAATCAGCATAAGCCTCTGCTTAGTGTAATCAGAAACGTTGTATCTCTCGCAAAGTTCCTTGGATATGTTAAGGTATTTTGTTATCGTGCTGTTGTGCACCGTCAAAACTATTTTCCCACCGCATTTGGTACACTTTCCACTTAGAGGTGGTCTCCTGAACTTAGCGTTGCATTCAACGCATCTGAACTCCTGTCTTGAAAATGCCCTAAGATTTCCTATTATATCAGGCAGGAAATGCGAGTTCAAAACCCTCTCTGCTACGTCATCCTCGTTGACTGCCCTTATCTTTTCGGCCAAATTCATCTGCGCCTTAACCTTATCGCTCATGGTTTTTAACGATTTGTACATGCTCTCCCTGACACCCATGTCTATCCTGTCCGTATCGTGTGTGAAAGAGAGACAGCAGAACCTGGTATCGAGTTCAAGTCTGTCCTCGACCCTTTCAACTATTCCAACGAGTTCCTTAGGATCGGCATACCTCAGGGTAGCCTCGTAAAACTCGAGCGGATATGATTCTACGATATCCATGTTGTGAACCTCCTTATCGACCTCTTTTGGATCTACTATTGCAGTCAGCACAAGCGGCGCATCCATCTGTCCTCCTCTCTTATCAGGTAAGAAATACCTTGAAAAGTTTAGCAATCCATCGAGAAGTAGCATTACGCAGTCCTCATCACCGTCGCAGTTGTGTATTATTATATCATCGTTTATTATCATTGTGTGGCTATCTCCCACATTCACGGAGTATACGAAGTAATCTCTGGCCTTAACGTACTCCTTTTTTAAAACCCTTAACAGTCTGTACGTCAAACCGTATGCAATCGGTATCAGATCTCCCTTTTCTATCTCAAAAGCTCTTTTTTCTTTAAATCCATCTCCTTCACTGATCAGTACGTTATGATCTGGTGTAATCTCAAAGTATCTGCCGTCTTCGAGCGTTATTTTGATTAAGTGATCCTGGGATATGGACCTGATTACCTCTACGACATCACTTAAGATTATCCTTCCACTTTTCTTATCGAATGAGTATATCTTCACATTCGCCTTGGATTTTCTCCTAACATATGCAAAATTTTCATATCTCTCTTCATCGAACATATCGTACAATTCTCTAAGAGTAACTCTTTTTGTTTCTCCATCTATGCTTACAAGTACCTTCGTATCTGCCGTAAAGCAGTTTCGCCTCTTAGCTGTATGGAAATACGGATGTGCATAGCATACCGAAGATTCCGTGAATCCTATAATCCTTCCAAGTACTCCTGCAGATGTGTGAGGTGCAAGACCTATTATGAGATGACCTATCAGATCCTCAGGTTTTTCGACGTTGTAATACGGTTCAAGTCCGTAGAATTTTACAAGCAAATCGTCTATGAACTTTGCAACCTTTACGAGGTATTCCGCACAGCTCTTTGATATTATTACGTCCTGGGGCTTCAACTCAACTATCTGATCATCGCTCTTAAGATCTCTACCCATGTAGTCGTATTTATATCCGAGTTCTCTCAACTTCTCAACACTAATTCCTATTTCTTTAGGCTTAAAATGTGTTAGAGGAAGATTTGTCATATCGTATCTTATCGTTCCGTCTTTAAACACAAAAACACCGTGTTTTGCCCTTAATATACCCTTCTCAAGTCTTTCAGGCATCTTGTACTTCGAAGTCAAGCCTATTACACCCTTAATCGTTTCAAAGCTGTCCCATTCGTTTAGATTCTTCAAAGCCCTTTCGTATATCTCCCTAACGTTTATCCTCTTCTTTATATAAGCTCTCGTTCTTTCCCTGCATCTGGGGCATATCTCGCCCCCCGTTTTTATTCTGCACTTCGGACAATAGTACATCTGCTCGGTAAATCCACCACAATCACATTTAAGCCAGAATGTTTCCTTTCCACATTTTTTACATCTCCTCAAAGCTACTTCTACTTCTATCTCACCCTTTGTCGAATTGTATTTTTCAGTATAATTTATCGCACTCTTTATGTCTCTCGTTTTACCTCCCGCAAATCCTACGGGGAATAGTATGTGAGGAGGTGGACTCATCCTTCTCTCCTTGGACTTCTCTGGTCTACCCATTCTAGCCCCTATTCTTGTAAGAGCCTTTGGTCTTACATCCAGTCCAGAAAACCTCCTAACTATTTCCAGGACATCCCTCTCATCAACACTTATGTCTATTGGCTTTAACTCGTAGCTAAGTCCAAGACATCTTACGAGTACCTTCCATTTTTCCAGAACTATCCGGCCGTTCCTTATCTTATGTTCAACCAGTAAATCTTCAAGTATTTCCTTCGCCCTCTCATCGTATTTTAATACGAGCATTTTTCCATCTATCCTCCCGTTACTTGCTATGAAGTTTCTCAGGTAGAAGTAATCCTCTACGCTTATGTCATGCCAGAGATATGTGTAATCGGGATGCAGTGGCACTCTGTACTCATCGCAGAGCCTCAGGGCTTCATTCTCGCTTATCCTTCTGTAATCACTCTTTGGAACGTTTTTTGCCTCCTGAATCCACCACTCGTAAACGTACGAAGATGGCATCAGCGGATGATTGTTTTCAAGAAAATCTCCAAAGTTTACTAGTATTTCACCAAGATCTAGTATTTTCTCTATTTCATCCCTTACGGCTAGAGCTTCCTGATAGCTGTTTATCTTTATAACATCCCCGTTCTTCAATCTAACGGTAGGACCATCTATACTTGTTATAGGAACGACTCCTCCAGCCTTTCCAGGTCTTTCAATTTTAAGCTGCGTTCCTATGGCTATGAAACCGTCTAGAACAAGCATTGTTGCGGGATTTATTCCAACGGTTGCAAGTCCAGAGTTCCTTGCCCTGCCGTATCTAAGCCTGAACCCTCCTTTTCTGGATGGATGGCTGAAAACAGGTCTTCCTGCAACTATATCAGATAAATACTTATCTCTCGGTTTTATCAGACTCTCTCTTTCTTCTCTTATTTCTTCTTTTTCGATAGTTTCCTCTTCCTTTTCCTCCTCATCTATGCTTGGTTTGTAGTCAGCATCTGTGAACTTCACACCCTCTGAACTCTCAAAATCCTTGTTTATCAATTTATCTAGCCAATCCCAGCCATCTATTCCAATTTTTTCAACTATTTTCTTCAATTTCGGAGCCTTTAAGGCTATACCCTCAGCTATTACAAGACACATTCCTCCTCTTACCTTATTCGTCTCTATTCTTGGCAAGTTTCTGTATCCTGTTACCTCAACATCTTCGGTAGGTTCTCCATCTATGCATACCGGGCAGTTCGAAACTATCAGTTTTATCTCATCAAAACTCGGTAGGTATTGAAGATTTGAGACTTTTTTGTATAGATTTATTTCCTCGGCACACCTCAAAATTTCCTCTTCTGTCGGTATGTATCTGTTCAATCCCATTAAACGCCTTATGTAATCGCCGACAAGAACCGAGATAACCTGAGCAGTTCCACCTGCACTTCTAATCGGCCCAGCATAGTATATCCTCAGAAATTCTGAACCGTCAAAATTCCTATCTATTTTTATCCTTGCAATCCCCTCGATTGGTGCTGCTACAACACCTTCCGTCTGAATAGCCACAGCGGTTCTTATAGCCATATCCATGGACGTTAATCTGTCAAAGTTTCCAAACGCACCCTGAACAATTTCTTCAGCTATTTTAAAGCATATCTCCTCCCTGCTCAGACCTTCCCTCTCCAATTCGATTATTCTTTTTGCCAGACCGTCTATCTTCATCAGCTTCTCTACTCTTTCGGCCATGTTTTTAGCAATCGGTATTTCCACGTCTGGATATGGATCTAATCCTTTTTCTCTTGCCTTTTTTGCAATTTTATAAGCTCTATCGAGCTCTTTCAGAAGTGTTCTGTGATAATCCTTAATTTCATCAAGAAGAACTTCACATCTCCTATTGTCGTATTCATCCTCAAAACCGATATTGAAGTCCGTTAGTTTTAATTGCATTAAAATGCGTTGTTCTGATTAAACATAAACGTTTCCTTTACTCTGAAGTTTATGTTTAATGCTATATTATACAAAAGTTATTTATCGGGGGGTAGAATTCCTGAATATGTTAAGGGTGAGTGATGTCTCTTTTAGAACAGATGGTTTCATCCTTAAGGATATAAAATTCGAAGTTGAAAAGGGAGATTTCATAGCCATAGTTGGTCCGAACGGTAGCGGTAAAACTACTCTTTTAAGGCTAATAGCCAAGGTCTTAAGACCAACTGGCGGTGTTATATATCTTGATGGAAGAGATTTGAAAGAGATAAGTGTCTATGAACTTGCAAGAATTGTTGGAGTTGTCCCGCAGGAATACAACCTTGATTTAGGTTTTAAAGCAGAGGAAATAGTACTGATGGGTAGATTTCCCTATCTAAGGAGATTTCAATTCGGAGATCTCAGGGATTTAGAAATAGCTTACGAATCAATGAAAATGGTCAGATGCGAGGATTTAATAGGTAAGGTTGTTAGAAATCTTAGCGGGGGTGAGAAGCAGAAGGTTATGATCGCGAGGGCCTTGGCTCAGAGACCTAGGTTATTACTTCTCGACGAACCCGTATCGCATCTGGATATAAACCATCAGATAGAGATCATGAACCTTCTGAAAAGCCTTACAGGGAAGGGTATGACAGTAATCGCAACTTTCCACGATCTAAACCTCGCCATACAGTACTGCAATAAGGTTTTAATGATAAAGGACGGAGAGATAGTTTCATACGGCAGGACAGAAGAAGTTTTGAACGTTGAGAATATAAGATATGTATTCGGAATAGATGTGATCATTAAGAAAAATCCTGTAACTGGAAAATACTACATAATCCCTGCTAAGGTTGGGAAAAGGGTTAAAAGTAGGGTTCACATGATATGCGGTGGCGGAAGCGGATCAAGGCTTATGATGATGCTGAAGAGGGCATCGGCAGGTGTTTTAAACATCTTGGACTCGGATTGGGAAACAGCCATTGGATTGGGATTCGATGTTATCTCCGAGGCTCCATTTTCGCCTATAACGGATGAAAACCATGAGAAGAATTTAAGAATGATAGAAAAATCTGAACATGTAATACTGACTGATGTACAGTTCGGTTTCGGTAATTTGAAGAACCTTGAAGCATCTTCGTATGCCGGTGAGCTCGGAAAACTGATAGTGATAGACAGGACGCCGATAGAAAAAAGGGATTGGACAAATGGTTTGGCGACGAGGATTTACAGAAATCTTAAAGGTTTATTCGTCAGACGTGAAGAGGAAGTCTTTGAAGTCTTAACCGATGCATGACTTCTAATTTGATAGATCATGGTGTTCAGGACTGGTAGGAATTTATACATGGAATTTTCCACCAGTCCCTTAGACTTCATAAACCTCAGCTCTCCTTTCATCGGAGAGCATATCATCGGTCTCCGTCTCGATCCGGGCAACCCCACCCACAGCTCTTGGCTTAGGAGAGGTCTTACAAACCTCTCCCACCACTTATAGCTGTGGGAAAAGCCCTTCATCTTGAGATAAATGTTTACACAAGCGTTTTTCTGTCTGTCGATTACCAATCCGCAGTTGAGACAGGAAAAGACTTGCCCCTTCAGGTCTTTGACTATAAACCCACATCTGGAGAAGGTCTTGGATGTTAAATAAGGATCTACTTTCTTGACAACACCTCTCCGCTCTACTTCTTTCATTATGTTAATCCAGCTTACTCTAGCTATCCTTTTCCTCAAATTCTTAGATTTCTTACAAATCATGCTTTCCTTGTCTAAGTCCTCAAAGACGTGCGCAGCATTCGGAAATGTTTCTACGATTTCGACGGCTTGTAGTACCTTGAGTTTGTGACAAAGAGGTTCTTGCCGACATGCATTGGTATACCGCAATTTTCAAGCCAGACTTCTTTGAAATACCTTTCGTCTGCCCATGCGTATTCTATTCTCGAAACGACTAGCGAATGTTCCCTGAACTTTATTTCATCGATCAATGTACATTCAAGGAACGCCATACATTTCCTTATGTGCGGTGTTTTTATTTTAACTCCTTCATCGAGCTCTATTTTTAATTTTTTTATTTTATCAACCTTTCTTCCTGTCATAGTCCCCGCTTTCCATATCAAATCTAGATCCTTGATCGATAAAACGTTTAATGTGAATTCGTTCGATTTTTTCAACAGTGAATAGCTGTAGTTGTCCCTGTCTATTGCAATAGCTATAGTATCATCCTCAACAGGCATATGCCATGCAAGGGTCATAACGTTTGTCTTTTCTTCATACTTAGTAACTAGCAAGAAAGCTAAGCTCGGATGCAAGATCCTGTACGCGTATTTCATAAATGTAACTTCCTTCTCAACATATTAAACTTATCGGAGTCAAGTGAGCTATTGCTAAAGTGCAGAATTTCTCACATTCCACCCGCCTTTACGGCTAAGGCTTCATGCGGGAGTTGAGGGCTGGCTCACGACAGCCCCATCCTGCTTCTCTCGTTAAAGAGCGAGCAAAACACCACTTAACTCTTTCCCCTTAAAAGTGGCATTATCGGAAACATTCCGGTGTTTAGTTTGTCTTCTAAGTATTTAAAACTACTACCAACAGCCCACATCCACCTCCTCATTGCGTATTCCCGCCTTAAACAGTAGATGACAAAGTTGGCAATTAAGTTAACCTATCTAAATGTTTTTTATTTAATTTTGAAATGTTCTATAAATTTTTATTTCAAACTTGAATACCAAACTTTTCCATTTACCGTAAAAGGAGAGGTTTTGCAAGCAACATTCTTATAAATGCAGCATTATATGTTTCTGCCTCACATCTGAGTCTTTCAGGCTGAATTTCACCCTTTTAACATCAACAGCTTTATAAGCTCAGATGGAATCTATTAGAGAAATATGGAAACACTGATATTGACTGAAAGAGATATAAAAGGGATTTTAACGATGAAAGAGGTTATGGATGCTGTTGAAAGGGCATTTGAGCTTCATGCAAAAGGAAGAACGCAGATGCCGGCAAAGATATATCTGAATTTTGAAAAAGGAGATTTAAGAGCAATGCCAGCTTATCTGGATGGTAAAGCAGGGATAAAATGGGTGAACTCACATCCTGAAAATCCAAAGATAGGATTGCCAACCGTTATGGCAATTTTGATCTACAACGATCCCGATACGGGTTTTCCGCTCGCTATAATGGACGGAACTTATATCACAAATTTAAGAACTGGTGCAGCAAGTGGAATAGCATCCAAATATCTTGCAAGAAAGGACAGCAGGGTATTTGGATTTGTCGGATGTGGAAAACAGGCATACACACAGTTTTTGGCATTTAGGGAGGTATTTGACGTGGAGTTCGTAAAGGCATATGATATATCGGACGTAAATGCTAAGAGGTTCGTGGAGTTCTGCAAGCGATTCGACGTAGAGGCAGCGGTATGTGATGTGAGGGATGCATGCAACTGCGATGTCCTGACGACATCTACACCCTCGAGAAAACCGATAGTAATGCGGGAATGGATAAGGAATGGAACACATATCAATGCAATAGGAGCGGATGCTAAGGGTAAGCAGGAACTGGATGAGAGGATACTGCTTGAAGCGAAAATAGTCGTTGATGACATAGAACAGGCAATACACGGTGGAGAGATAAACGTTGCGATTTCCAAGGGTATTCTAAAACCTAGCGATGTGTATGCAAGCCTAGGAGAGGTAATTGCAGGGATTAAAAAGGGAAGAGAGCATGAAAATGAAATAACGGTTTTTGATTCGACAGGACTTGCGATTCAGGATATAGCTACGGCCGATGTCGTTTTTAAAAAGGCTGTTGAGATGGGTCTGGGGCTGAGGATAAGGATATTTGATTTCTAATCATAATATTTCATCCATCCTGTAGTCATCCCAGTCCCTAATGTCAAGCAGTATTTCGAACTCATAAGGTGTCAAAATTGGAACCTTGAAGAGATCTACATCGTCGTAGCTTATCCTTGGACAGGCCGTGTTGACGTAGTAATCGTAAGGGAAGTTATCGAGACTGCGCGGTACTATCTCATCCATATATATCAAATCGACCTTTTTCCCCGCCTTATCAGCCTTTGACTTGAGATCGAATGCCAGACTAATCCTTCTCTGACCTATCTTTCTACTTATCAGAATTGCACCTCTTTCAGAATCCTCAGCCTTCGAAACAATCAATACCCTTTTTTTTATGAATTCTTCGACTTTTACCTCTTCAAATTCCTTTTCGAGCGGGCTGAACCTGTAAACCTTTTTATTTGTATATATTTTGGCACCTGTTGGATGAAAAAGTCCATCTCCTATGAACAGGACAGCTTCTGCTCTCGAATCCCTCAAAGCAGTGTAATTGCAGCCCAAAACTTGACCGGGCATTTTAACCCTTCCGCTACCCTTTTTTAGTTCAACCTCGTATCCCATCCCCTCAAGGAAAACCTTCACATCCGGCAGCTTCCATGCGTACTGGGCAGTTGATATCAGTGCAATTCTACTTTCATCTATCCTCACACGTTCCAGATACCTGAAATCGTAGTCTATGTGATAAGGAACGTATATGACGTTTTTAAATTCGAATATCGGTGTATGGGCAAAGTGAATGAGAACATCCACCTCTTTAAGAAGATCTAAATCGATATCACATGCACCGTAGCATGCAGATCCGGACAGTATTACCTCATATCCTTTCCCTTCGAAGAAATCAACAATTTCATGGCATTTGTATTTTAAACCATCGGGTATCTGAATGCCTATCCTCCTGGCATTTCTCTTCCTTAATTCTTTCAGAACATCATCAAGGATCATCTCTCCTTTATACATACATAAAACCTCCTCATAAGACTCTTGTGCACCCTCTGATAACATTTTTCCTCAATTTTAAAGAAATCCCCTATTAAATCATCTATATCACGATTTATCACAATCACAGCCCTTCCATAAACTTTTAAAACCCTGTAAATCTCCTCCAACGACCTCTCAACCAGATTTTCACCGAAGAGTTTTGTCGAGCGCTGGTAGGGGAAATCCGTTACAACACCGCCAAACACCTCTTCCTTGAACGGCAGCTCCCTGGCATCTCCCCATATCACGTTTGCAGGCAATCCAAAAAACCTTAAATTCCTAACGCATCCAGAAACTATTTTCTTATACGCCTCGACACCAACAAAGTTCAGACCCATAAGACCCGCCTCGATTAAGAAAGTTCCAGTACCGCACATAGGATCAAGAAGATTTTCTCCGTTTGCAATATTTACCATAGCCCTTCCTATTCTCGGCAGTATGACGCATGGAAGTCTGAAAGGTCTTCTGTCAGGATGCCTCTCCAAGAACTGTTTTTTGTCCGTTCTATGAGTCAGAAATCCTATATGGCATCTGTCGGAAACGTAAACCCTTATAACAGTCCTTGGATTCGTCAGATTTATCCTAGCACCCCTTCTCCATATTATCTCCCCAAGCCTCCTTTCAAGCTCGTTACTCTTCACATCTCTAAAACCAATCTTAGTAACCCTAATACAGCAATCGTTTTCAAAAGGAATTTCCCTGAAAACCTCATCTATGCTATCCAGATCACAGCTAGAATATAATAAGGAAACTTCATGCGTCAGGGCAAGTCTGTTAATTTTCTTAAATTCTTTTTTATCTATTTCAGCAATTAAAATTTGCCGATCGCTACAGATTTCCCTAGCGTTTAAAAGATTCAGAACTTCCATTCTGGCAAGGCATTCATTTTCCCCTGACAGGTAAAATATTAACCTCATATCTCAATGCTTCCTCTTTTTCATCTTCCTTTCATCTGCTCTCGCTCTAATTTCCCTTATCTTTTTTGCTATCTCTATCATCAACTTCGTTTTCGGTCTATCCTTAGGTATTACAACCCTGCCGCATTCCTCCCACCAGCATCTCGGATATTTCTTCTCCTCGACCCTAAAAGATATACCCAACTCCCTGCACGCCTCTACGAGTTCTGAGAGCTTTACATTTGGTACGGCAAATCTCAGCGGTATCCTTCTTCCTTCGCTTCTCTTCTTCTTACTGTCAATGTTTACCGTCCATATCACGCATTCCTTCATAATCAAATTACTTTCTATTATTAAATTAACGCCGTTACAATTTACATAGAAAAATGTAAAAATTAGTGTGAATTTATATACTTTAGAGCTAAAGCGTAAGCCGAACAAGAGTGCACATCTAATCCAAAACTCTTGGCCAACATCCTACCAACAGTACTCGTATGAGACGGGCTAACAAGGTGCAACTCAACGTTAGCTCTTTCAGCCAACATCTTTAAATGATCTAGATGTTCTCTCAAGGTGAACTTTGAAATTTTTCTATTAGTCATTCTATTCTTAGTAGTTTTTGGTTTTTCTAACTTCTCAGCAACAAAAACTCCAACATTGCGATTTAGAGCATATTCAAACAACTTCTTTAGTGCCTTTCTCCTCACATCTTGAGCCTTTTCCTTTGAATAGTTAATTACTTCTGGAAAGTGCTCGTTCTTAACATCGATAAGCAATCCTTTGCGATCAACCATGACCATGCAGATTCTGTCTGGATTGAGGTCAAACGATGCTATGTATTTTCCATTATCTCTTACGTTAGCTACAACTGGTAAATACTTTCTGTAGACTTCTATCGGAACGTGAACATAAATGTAGAATTTATCTTCATCGACTTTGACACCAGCAGAGAATGCAAAGTTTGGATTAATCAATTCCTCAACAATCGGTAGATAATTCTTACCAAATTTGACTTTAAACTCAACGAACTCGTGCTTACCATTTGCATGAGGGATTTTGATGAGAACTTTGTCAGTAGAAACGAATCTGACATTCCTATTACCTTTCTCATTGGATTTACCTACTGAATAAAGCTGTGGTTTCATGAGTTTAAGGTATGATTGTTTCCTGTACAATTTAGCTCTTTGTATTGCAGAATAAGCATAATGACTGTTATTTAAGACTCTACTTGTGATGATTTTAACTATTCTATTCTCATCTAAACTCTTCCTCATCAAGTTGTGAGCAAACTCTACGGAATCCCTAAAGTTTCTCATCAAGTGTAGAAGTTTAGCCTTTAAAACAATATCGTCAATCTTTAACTTTCCTTTTATTGTTGCTTGGATTTCATTCTTTCTCTTTCTACCCATAACCTCATCGCCTCCTCAATAGCCTTCTTAAAAGCTCCATAATATCCGAACTTCTTCACAGCTAGTTCCATGAACTCTTCATACAGATCTTCTGGAACGTAAACAGTCGTCTTCTTAACCATATATATCACCTGACACATTGATGTTATGTCATAAAGTTTATAAACCCTTCGATTGAGAAACTCATAACTCGAAGCCGATGAAGATGGCGAGGCTGATGAGTCCCTAATGATCCGAAGTTACCGAACGGGAGTGCCGAGCAGAGAA
>CAYYFC010000014.1:0-37701 GCA_964471215.1 uncultured archaeon | reverse complement strand
ATGACCCTGCCGTGAGGCAGATGCGACCCGGTTCCCTATAGGGAACACCCGCCCCCTTTAAGGCGGGGAGGAGGTCAGCTAAATAGCCTTAACCCTCTTTTTTAATGCGGGAGGTCTAGGCTTCAGAAGAATCCTGTTACCGCATCTTGAGCACTGAATTATATTCCTCTCAAGATCCACATCGACTTCTGCACCGCATACAAGGCATATATACGTCATTTACAATCACACCTCGGCCGATTTTGCTATGGCAGTAGAAGGAACGTAACATCCTCCGGCAAACTTATATCCGCAGGATTTGCACTGCCATATACCGCTTCCTATCCTCTTAACTGCCTTCTTACCACACCTCCTGCAGACGTATTTCTGCCTCTGAAGCTCTTCTATCTTAATGACCATTCTTCTGACCCTTAAACCGTATCTGGCACCAAATCTTCCAGCCATTTTAACCTTTTTTGTTCTTGCCATAAAAAAGCAAAAATCTGTTGGAATTTAATCTTTTCGTTGATTTTTAACTAACATATTTAATTAAACACTTCAATTAATCCCCAGCAGTATGCATGTGCATAAGATCTAACGCATCATCCTTCTCTACTGCGTTTGGATAAACAAACTAATGTATACAGTTCCATTTTAGAACTTTAATAGAATTTTAAAATACATTATATTTAATTATTATTTTGTAAATATTTTCCCATCAAAATAGGAGAAAGCCGCCGCCGGGATTTGAACCCGGGACCTGGTGATTACAAGTCACCCGCTCTACCAGGCTAAGCCACGGCGGCTTCACTTAATATAGACATGAATTAAATTTAAGGATTTTGCTTAAATTTAAATACTTTTGATATAAATTCGGCTAATGGCAGAGCTAACCGCAAGGGAAATTGCCGAAGTACTTCTTGGTTTGAGGAGAAAGGTTCTTAAGATAGTCCTTATAATCGGAATAGTCTGGGCTTTATCCTTTACAGTTGTGACAGACTACCTCATCATAAGATTTCAGGAGGACTTGCTTCCTAAGGGGGCAAAGATTGTATTCATACATCCTCTGGAACCTCTCATATTAAAGCTTAAGATCTCCCTTTACATGGGAATAGCTGCAGCTTTGCCTTACATGGGAAAGGTCGTTATCGATACGCTAAAGCAGAGAACAGATCTGCTGAAGGATTTTGAGCTTTCTAAGTCAAAAGCAATTCAGTACGGAATTTCTGCCCTGATATTGTTTCTGATCGGAATATCATATGGTTATAGAATAATGTTGCCCGTTTTCATGAACTTCCTATACAGCTTTGCTGCAAGGCAAGGAGCTCTTGCTTATTACACGATATCTGAATTCGTTACTTTCGTCGTCCTGATGTTGCTCGTTTTCGGTTTCGTATTCGAGCTTCCTATAATAATGTTCTTTCTCGTAAACAACGACGTAATAAAGTACAGCACCCTTACGTACTACAGAAGACACTTCTACGTCGGATTTTTCATAATCGGTGCAATAATAACTCCTCCCGATATATTCACGCAGATAATGGTTGCGTGTCCGATGATACTGTTTTTTGAAATAAGCCTTCTCGTGATAAGATTAGTTCTTAAAGATAAGATAAAATCTTAAATCCATTTAATCTACGTATCTCATGGAGATATGTCTCCTTCCCATAGGCTCTGTCGACAGAGAAATCCTGGATTTTCTCAGAGACAGATTAAAAAACGTATTTGGCGATTGTAGAATACTCGAAACAAAAGAAATCCCTTTTAGTGCATTTAATACGGCTAGGAATCAGTACAATTCCACGAGGATACTTATAGAAATAGAACCCGTATGCGATGTTGTACTGGGGGTAACAGAGGTTGACATATATGCTGACAACCTTAACTTCGTGTTCGGTGAGGCTGAAATAGACGGAAGAAGGGCTTTGATTTCTTTAAAAAGGCTTAGACCGGAATTTTACGGATTGGAACCGAATTACGAATTGTTGAAGATTAGGACTCTTAAAGAGGCAATGCACGAGATAGGACATGTACTTGGACTCCTTCACTGCAGGAATAAATGCGTCATGCGCTTTTCAAATTCGATAGTAGAGGTCGATTACAAGGATTGGAAGTACTGCGAGAGCTGCATACAGAAGTTGAGGAAAAGGGGCATAATTTTAAACATATAATCATTCAAACTCTATTGTTGCCGGTGGTTTTGGTGTAAGATCGTATACAACCCTTGTAACCTCAGGTATCTCGCTTGTAATCCTCAATGTTATCCTTCTTAGCTTGTTGTAATCTATATCCAGGACATCGGCAGTCATACCGTCTCTCGAGCTGACAGCTCTTATCGCGATTATATAACCGTAAACCCTTATATCCCCTTTAACACCAGTTGCCTTTCCTATGAGTGCAGCGAACGCCTGCCATTTATCGTAACCCTCTAGCTCCTCCTCGACTATCCTGTTTGCCTTTCTAACCACTTCAACCTTTTCAGGAGTAACCTCACCTACAATCCTCACGGCAAGTCCCGGTCCAGGAAAAGGCATCCTTTCACATATCTCCTTGGGCAATCCGAGATACCTGGCAACTTCCCTTACCTCATCCTTGTAAAGCTCCCTTAATGGCTCTATGACATCTTTGAATCTGTATCTTGTCGGAAATCCTCCTACGTTGTGATGACTCTTTATACCACCCTGACTCTCTATCACATCTGGATATATCGTTCCCTGAATCAGATACTCAGCCCTGTACTTCTCCGCTATCTTTTCGAATATCCTCACAAAGAGCTCTCCAATAACCTTTCTCTTCTCCTCGGGATCTATGACACCTTTTAGAGCCTTGAAAAATTCATCTCTCGCATCAACAAATACAAGACCCATTTTCTCAAATGTTTTCTTTATGCTCTCAGGTTCTCCTTCCCTCATAAGGCCTGTATCGACGAATACGGGTATCAGTCTGTTACCTATTGCCCTATGTGCCAAAAAAGCGCATACAGAGCTATCAACACCACCCGAGAGAGCAATTATGGCCTTTCCATCTCCTACCCTTTCTCTTATCTCCTCCACAGTTTTTTTAACGAATTCTTCAACGTTAACCATAAAGGGAGTTATCTCAATTATTTTTAAAATGTTTGCAGATTTACATACATGGCGTTCAGGACGTCTGAAGAAAATGCGAGTGCAGGTGTTCTTGCTCTGCTTTTGGAAGTTTCAGCAAATCCAAAATCAGGAAATGTTGATAGAGATCATAACTTTCCAGACCTGAAATACGAACATTTCCTTGCATCAGCATCCGCAGTATATCCTGTATTTTTGAAATGTTCAAAGGGAGAAGGTTGTATAGGTGATCTAATATTCGAGGCAGTGAAGAGATCTTTTGAGCAATGCGGGAGAAATGTTCATTTCGGATCGTTCATGCTTCTAATACCCCTGATAAGGTGCTGGGGTGAAACTGAGAACGTGAAGTACGAACTCATGAGAACGACTTATAAGGACTCACTGGCAGTTTTGAATGCGTTTAGATTGTGCTCTCCAAGAGTAATTGATGTTAAGGAGTTAAGTCTGAAATCGGAGGATATAGAGGAGAGGATAGTTGGGAAAAAGATAAACCTCTATGAATGGCTGAAGCATTCACCGGATGAAAACGTCGTTGCAAGGGAGTTGGTAGAAGGTTACAGGAGAAGCGTTGAAGGAAAAAACGTCCTGCTTGATTACTTCTGCGAACACGAAAACATAAATGAGGCTATAGTTTACACATACCATCATCTCCTATCCAGTTACATCGATCCGCTTGTGATATCGAAGCATGGGATTGAGACGGCATTGGAGGTTTTGAGAAAGGCAAGGTATGCACTCATAAGATTTGACATGACAAGGGATATATCCGTTTTTAGGAAGCTGGATGAAGAGTTCATAAAAAGGGGTATAAATCCGGGAAGCATAGCGGATCTTACAGTTTCATCTATATATCTAGCGCTTAAGGAGGGGTTGAAGTTTTGAGGCTCGTGGATTTTGGATTTAGGAAGGGGATAAATGAGGTGATAGTGATAACATTTGACAGAGACGGGAGGATAAACACTGCACCAATAGGGATAATAGTGGAAGACGAAAAAGGTTTGAATGCTAAGGCCAGGATATACGAATCCCATACGAGGAAAAATGTTGAGAATGGCAGCAGATTCTTCACGAACACGACATACGATCCTATAGTATTTGCAATCTCCTCATTTGACGATCTAGATGAAGAATACTTTGAAAGTCTCGATCCACCGATTATCAAAAATTCGCTAGTCTGGTGCGAATTTAAAGCTGAAATAAAAGGTGATTTCGTAAACCTTAGACTTTTAGACGGTGAAATTCTTAGAGGATGTATAAGGGCAGTTAACAGAGGGTTCAACGCTCTGATAGAGGCGCTTGTCTGCGCAACAAAGTACAGGGCGATCAGAGATTATAAAATGCTTAAGGAGATAGATCGTTACAGGGTAATAGTTGAGAAGTGTGGGAGCGATGATGAAAAAAGGGCTTTTGAGACAATGATGGAATATCTATCAAAAGACTTATCTATGGTTGATGGTTAGAGTTTCCTATGAGATTTGCAGTCGTATCGGATACACACGATAACGTGCCGGCGATAAGGGATCTGATAGAAGTACTTAAGGGGGAAAGGATAGAATTTCTAGTCCATGCGGGCGACATAATATCACCGTTTGCAATAAGAGAATTTATAAAATTAAATAAGAAAATATATTTTGCATTTGGTAACAACGATGGTGACAGAAATCTGCTGACAAGGATAGCAAATGAAAATGGATGGATAATAGGTGATATAGTTGAGTTTCCGGGAGGCGTTGTCTATCACGGGACAGACAGGAGAATAGTGGAGGTTTTAAAGAAGAGTAGGTTTAAACTCCTCGTTCTCGGTCATACGCATGAAGCAAAGGTTGAGAATTTGAACGGCATGAAGATACTGAATCCCGGTGAGGTATGCGGATATCTGACGGGAAAGAGGACTTATGCAATAGTGGAGGATGAAGAGATATCAATACTCGAACTCTAGGGTGGTAAAATGCTAAGAGTTGTTAATCTCGGTGTTGAGGTTGGAGGAAAAAAGATACTCGAAAATATAAACCTCTACATTCAGAGAGGACAGACATATGTTCTATTCGGTCCAAATGGAAGTGGAAAGACTTCTCTTCTCATGTCAATAATTGGAAATCCGAAGTACAGAGTTTACGATGGTAGGATAATGTTCAAGGGTGTGGACATAACGAATTCGCCGACCGATGAGAGGATAAGAATGGGAATGGGGATTGTTTTTCAGAATCCCCTCAGAATAACAGGGGTAAAATTGATGGACATCCTGAGGCACTGCGCAAAAATTGGGAATAAGAGTGAGGAGGAGATATACGAGTACGCGAGAATGCTTAAGATGGAAAACCTTTTGGAAAGGGAGTTGAACGTGGGATTCTCGGGAGGGGAGCTGAAGAAATCAGAACTACTTCAGATAATGCTGATGGATCCCGACTTCGTAATGTTAGATGAACCAGACAGCGGCATAGATTTGGAGAACATAGCTATCGTGGGTGATGCAATAAGAAAGCTTCTTGAGAGGGATAAGAAAAAAGATGAGAGGAGAAAATCTGGAATAATAATAACTCATGCTGGTCACATACTTAAATACGTTGACGCCGACTATGGGGTAATACTTTATAAGGGAAGGATAGCCTGCATAGGCGATCCGTTCGAAATGCTTAAGGCGATAAGCAGAGATGGGTACGAGGGGTGTGTTAGGAGATGCCTAAGGACCTTGTAAAGCTTAAAAGCGTTGGAATGGAAATGAGCTCTAAGAACAGATCTGCAAGCTTTTTAATGGTAGATCAGAGTGTAAGGCTAATATCCAGATATATACCGAGCGGTCTAGAAATAATGAATCTTAAGGAGGCTTTGAAAAAATACGACTGGCTAGATGATTACATGTGGAAAATAGTCGAAGAAGAGGGTGACTTCGATGGTTATTTCATAAGGGCCTTGAAGAATTCGAGGATTAGCTTTCCAGTAGAGGCTTGTCTGTATCTAAAGAGGATAAAGACTCAGAAGGTTCATAACATAATAATAGCAGAGGAAAACTCTGAAATAGACATAATAACGGGCTGTACATCCGAGAGGCTTTCCGGTCTTCATCTTGGAATTTCCGAGTTCTTCATCAAAAGGGGTGCTAGGGTATCCTTTACAATGATCCACAACTGGGAGAAGGATGTCGAGGTCTTCCCGAAGACAGGAATAATTGTCGAAGAGGGGGCGACATTTATAAACAATTACGTACTTCTAAGCCCGGTAAAGAAAGTTAAGGCATATCCATTTGCAATACTTGAAAAAGATGCAAGGGCGTTTTTTAACAGCATAGTTGCAGCATTCGAGAATTCTGATATAGATATAGGAAATAAGGTTGTATTAAAGGGAAAGGGAAGCTGTGCAGAGATAGTTTCAAGATGCATAAGCAAAGGAGGGAGAGTAACTACAAGAGGTTACATAGTTGCGGAATCTGAAGGGGTCAGAGGTCATCTGGAGTGCAGGGGAATGATAATTGGAGGAGGGACGATACATGCAATTCCAGAGCTTGAGGCAAGAAATCCAAATGTCGATCTTAGTCATGAGGCTGCCATTGGTAAAATAGCAGAAGACGAGATATTTTACCTGATGTCGAGAGGTCTTTCGAGAGATGAGGCCGTATCGCTGATAATAAGGGGATTTATGGATGTTGATATAAAGGACATACCAGACATTCTGAAAAGAGAAATAGAAAAAGCCGTAAAAATAGTCGAAAAAGATCTGCTTTAAGGGTAAGTTTAAAAAAACGACTGATCTTAAAAGATCTATGCATATCATAACGACGACAGTTGGAAGCTATCCAAGACCCGAGTGGTTCAGGGAATACTTGAAAAGGATGGAGGGTTTGCAGAAGGAACTGGATGTAGAAGTCGATAGAGACGTGCTCAGGAAGGCAGTGAGAGAGGTAATAGACAGACAGAAAAAAGCAGGCATAGAGCTTGTTACAGACGGTCAGCTTATATGGCACGATTTCTTGGCAACGATAGCTTCAAGAATAGATGGCTTTTACGTGGACGGACTTGTTAGATACTTCGATAACAACCTTTATTACAGAATTCCAGTTATAAAAGAAAGAATTAGGAGAAGAGGGCAGATATTATACGATTTTAAGATAGCTTACGAAATAGAGAGTAATATAAAGGCTGTATTATCGCTTTTCACGGTTTTAAAGCTTTCGAGGAATATCTATTATAAAAGTTTTGAGGATTCACTCTGGGATCTATGCGATGTTCTGAAAAGTGAGATTGCGGAACTGATCGATCTTGGTGTCAAATACATTCAGTTTGATGAACCATCACTGCTTTACGCAGACGAAAAAGAGCTGAAGATTCTGGAGGATGTCTACAAGGAGCTAACAAACTTCGAAGCCGAAACAATTCTCATGACTTATTTCAGATCTGCAAAAAGCATATTTCCGTACGTGCTCGATTTCGGATTTGACGTAATTGGACTTGATTTCGTTGAAGGTTTCGATGAGAACCTGGATGTCTTAAGGGAATATGGACTGGAAAATGTAAATGTGGGGATAGTAGATGGAAGGAATACGAAGATGGAAGGGATAGATGAACTGAAGATGAGATTTGAGAAGATAGCAGATGCAACGGAGTTGAAAAAGGTTTACATATCACCGAATACAGGACTCGAATTCTTACCCGATGTAAAGGCATATGAAAAGATGAAATTGGTTTCTAGATTCAAGAAGGTGATAACTTGAAGACAACAGTTGTTGGTAGCTATCCCAAACCCAAATGGCTTCTTAGGATTATAAAGATGTACAAAGAGGGTAAGATAGACGAGAAGACAATGGATGAAGCTTACAAAGACGCTGTGAGGGCAGTTGTCAAGGATCACGAGATAGCAGGTGTTGATATAATATGGGACGGTGAGATGAGAAGGGAGGAGATGACTTCTTACTTTGCAGAGAGGATCAATGGTTTTGTCATATACGGAGAGGTGAGGGTCTGGGGGAACAACTACTATCCAAAACCTGCAATAGTAGATGAGCTGAGGTATAGAGATGAGCTTGCCATAAACGACTTCAAGTTTTTGAGGGAGATAACGGATAGGGAGATAAAGGTTCCAATCACAGGAGCATATACAATAGTCGACTGGAGCTTTAACGAGTATTACAGTACAAAGGAAGAGGCTGTATACGCGCTTGCCGAGGTTCTGAATAGGGAATTTAGAGAACTTGTTAAAGCTGGTGCTAAATACATACAGCTCGACGAACCGGCAATACCGACTCATCCGGATGAAATTGAAATAGCGAAAAACGCTGTGGAGATAATGGTAAAGGGTGTAAGGGCTTATATAGGGATGCATATGTGTTACGGGAATTACAGGAGTATATTTCCAGAAATACTTGATTTTAAGGTGGATCAGCTGGATTTTGAATTCGCAAACAGGAATTTTGAAGACCTGAAGATCTTAAAGGAGTACGATTTCGATAAGGATCTGGGATTTGGATGTATAGACGTTCATACGAGGAGAATTGAGACTGTTGAGGAGGTTAAGAATGCCATAAGAATGGCTTTAGATGTAGTCGAACCGAAAAGGCTTTACGTTGATCCTGACTGCGGTCTGAAGCTTCTTCCGAGAGACATCGCATTTGAAAAGCTCAAGGTTATGGTGAGGGCTGCAAGAGAAGTGAAGGATGAATTATGAAAGTTATAGAAATATTCGAGAGGTACTGGATGAGATACGACAGCTGGTACGATAGGAACAGGGATTTGTTTCTTAAGGAGCTTGAACTGATAAGGAGGAATGTTGAATCTTTTAAAATGGGGCTAGATGTCGGAGTTGGTACGGGGAGGTTTGCGAGAGAACTGGGAATAGGTATAGGTGTTGATCTATCCGTCAGCATGCTTAGACTTGCAAGATCAAGGGGTATCGAAGTCGTGAGGGCAGATGCCGAAAACCTGCCATTTAAAAGGGTTTTTGATTTGGTCTTACTGGCGTTCACACTCTGCTTTCTCGAAAATCCCATGCACGTTTTTAAATCTATAAGAAATGTATTGAAACCTGGAGGAAATCTTGTTATATGCACGGTTCCAGGAGAATCGAGGCTGGCTGAGGAGTACAGAAGTAGAAGGGATAACCCATTTTATTCAAATGCAAGATTTTATAATACTTCAAGAATAATAAAGATGGTTGAGTCGTGCGGATTTAATGTTGTAAAGGTCGAGTTCGAGGATCTGAAGTACGGTAGGGATGTTGTTTGCATTGTAGCTATAAATGAAAAAATATAATAACAATAAAGCATCAATCTAGATAGAATGGAAAGGGATATAATTCTTGAAAGGCTTGAAAAGAAACTTGCCGAAAAGGAAAAAGAAGTAGAGGAGCTAAAGAAAATGTTATCTGTGAATAAGATTGAAGAATTAAAAAGAGAAATAGTTAAGGAGATAAAAAACGAATTGAAAGAGATTGAAGCGAAGCTAACGGAGCTTTCAAAAACTGTTGAGACTTTGATGTCAGAGGTTCTCTATCTGAAATCCGAGTTGAAGAAGTCGGGTAAGAGGGATATAGTTGAGATAAACGTTAAGGGTGATAGGGATAAGAGGGTAGATGAGGACATAATAGTAGTTGAATGAGATGTTTATAAAGAGGATAACCTTAAAGAATTTCAAATCATTTAAAAAGGCTGAAATAGTTTTCAATAGCAATTTCACAGCCATAACAGGTCCGAACGGAAGCGGAAAATCAAACATAATCGATTCTATACTTTTCTGTTTGGGTATAACTACATCAAAAACACTCAGAGCTGACAGATTGACGGATTTGATAAGAATAGGATGCAACGAGGCCGAAGTTGCAATTGAAATAGGTGATTTAAGGATAAGGAGGAGGATAAAGAAAACCGAAAGGGGATATTACAGCTACTACTACCTGAATGACAGAAGCGTTCCCTATTCAGAAATAGAAAGGGTCGTAGAGAATCTTGGTATTCACGATCACAGTATAATAATGCAGGGAGATGTAACGAGAATTGCCGAGATGTCACCTGTTCAGAGGAGAAAGATAATAGATGAAATTTCTGGGATATCGGAATTCGACGAAAAAAAGGAGAAGGCAATTGCCGAGCTGGAGGAGGTAAAGAATGATATAGAAAAGTTGGACATCATAATCTCCGAGGTAAATACGAGACTTGAGAGGTTGAAGAGGGACAGGGATGAGGCTTTGAGGTTCAAGAGCCTTATCGAAGAAAGGAAGAAGATGAATGAATATCTCAGGGCTCACGAGTATCTGGGGATAAAATCGAGAGTTGAAAGAATTAAAAATGAACTGGAAACCCTGGAAAGCAGAAAGGACAAACTTACAGGGGAATTGATAGAGATAAATTCAAGTTTGATCGAATTGAACAGAAAAGCTGAGGAGATTTCAGAGAAGATAGCAAGTTTTGGAGATGCTGAATTGAGGAGAATTCAGGAAGAAATCATAAGGAGGAATTCGGAGATAAGGAGCATAGTAAAGCTCAGGGAGATATTTGAAAGGGAATTAAAGAAGATAGAGGAGGAAAAAACAAGAGCTATGGTGGACGTTTCAAAGCTGAGAGAGGATCTCAAGAAGATTGAAGAAGAAATCGAAGATCTTAACGTCAGAAGAAGGAGTATAAACGGAATAATACGTGAAAGTGAATCTAGACTCGAGTACTTGAGGAATAGACTCGAAAGGATGAGTCTTGATCTGAAGAGATTGAATGAGGAACTCATAAGGAAAAAGGATGAACTTGAGGAGTTGAAGGATAAAAGGAACAGAGCTGTAAGGGATAGAGACAAATTACTTGAAAATTTAAGAAGAATAGAAATGGAGGTAAACGAATTGAGATCTGAAAGGGAAAAAATCGATATATCGTCAATTGAAGGTAAAATAGAGCGTTATGAGAATGAATTGAGGATGCTTGAGAAAAGACTTGAGGATTTAAAGGAAGACATGCGCGGGATTGAAGGGAGGATTTTTGATATAAGAGATGGGATATCGAGGGTGGATGAAGAGATAAAGGAGAAGGAGATAGAGCTTGCAAAATTGGAGTACGAAAGACCCCGATCTGTCGATGTGATTTTAAAGGCGAGAGATAGGGGAATTCTAAAAAAGGTATACGGTACGGTAGCTCAGCTTGGGGATGTTGACGAGAGATATGCTCTCGCACTCGAAATCGCAGGTGGGAATTCGCTGAACTTTATAGTAGTCGAGGACGATGATGAGGCTGTTAGGGCTATAAGGTATCTGAAAGATGTTGATGGAGGTAGAGCAAGTTTTATCCCGATAAACAGAATAAAAGTCGACCTTGATCTGGATAAATCAGTTTTAAAGAGGGAAGGTGTGATAGATTATGCTATAAATCTGATAAGATGTGATAAGAGGTTCAGAAAGGTCTTTGAATTGATATACAGGGATACGATAGTTGTGAGAGACATAGATGTTGCCAGGGAGATAATGGATAACAAGAGAATAGTTACACTGGATGGAGATCTGATAGAAAAAAGCGGCATTATAACCGGTGGAAGTATTCAAAAGAAGAAAACACCTTTCGGATTTAAAAAGGAAGAAAAGCTTAGAAAAGATCTTGAAGACCTAAGAAAAAGAAGATCTGAGCTTCTGAATTCTCTTGAAATGTGCGAGGAATCCAGGAGAAAGATTCAGTCGGAAATTGATGAACTGAATTCGAGAATTTCGAAAATAAGAAGTGATGTCATGGTTGAGAAATCAAGATTAGAAGAAATTAAAAAAATACTGAATTCTATAGATTTAAAGATATCTGAAAAGGTTAGGGAGGAGAAAGAGATAAATTCAAGGATTCTTGTTATCGAAGAGGAAATTAAAAATTTGAACTGTAAAATATCGAGGGTTGAAGGTGAAATATGCGAAATTGAGGAGAAGTTGGGGGACAGGGAGCTTTTGAAATTGACGAATGAAATTGAAAGGATAAGGGAGGAAATTATGAGGAAAAGGGAAATCCTTGCAAACATCGATAGGGCAATAGATGGCAACATGATTAGGGTTGAACAGATAAAGAGGCTTATAAAGGAAAAAGAAGAAAAGATTGAAAAAATGGAGAAAAAAGAAAAGGAAATAAGGGAAAACATAACAAAACATGAGGAAAGATTAAGGGAACTGAATCGGGAGCTGGAGGATCTTAGGAAGTATGAGGAGGAGATATGTGAAAGAGTTAAGGATCTTAGATACAAAAGAGATAGCGTTCTTAACGAGATAAGAAGCCTAATAGATAAAAAATCAAAGATCGAACTTGAAATTGGAATAATAGATGAAAGAATAAGGAATAAGAGATTGGAGCTCGAAAAACTGAAGGATCAGCTCAAATCCTTTGAAGATATCGAGATCGAAGATCTGCCACCTCTAAATCTCGTTAAAAATAGGCTCAAGGAAATAGAGGAGGAGCTCTCGGAATTCAGAGATGTCAACATGAAGTCTATTCAGGAATACGAGGAGGTTAAGAGCAGAAGGGATGATTTAATGAGCAGGAGGAAAAAGCTCGAGGAGGAGAGAAGGGAGATAATAAGGAGGATAAAGAGATATGAGGAGCTGAAGAGGAAAACTTTTCTCAGAGTATTCGATGAGATAAACAGAAATTTCAGGGAAATAGTTGGGGAACTTGCTGAAGGTGAAGGAGAGCTTTATCTTGACGGTGACGATCCACTTTCAAGCGGTCTTCACATAGTCTTCAGACCGTTTAAGAAAAAGATTCAGAAGCTAGAATCCATGAGTGGTGGTGAGAAGAGCCTTGCAACTCTTGCCTTCATATTTGCAATACAGAGGTTCAAGCCAGCTCCCTTTTACGTTTTCGACGAGGTTGACATGTTTTTGGATGGCGTAAACGTCGAAAGGGTGGCGAGGATGATAAAGAAACAGTCCGAAAAAGCCCAGTTTATAGTTGTATCACTCAGAAAACCAATGCTTGAGCAGGCGGATGCCATAATCGGTGTTACGAGAGGAGGTGAGGAAGAATCGATCGTAACGGCGATCCGATTGAAATAATAGTTGAAATGGCAAAGAAGGGCGAAATAGATCCATGGAATATAGATGTCGTTGAGCTTGCCGATAAATTCCTTGAGAAAGTCAGGGATTTAAGGACATCTGCAAGAATTCTCTTTTATGCATCAGTTCTTCTGAAGATGAAGGCTAAAATACTTATTGACGAAGCTTTAGGAAGAAAGAAAATAGAGGATGAATTTAAAGAGGAAGAATTTCACGATTTTTATGAGCCCAAGCTTGAGCCGATCGTAACACCTTTTAAAAGAGATTTAAAGAGATTTGTCACACTTCAGGAACTTATAAAGGAATTGAGGAGAATTGAGAAGAGCGTTAGGAGAAGGAGGAGGGGAATCACTATAAAGGAGGATTATCTGGATATACATCACGAGGAGGATATTGAAAGAGATGTAAACGAAGTTTTCAGGATTCTGAAGGAGATGTTCAGGTATAGGAGTATCCTATCGTTTTTTGAAATAATAAGGGGTTTGAGAAGGGATAAGGTTATATCGTATTACATGTCCATACTCTACCTCTGCCAGAGGGGAAAGATAAAAATAATTCAGTTGAGACCATACGATGATATAAGGATAGAGTGTGGTGGGGGATGAACGTCATCAGAGCTGTTGAGGCAGTCCTCTTTTCATCACCCTCAGCCATATCTGTAGAGGAAATAGCTAAGATAGTAAAATCGGACAGAAAAACTGTTGAGGATGCTGTTAAAAAGCTTATGAATGAGTACTCGTCAAGGGATTCGTCAATAGAAATAGTGAAAGTGGGAAAAAAGGTGCTGATGAGAGTAAAACCTGAGTATCAGAGATTCGTCACCAGGTTCGTTAAAAGCGATCTTGATAAGGCAACGTTAAGAACACTGGCAGTAATAGCTGTAAATCAGCCGATAGAACTTTCAAAGCTTGTAAAAATAAGAGGGAACAGATGTTATGAGCATGTAAAAAAACTTGAGGACATGGGGTTTGTAAAATCGGAAAAAAAGGGTAGAACAAAAATCCTGAAAACAACCGAGGACTTTGCCGTTTATTTCGGGCTGAAGGGGAGTAGATCCGAGGATATAAAAAGGGCTTTGCTGGGAGCATGAGGCCTGTAAGATTTGTTACACCTCCTCTAGGTGCCAACGTATACCTTCTGTTAGACGAGAAGCCCAGTCTAATAGATGTTGGCGGTGATTCTATGTTTATAATCAAGGCTCTGAGCAGATACATAAATCCAAAGGAAATAAAATTCATATTCCTGACACACTCTCACTTCGATCATGCTATGGCAGCTCCTGATCTAAGAAAATGGTTCGGATGCAAGGTAGTTCTTCATGAAAAGGAATACGGTCTTGTTAAAAGAGGGTACGATTTATTCGGGTACAGATTTTACTTCGAACCCGATATAATCGTAAGAGGTGGTGAGGTGTTTGATCTTGGCGAACTAGAAATCGAGGTAATTCACACTCCTGGACATACAGCTGGAAGTGTCTGCTATTACGAGAGAAAAAATAAGTGGCTGTTCAGCGGTGATACTGTCTTCAAGTTCGGATTTGGAAGGGTTGACCTGCCCAGTGGGAATAGGTATGAGCTGATAGAATCTCTTAAAAGACTTTCAAAACTCGAAGTTGTGTGTCTGTATCCCGGTCACGAGGATATAGTCGAAGGAAATGCTGATAGGTATATAGCAAGAAATCTCGAAATAGCTATGAGTTTGCTTTGATATTCATGTGTTTTCAGGCGGGAGATTATTGTCAAAGCATTCGACAAAACCGTAATATTGCCTGTGTGAAGATATTGATTATGGTGAGATGTTCCGATTGCGGAAAGGAGCTGGAAGATGAAGAGGTCAGATACTGCAGTATATGCAAATCACCTCTCTGCATAGACTGCACGAGGTATATGGTTGTCATGAGAAAAACGATCTATAAAAAAGAATACTACGAATCCATACCAGTCTGTAAAAACTGCCTTCCGGAGAAAAAGCTTAAGGAAAAGCTTAACAAAATCGTGGATGAAATACTTAGGATATGATCGGCGTGTTTCTCGTAGGAATAAAGATACCTGAAAACGTTGGATTTATTGCTAGAGTCATGAAGAATTTTGGATTTAACGAGCTTTACCTATACGATTGTAAGGTTGACAGGATGTCCTTTATAACATCTGCCCATGCAAGGGATATAGTCGAAAGAGCTGTTATTTTAAAGGATTTCGATGAAATACTCGATCATACGAATCTACTGGTTGGAACTACAGGTATCACGACTGAGAGAGAGGAGAGATACGTTAGAAGACCTATATTCACACCGGAAGAGCTAAGAGAGTTCATTAAAAATAGGAATGGAAAGGTTGTGATTGCGTTTGGAAGGGAAGACTACGGTCTTTTTGAAGAGGAACTGGAATTGTGTCACATGGTAGTTTCAATTCCGACAAATCCCGAGTATCCAGTTATGAACGTAAGTCATGCTGCAGCTGTAATACTGTACGAGCTTAGCAGGGAAAGGTTTAAAATGGACGGAAAGGAATACGTAAAGGCGATCGAAATTGAAAGGCTTGTGGATAACTTTGAAAAACTTATGATAAAAACGTGGTATCCTAGACATAGAATTAAGAGAACGAAGATAGCGCTCAGAAGAATTCTTGCGAGATCTCTGATAACTAAAAGGGAGCTGAGCGTTATTCACGGTATAATCACAAAGGCTATAACCTATGTAGATAACCTGAAGAGATGATAAAGGAGGCGAGACTTTACAGATCCTTGAGGGATAAGGTTGTTTGTCAGCTCTGCTGGAGGTTCTGTAAGATCGGGAATGGTGAATTCGGTTTCTGTAATTCAAGGCTGAATATAGACGGAAAACTTTACACGCTTACATATGGAAACCTGAGTGCAGTTGAAAGCAGGCCAATCGAGATAAAACCTTTCTATCACTTCAAACCCGGAAGCACGAGCTTAACGTTTTCAACTTATTCGTGCAACCTCGATTGTCCGTGGTGTCAGAATTGGCATCTTTCAAAGACAAGTCCGCCTGCATACTTTAATCCCGTTAAACCTGAGTATCTTGTAAAAAAGGCGATAGACCACGGTGATATAAGTCTCTGTGCGAGCTTCAACGAACCTACGCTACTCTTCGAATACCTAGTCGATTTATTTTCTCTTGCAAAGAAAAAAGGATTGCTGAATACGATGGTTTCGAACGGATTTATGACACCTATGGCTTTAAAGATTTTGAAGGAAGCAGGACTGGATGCAATAAACATGGACATAAAGGGAAACGATGAGGTTTACGAGAAGTACTGCGGAGGAAAGGCAAAATTCGTCTGGAAGAGTGCAAAGAAGGCTAAGGAACTTGGAATTCATATAGAAATGGTAAATCTGATAGTTACGGATGTGAACGATGACGAAGACACGATTAGGGAGGTTGTGGAAAATCACCTGAAGTTCCTGGGAAGCGAGATACCGATACACTTCACGAGATACTTCCCCGCTTATCTCTTCACAAAACCCCCGACGCCTTTAGAGAGAATAGAAAACGCAATAAGGATAGCAAAAAAAGAAGGGATGGAGTATGTATACATAGGAAATGTGAGGGGGCACAGATACGAACATACTTACTGCCCTAGGTGCAACGAGCTTTTGATAAAGAGGTCTGACTACTACGTCATAGAAAACAGGATAAAAAATGGAAGGTGCTATAAATGCGGAAAGGAGATATACGGTGTTTTCTAGTTTAGATTGTATTCAAGAAAGTAGTAGTATCTCCTACCAAGGTGTTTCTCGGTAAAACGGCTCTCAACTATTCTCTTAACCTTAAAACCTGCTTCCATGAGCAGATCGACGAAATCGCTTTCAACTGGTATCCAGATATTTACCCTCTTCTTCCCGTTTTTCGATGCGAATTCGAATATTTTCTCAAAAAGCCTCTTACCGATTTCGAAGACGTTTAACCTGGGATTTATGCACAGATACCTTATGTACACTTCATCCTTCTTCGGCTTTCTGTCGAAAAAAGAAAGCAGTAATCTGTACTTCAGACCGTCGATGAATCCGAATACGAGAAAATCCCTAAAGGTAAAACCCTTTCTTTTTATCTCTCTTGTTACGAGCTCGGCAAATCCTACTACCCTTTCCTTCAGGGTTGCAACGATTATTCCGCTGTAGTTTTCGAGGGATGAGTAGTACTTTTCGAATATTTCCCTGGCCATATAAACATCCTTGAATAGTGTGTTTAGTTCATCAAAGCATAAAAACAGGAGTTTAACAAATTCCTTTACATCTTCTCTCCTCATTTCCCTAACGCTTATCTCCGACAAATTCCTCAATCCTCCTCAGGGCCTCCTCCAAATTCTCTATCGAATTTGCAAAGGATATCCTCACGTATCTATCGTTCCATCTACCAAAAGCCCTTCCTGGAACGACCGAGACACCTTTACTCAATAGAAGTTCCTCACAGAATAAATCGCAGTCCATTCCGACTTCCGGAAAGATGTAAAATGCACCTTCTGGTTTCACAACCCTAAAAAGCCTTTTTAATCTCGAATATACAAGATCTCTACGTCTTCTAAACTCCTTAACCATTTCCTTCACTATCTTATCGGCGATACCGTTTATGAGAACATCTGCAACTGCCTTCTGTGCGAATGCAGGAGCGCAAACACCGTTGACCTGATGAACCTTCAGCATCTCCTCGAGCATTTTCTTATCGGCTATTACAAATCCTATACGCCATCCGGTCATTGCAAGGGACTTTGAAAAACCGTTAACGACTATTACGTTTTCGTATCCGGCTAAGCTGTGGGGTTTTTTATCGAAGTATATCTGATCGTATATCTCATCGCTAAGCACTATTGCATCGTAATCCCTTGCTATCTCAACTATCTCCTCAAGATCCCTTCTATCCATCACAGCACCTGTCGGATTGTTCGGATAGTTTAGAAATATCATGGAAACATCCCTGTCCATTACCTCGTTTAACTCATCTGGATTTAGGATGAAATAGTTCTCATGTGTTCTGATTTGAACAGTTCTTGCCTTGCAGATTTTTGAATAGGTGAAATAAGATAAGAAGTTCGGGGAAGGAATTACAACCTTACTTCCCTCCTCTATAAACGAGAGACTTGCATTTATAAGAGCCTCGCTTCCCCCTGTTGTTATCATGACGTTTTCCGGTGAAACGCCGTATCTCTCAGCAACTGCGCTTCTGAGCTCTGGAAGTCCTAGATTTGAAGTGTAGTGCGTGTAACCTTCCTTCATGTACCTATAGGCCCTCTCAACTATTTCTTCGCTTGTATCGAAATCTGGCTCTCCTATTGAAAGATTTATGAGATCCAAACCGTTCTTTCTTGCCCTTTCGACAAGCTCAAACATCCTTCTTATCGTTGAATGGGAGACGTCTGAAATCCTGCTAGCGGGTCTCATCATAAAGAGTAGTTCGGCGAATTTTAAGTTTTGTCAATCCGCTAAATTAAACAAACCTGAAACCCTCCTTGATCCATCTCGCAAAATCCTTTGCGTGATACGTGATTATCAAATCCGCACCAGCCCTCTTTATAGATGTCAGTATTTCATAAACTATTGACCTCTCGTCGAGCCATCCCATAATTGCACTTGCCTTGACCATTGAATACTCCCCGCTCACGTTATATGCTGCAGTGGGAACTTTAAACTTGTCCTTGATCATTCTCAAAATGTCCAGATATGACAGAGCGGGTTTGACCATGACTATATCTGCTCCCTCCTTCAAATCGAGTTCTACTTCTCTTAAGGCTTCTTCACTGTTGTGAAAATCCATCTGATATGTTTTTCGATCACCGAACTTGTATGCACTGTCTGCAGCTTCTCTGAAGGGTGAATAAAAGCTTGATGCGTATTTTGCTGAATAGCTCATTATCGCGACTTCTTCGAATCCATTCCTGTCCAGAGCTTCCCTTATGGCCCCGACCATTCCATCCATCATAGCAGAAGGCGCAACTATGTCCGCTCCCGCCTCTGCATGGCTTACGGCTATTTTTGCAAGGATCGAAAGTGTCTCATCGTTTAAAATCCTTCCATCTTTAACAATTCCGCAGTGTCCGTGCGTTGTGTACTGGCATAGGCATACATCTGTTACGACAACGGCATCTGGAAACTCCCTCTTTATAAGACTCACAGATCTCTGGACAACACCTTTTTTGGAATAGGCCGAACTCCCGATCTCATCCTTGTGCGATGGTATTCCGAAGAGTATGAACGCCCTAAGCCCCAATTCGATACAGGATTCTATCTCCTTCAAAACACCGTCTAAGGGCAATCTGTAATATCCTGGCATTGAGGATATACTCAAAGGCTCCTTTATATTTTCATCTATAAAAACGGGGACTATTAAATCATCTACACTAACCCTCGTCTCTCTGAACAGAAATCGTATATGATCCTTTCTCAACCTTCTCATTCTCAACCTTGGAAACAAGCTCGTCACCCCCGAATAGGTAGTCTACTGTCCTCAAAATTTCAAAGTTTCCATCCCTTGCAAACTCCTTAAGCCTCTGCGTTGGCAGACTTAAATACTTCTTGATGAAGGAGTTAAGGAAGTCCTCGAGTATCGGTATCACGTCGCATCCAATTCCATATCTGGAATGAAGTTTGTTGTACAGCTCTCTTATTTCAACTCTCTTTATCTCCTCTGCCCTCTTATACATCACGCTTATAGCTTCTCTGGCGTTAAGCTCCTTCAGCATTTTCTTAAGGTGCTCAAGTTCCTCCTTAACTATCTTTTCCGCCTTTTTTACCTCTTTAATCCTTTTTCTGAGATTTTCCTCGCTGATAGATCTTAAATCGTCAATTGTGAACAGATCGACACCTTTAACGTCCTTAACGCTCTCCTCGACATCTCTGGGCAAGGCTATATCGACTATTAAAATGGGCTTGTTCCTAATCCTCATGACCCTTTCCACCATGTCCTTGGTTATTATGCAGTAGGGTGCGGATGTCGTGGATATAACAATGTCGCACTCAGCCATGTACTTCTCTATATCCTCAAATCTAACGGCCTTTCCTCCAACATCTTTTGCAAGCCTTTCTCCTCTTTCAAAAGTCCTGTTGGCTATGAATATCTTTGCCCTCGATTTGAGAGATCTGGCAACGAGCGAGCCCATGTCACCTGCGCCAATTATTAAAACGCTCTTTCCATCAAGTCCATGCGTTCTCCTTATAAGTTCAACTGCAGCCGAAGCTATTGAAACTGATCCCTTGTTTATATTCGTGAGGTTTCTGACCTTGACACCAACATGAATAGCTTTTCTGAATACGACATCCAAAACATCCTTAATTCCGCCACAACGCTTACATATGTTGTAAAAATCCCTTACCTGACCTAGTATCTGATCTTCACCGACTATCATCGATTCAAGACCAGATGCAACCCTTAGAAGATGATAGAGGCAGTTCTCGTCTTTATATATTTCTATAATCCTGTCAGAAACTCTCATTTCCTTCGCAAATCTCTTTAAGAATTCTTCAGTGTTGTAACCGACCACGTAGACCTCTACACGGTTACATGTGAAGAGAAGAGCGCATTCCCTAACATCCCTATTTGACAACACACGATTGATAATTAAGCAACAGTTACCGTGCCAGGCCTTTTCAATCTCCTTAATCGATGCTTTTTTGTGAGAAACTACCAGGCACGATATCTCCATGGTTTCACCTTTTTAAATTCGATTTGATCTTGATTTTTTAACACTTTCTCTTTTATAAAACATTTTTGAACTTTACAACACAAAGCTTTAAAAAAAGTTCGTATGTAAAATAGATTGGGCCGGGGTTGCAGAGTGGCACTGCGCGGGCCTGGAGAGCCCGTGCCCCTTTGGGGCTCCGGGGTTCGAATCCCCGCCCCGGCGCTAAAAATACTTATCGCATTTTTAGAATCGGTGCAAGCAATGGGAACGTAAAGGGGATTTCAGTCAAAGCATATATCTTTGAGCTCTTCAATTAGATGAAACCTAACTGAATTCTCGGCTTTTACTAGCCTGAAATTGGAACTTTTTGGTATAACACGTTTTTGATCGATCTCAAGCGGTTTCGAAAAATTCTTTAAAACGAAATACGATGGAATTAGTGGATGGAGACACTAAAGGATATAAAATTGAACGGATTGAGATTGAAACTCGTAAGAGGCGATATCACGAAGTACAGGGCCGATGCAATTGTAAATGCTGCAAACAAATACCTCGAGCATAGAGGAGGTGTTGCACTCGCAATAGCCAAGGCATGCATGGAAGAAGTTGAAAGTTACATAAGGATATGCAAGGATGAGATGAAAAAACAGATAGGGAGGGAATACATAGAGCACGGAGAGGTCGTAGTTACGCCTTCTTTTAATCTCGAAGCAGCGGGGATAAGGTACGTGATCCATACCGTCGGCCCAATCTGCCATGGAGAGTGGAATGAAGATCTCAAGGAAAAGCTGAGAAGAGCTATAATGGCTCCTCTAAAAAAGGCTGAAGAACTGGGAATTAATTCAATAGCATTTCCGACAATAAGCGCTGGTATATATGGATGTCCATTTGAAGAGGTCGTAAAGACATTTCTGGAAGTTGTCAGGGACTTTGCAAAATCCGCTAAAAAAGTTAACGTTGTTTCTCTTGTCGTATACGATGAAAAATCCGCAAATTCAGCTTTAAAGGTATTTACGCTGTAACGGTTCGAATTTCGGGGAGTCGGTGATCGGACGGTATTTGGAGTTTATCGCGAATTATCCATTACCGTTAAGAATCTTAAGCTACTGAGGATTGTGGCTCTGCATTTTTTAACTAAGCTCAAATACATAGATAATACTCCAGAAGGAGTTTTAGCCCGATGTATTTTTAAAGAAAGAATTTACGCTCGTACAGGCTCCTGTAGCGGTTAAACCTTCCTCAGATCCTGTGAGCTCTATCAAAAGACATATTAATGATTTAACCATTAAGGAGTTCTATGAGGATATCCGAACTGCTATCGGGTATAATCCCCATTTCACTTTTAATGCTCATATCACCTGTCATAGATGTAAATCTGCTAATTCCAATCCTCATACCTTTTCTCATAATTCTTTACGTGATTGAAAGGGATATTAAGATAGCTGTACTGATAATATCCATACTTCTATTCACAAACATCGGACTTCCAAAGATTCTCGTTTCAACTGCTATATTTATAGTTATGGGTAGCGTTTTTGCAAGGAGATCTCCCCTGCTCAACATAGCCATATATTCTGCATTGACTTTTACCTATATATACTACTACCTCGTTATATCCGGCCACTTTTCCTGGAGCATAAGCTACATAGCCTTTTTATCTATCATGACGGGTTTAACGTCATCTTTAATAGAATCTGTAAACGTAAGGGATAAGAATCTCGTTTTGATACTTTCAACATCCACGCTTCTTGTAATTCTCAACATGTACGCTATAGACATAAGGCTAGTAGATCTCATGTTCGCTTTTACAATAGCATTCATACTAAGCATCCTCGCATTAAAGGTAAGGATAGCGGATGAAACCGGTCTGCTAAGCGCGACGTTTATAGGTACGATGATATTGGTTTTCTCGGACATAAGGTTTTTTCTGATAGTCCTGATATTTTACGTGCTTGGATCTGCAGCCACAAGATACAAGTATTCCCTTAAGCTTGAAAGAGGTGTTGCTGAAAGGGCTGGCGGTGCAAGAGGTTTCATAAACGTTTTCAGCAACAGTCTTCCAGCCTTATTCTTTATAATGAACTACGGAGTGTTCAGGGATCAGCTTTTCGTCATCGCATTTATCTCATCGATTGCTACTGCGCTTGGAGACACTATGGCCAGTGAAATAGGTATGACATCTGACAGGGCATATCTGATCACGAGTCTAAAAAGAGTTCCGGTCGGAACAAGCGGTGGAATATCAGCCATAGGAGAATTTTCGGCTCTTGTCGGATGTCTAATAGTTTCATCTGTTGCATTTCTATTCAGACTTGTAGATCTAAATGGACTGCTCGTGTCCTTTTTATGCGGATTTCTGGGGGTACATATAGATAGTTTTCTGGGTGCTACTGCCGAAAGAAGGGGTTATTTGAACAACGCTGGCGTGAACATATTCGCCACGCTTTTATCTGGAATAATCGCCATATATCTTGTAAGGGGTTTGGGCAACATGTGAGTATGTTCATACCCACACGATGCCCCTAGAATTCATCATCCTCACCTCTCCTTTCATCGGAGAGCATATCATTGGACTTCTCCTCTTTCAGGGGAACCCCAGATTCCCCACATCCTGTCTTAAAACCCACATCTCCCATTAAGGGATTCAGGTCTTCGAAATCAGTTGATATGGAAAATATAAAAAACTTACATCAGCAAAATCTCAATATATCTCTATGTTTTCCTATGAACTCTATCACAGCACATCACCCTTGAAGGTTAAAACCTTCAAGGGCTCGCCCTTATTCAGGGCAACCCCCAAGCTCTACATCTAAAGGTTTAATATAACCTATAAGTCCACAATTTTCACATCTCATCAACCTGCCCTCATAGGCAGATAATTGCCTGAGCAGAGAGAGCAGGTTTTGGAGAAATTAGCGGAATTGACATATTTTACTGATAAGTCGAACAATCTAAGTTTGTACTCGAGTATTGATTGAAACATTCTGCAATTCTACTTTGAAAGTTTACGGTTTAGATCTTTACACCGTTAAGGATTCTATCTTTAATGTTTCTCAAATTCTCTAAAATTGACCCATGTTTTATTAATGTGAGTTCTCTTGCTATTGTAGTGGTTATTTTATGAATGAAAGTTATAGAAATTAAGGGAAATAAGAAAGGGGCATTAAGTGAAGCAGTAGAAGAGACTTTAATCCTTTGGTTGGAAAAACATGGAGTCAAAATTAACTAATCAATGTCACAAAAATCGTCACTGCTTCGCAAGGCTAGAAAATTGTCGTATCGCTATACTTAGATTTCTCTGCATAAAATCTCCATTCGATAATGTTAAATCTCACTTATGATCAGAAAGTATGACGATGGTTTCACATTGTCCCTACAGAAATTCTCCGAAGTTTTAAACCTTAAAATCTCCGATTTATCAGTGCTAAGATATATCTTTCACGTTTTTCATCCGTCGCTGGAGTAACGTTTTATAGTCCGTCGGATGAGGTTGTGATATGGTAAAGATATACGTAGTATATAATTACGGTCAGTACAATCATCTGATACACAGAACTCTTAGAGATCTGGGTGTCGAGACAAAACTCATCCAGAACACAACACCTGTTGAGGATCTGAAAGATCTAGACGGTCTAGTTATCGGGGGTGGTCCCTCGCTTGAAAGAACGGGTAACTGCAGGATTTACGTGAGGGAACTGGAAATACCAATACTCGGAATATGCCTAGGTCATCAGCTCATAGCTGAAGTATTCGGAGGAAAGGTTGGGAGGGGAAGTGTTGGGGGTTATGCCGAGGTTTTAATCGAGGTGATCGAGGACGATGAAATATTCCGTGGAATTCCGAAGAGGTTTAAGGTCTGGGCAAGTCACATGGATGAGGTTAAAGAAATACCAAAGGATTTCAAGGTTCTGGCAAGATCCGAGATATGTAACGTTGAGGCCATGAGACATAAGAAGAAATGCATATACGGTGTTCAGTGGCATCCAGAGGTATACCACACCGAATACGGTGTAGACTTCTACAGAAACTTTATAGAGATTTGCAGGAGCTAATCCTCGTACTTCACTTCCAACGTCATGAAGTCTTCGGCGACAACTACGTTTTCAAATACCTCCCTTGCCTCGTTTAAGAGAGGAGTTGGATCCTTTGAATACCTCGCACTTATATGCGTCAACACCAACTTCTTTACATTGGCCTCTCTCGCTACCTCTCCCGCCTCCCTCGCAGTGGAATGCTTTGTCTCCTCAGCCCATCTCTGAAGGTCAGATGTGAATGCTGCGTCATGGATCAGAACGTCGGCGTTCTTTGAAATCTCTATTGTCCTTCTGCATGGTCTGGTATCTCCTGTATAAACTATCTTTCTTCCCGGTCTTCTGGGCCCTACTACCATTTCCGGTTTTATTATCCTCCCATCTATTTCTATCTCCTCACCCCTCACGAGTTTTGAATACAGAGGTCCGGGTGGAATTCCGAGTTCTTCGGCTTTCTTTCTATCAAACTTTCCCGGTCTATCCTTCTCAATCAGGGCAAAGCCCAAACTGGGAACTATGTGATCCGTTTTAAACGCAACTATTTTAAAATTCTTGAACGATATCTCGTCGCCGTCCTTAAGACCTATAACCTTTATAGGAAAGCTAAGATTTTCGTAACCGAACATTTCAAAAAGCGTTCTGAGAAAATCCGTTTTCTGCTTCGGAACGTATACATTTAACTTTTCCCTTCTCTCGTTTAAAGACATCGTTTCGATCAATCCGAACAGACCTATGAAGTGATCTGTGTGTAGGTGTGTTATGAATATGTTGTTGAGATTCCTGAATCCCGTTTTCGCTATCATCATTTGTCTTTGGGTTCCCTCACCGCAATCGAACAGTATTCTTTCACCTTCAAATTGAATAAGGACAGATGAAGGATTTCTATTTACGCTGGGTATCGTCCCGGATGTCCCCAGAAATGTTATCTTTAATAGCATACAGTAGAGAAATGCTCAGAACTTTAAAACTGAATTGAATTATTTTTTTATAAAACTCACTAATTAAAAATCTTCAGCTCTCCAAAACTATTTCGATGTTTACATCCTTCGGAACCTGAATCCTCATTATCTGTCTCAATGCCCTCTCATCTGCAGCTATATCTATCAGTCTCTTATGAATCCTCATTTCCCAGTGATCGTAAGTCTCACTACCCTCGCCATCGGGTGCCTTTCTGACGGGTACAACAAGCCTCTTCGTCGGTAGAGGTATTGGACCACTTATAGCAACTCCCGTCTTATTCGCTATCTCTTTTATCTGAGAACATATCCTGTCAAGGTCTCTCGGATTAAGGCCGGAGAGCTTTATCCTGGCCTTTGGACCTTTTATCGCCATAGCAACACCTAAAAAATTTGAAAGTTTTACTTCCTAGGTGTCACGTCTATGACCATACCGGCAGCGATCGTCATGCCCATGTCTCTGACAGCAAACCTTCCGAGCGGCGGTATATCCTTAACTCTCTCTATAACCATGGGCCTGGTGGGTTCGAGCTTTACGATTGCAGAATCTCCGGTCTTAAGGAACTGTGGATTCTCCTCCTTTACCTGTCCCGTTCTCGGATCAACCTTCTTCTGCAACTCCACGAATCTGCATGCAACCTGAGCTGTATGGGCATGGACTACGGGTGTGTAACCAACAGTTATTGCTGTTGGATGCTGCAGGACTATTATCTGTGCTGTAAAGTCCTTTACAACCGTCGGAGGATTATCTACGTGACCTGCAACGTCTCCTCTCCTCAGATCCTTCCTGCTGACGCCTCTGACGTTAAATCCGATGTTGTCACCCGGATGAGCTTCCTGTAAAGGTTCGTGATGCATTTCAATGCTCTTGACCTCACCGGTGATTCCTGGAGGCTCAAATATGACCTTGTCTCCGACCTTCAGTATACCGCTCTCGACTCTTCCGACGGGAACTGTACCAACACCCTTTATCGAATACACATCCTGTATTGGAATCCTCAGAGGCTTGTCTATTAGCTTTACAGGCGGCTTGAGTAAGTCGAATGCCTCAAAGACTGTTGGCCCCTTATACCATGGCATCTTATCGCTCCTCTTGTAAACGTTATCTCCGTAATATGCCGATGCCGGTATGAAGGGTATCTCCTCTATCTTATAACCTACAAGCTTGAGAAGTTTGGATACCTGTTCCTTGACCTGTTCGTACTTCTTCTGATCGTAGTTTGTCCTGTCCATCTTGTTTATGACAACTATCATCTGATTGATTCCCAAAGTTCTTGCAAGGAATGTATGCTCCTTTGTCTGCGGCTGAACCCCCTCAACGACATCGACTACAAGGATTGCTGCATCAGCTTGGGAAGTACCGGTTATCATGTTCTTTATGAAGTCCTTATGACCAGGACAGTCTATAATCGTGATCATGTATTTGTCCGTCTCGATTTTTCTGTGAGCTATATCAATTGTTAAACCCCTCTCCCTCTCCTCCTTTAGTTTATCCATTACCCATGCGAATTCAAAAGTCGCCTTTCCTTTCTGTTCAGCCTCTTTTCTGTATTCCTCTATGATCCTTGCCGGAATCAATCCTGCTTCGTAGAGCATCCTACCAATCAATGTGCTTTTTCCGTGGTCTACATGTCCGATTATAGCTACGTTTATATGCTCCTTTTCCTTAGGCATGTATCCTCACCTCCAATTTTTTCACTTTAAAACGATATATAAAACTTTCATCAGAATTTGAAAATCAATCCCAAGCTATTTCGACACTTTCAATTCTAAAATCGGGCTTGGCATACGATTCCTCTATCGGTGTCTCGTAACCGTTTTTATACATCAACAATCCAGTATACGCTATCATGGCACCGTTATCTCCCATAAGATTTACGGGAGGTGCATAAAACTTTGCATCTCTGTCCTCACACATTGTTCTGAGCATTTCCTGTAGCCTCCTATTTGCCCCGACACCTCCGACCAGCAGAACCTCGTCCAATCCGAGATAAGCCAAAGCCCTTTCCGTAACCTCTGTCAGCATGGCAAAGGCAGTCTCCTGGAAGCTGAAGGCTACATCCTCCGCCCTCACACCTCTGTCGTACAGCCTCTGAGCAGACGTAACAAGACCGCTGAATGAAAAATCCATACCCTTTACGACGTACGGCAGTTCATAGAAATTTTTACCCTTCTCCGCCAGCTTTTCAATCTTGGGGCCTCCTGGATGCTTCAACCCCATGTACCTTGCGAGCTTATCCAAGGCATTTCCTATGCCTATATCCAGCGTCTCCCCGAACACCCTATACCTGTTCCCCCTTCTAGCAATCACCTGGCTGTTTCCACCACTAACGTAGAGTGTTACGGGATTTCTTGCATTAGTTTTCCATCTCCCAACTTCTAGATGTGCAAGGCAGTGATTTACGCCGATTAAAGGTTTTTTAAACTTCAGAGCCAAAAATCTGGCAACCGTTGCAACAACCCTCAAGCACGGTCCCAGTCCCGGTCCCTGCGAGAACGCTATCACATCTATCTTTTCAGGTGGTATCTTTGAGAATACACTCCTCATGAGAGGACCTATGTTATCCGAATGATGCTGGGAAGCCTCTCTCGGATGAATTCCTCCCTCCTTTGGAATGTAAGGCTTTTCCTCCATTACGACTACGTCCCTCTCGTTCACGACTGCAACGCTCAGACTCCAGGCTGTCCCCTCTATTCCAAGCGCCAGCATATTTACCCCTTCTTAAACTCCGTATATCCGCATTTTCCACATGTCCTCCTGTCCTTGTGCTCGGCCAGGAAAACACCTTCACCGCATCTCGGACAGAATTTCCTCTTCCTTATTACCTTGTCACCCTTTATCTCATAAAACCTCGAAATACATTCCCTTGATTTCTTAGCCATCTAATCACCCTCCTCTGACTTTTCCTCTCCGAAGTTTCTTCTGATTATGTGTTTATCCTCTATTGCTTTTAAATCATCCGTGCTATCGTATATCTTGATATAACATCGAGCCTCCTGCTTTCCGAACTCTGGCTTTATGTAGTCTACTATAATCCTGTCAAGCGTGGCGTTGAAAAGTCCAGCAACCTTTTCTCTTACTGTATTTCTAGGAGGAGTTGCACCCTCCCCCCAGTAAACAATTCTGGCGTAAATTTCCCTTCTCCTTAGTAAAGGATTGTACCTCTCTCTTTCAACGATTAAATCCATTGCACCACCTCCTCAGTTTTTCAATTGTATTTCCGATTTTTTCCATTCTTTCAAGCAATTCAAATATATATCCCTTTTTCTCATCGTTTACATCCACCCTCACAATTCCCTCATTCGGCTGACCGTACAAAACGATCGAATCTTTTGGTAGCAGTACGACAAGCGGCAGTACGGATAGATCCTCCTCACCTTTTACAAAAAGTTTGACCCTGAAACCGTCAAGGATTAATCTGACAGCCTCGTGTAACTTTTCGATCAAATCCTCGGTTATGCAGCCGGCAGGATTCACAGCCTCCAAGCTTTTATATCCTTCAGTCTTCAAATCTATTATTCTTAAAATATTCAGATCTGTGCTCTTCCTGAGAGTCCTCCCATCGAACACTATTATATCTGGCTTTAGATCAAGTTCAAGGGCGTAATATGAAACAATGTCCCCAACGCAAGCGAAAAATCTAGCATCTCTAACGGCTTTTATGATCGTATCTGCACAATCACCCCTGAAGAGCAATCCAATCGGTTTTGAAACTATCCTCCTTACCTCCTCGGTTATCCTTAACATGTCAACCAACTTTTAATGCATATCTACCCGGATTTTTAATACCAAGCCTCTTAGCTATCTCGCTCTTCTCAGGATCTATTATCACGACGTATCCGAACCATTCCTTTGTTAAGTCCGAACCTCCACAGTTCCTACATACTTCACTGTCTATGTTTATGAATCTGCATCTCCTGCACGCAAGCTCAACCATCTTATCCCTCTTTTCTTATTTTTTCAATCTCTTCCTCTATCCACTTTATATTGCCAAGCCATGGCTGTCTCATCGTCAGACCTATTTTACTTTTCGTAGGATCTCTTTCCTTCAGACTTAAAGCAACTATTCTTGCCCTTATCAAATCTCCCTCCTCTATCGTTCTCTTTGTCTCCTTACCTATTAATCTTTTATTTTTTTCATCGTAAACTATATAATCATCCATTATTTGACTTCTGTGAAGAAGGGCATCAAGCGGCCCTATCGATATGAAAGCTCCAAAATCAACTACCTCTACAACCTCCCCCTCAATTACCTCCTGCATAAGAGGTTTAAACGTTATCGCCGTGAATTCGACATCAAAGTAAACTGCTCCATCCCCTTCAATCATCCTTCCTTCACCGATTTTATCGATGCTTTTAATCCCTATGATCATTCCGTATTCCCTATCGAGTCTTCCTTCAAACTGCTCCCATAAGAGATCATCTATAACATCCTCTATATCGTCGCTAAGCCTGTTCGGCGGAACTCTGACCGTATCCCTAACCTTTACTATCGCGTACATGATCATCACCAGAAGTAAAGAATTGCGATAGCAAAGCAATATAAATTTAACTCAGAATTTAAGCCTTTCTGAAATGAAGGTATGGAGGGTAGTTGGCTTTGACGATAGCTTTAAAGGTGAAGTTGCGTACATTGTCGGATGCATAACAGCCGGAACTTATGTAGAAGGTTTTCTGATAGATAGGATTGAAGTCGATGGATTCGATGTAACGGAAAAAGTAGTAGATCTCATTAATTCTTCAAAATTTAAGATACAGCTGAAATGCATAATGCTTAGCGGTATAACGTTTGCGGGGTTTAATATAGCAGATGTATACGAGATCTACAGAAGAACAGGAATTCCTGTGGTTGTTGTCATGAAAAAAATGCCGAATTTTAAGGATATAGAAATGGCGTTGAGGAATTTAAGCTCCTTTGAAAGGAGAATGGAAATTATAAGAAGAGCTGGAGATGTACACCGTATTGAAGATCTTTTCATTCAGATCTGCGGATGCGACATCGATTTTGCAAGGAATATTCTGAGTATTTCGAGATCCAAGGGGAAAATTCCGGAAGCGTTGAGAATAGCTCATCTTGTCGCTTCTGCTCTGATACATAAGGAGTCGAAGAGACATTAACGTTATATAGTCTGTGATTTAAAGTAGTTACATGGCAAAGGTTAAGAGGGAGAGGACGAGAACCCCTCCCCTCATGTCATCTGCCGGTATAATGAGATACTTTGAGGAGGAGAGAGCGCAGATAAGGATAAGTCCGAAGAGCGTTATAGTATTCGGTTTAATAACAGGAATACTCGTCATAATACTGAACGCCTACTACGGCCTCTGGCCGAAATGATCGAAATAGTCCTTACGGGTAGATCGAACGTCGGTAAGTCGACTCTTTTCTATCAGTTGTTCGGTGTAAAGGTTAGAATAGGTAAGAGGGCGGGTACGACAATAAAACCAAATCAGATCATCTACAGGGATCTGATAATAACAGACCTTCCTGGATTTGGTTACATATCTGGCGTAAGCAGGGAATTTAACGAAAGGGTAAAGGACTTCATAGTGAGGTATATAGAGGAAAACAGTAACAGGATAACAGCTGCGATACAGGTAATAGATGGAAAGTCTTTTCTTGAAATCGCAGATAGGTGGGAGAAAAGGGGATACATACCAGTAGAGATCGAGATGTTCGACTTCCTAAACGAATTCGACTTCAGGGTATTTCTGGCCGTAAACAAGATGGATAAGGTTGAGAACAGGGATGAAACTCTGAACTTGATAGTTGAGAGGTTGGGAATGGATCCTCCGTGGACAAAATGGAGGCATGTGGTGTTTCCCGTTTCTGCTAAGAGGGGAGATGTTAAGAATTTAAAAAACGCTATAAAAGATTTATTCATAAGCATGAAGAGATCTGATCTAATTCCAGTTCTCAGGAGGTAAATGAGGCAAATTAAAGATGTTAAGGAATTTTATCTGCATCGGGCGTGTCCTCAATGGATTTGAATGTGTGGCTGAATGAGTTTTATCCGAAGATAATAAGGGATTTCGGATTTGATATCGAAAGAGACAGGAAGTCTGCAAGGGTAATGTATGAAATTGGTAGAGATAAGTTACTTGACAGTTCCGTACTCCATGAAGTAATTGAGAACAGAGACACGGTTGTAATAGGTGGTGCAGTTAAGGAAATAGATTTGGGTTCACTTGAAGATCATGTGATAATCACTGCAGGAAAGAGTATACTGAAATTAAATATAATTCCGGATGTACACGTTACCGATATGGAGGAGGATGACGAGGTGCTGGTGAATCTCGAAAGAAAAGGTTGCATTCTCGTACTGCATGCTCATGGCGACAACATCAGTAGAGTAAGATCACTCGTTCCAAAGCTGAACAGATTTGTCGCAACTACTCAGGCAGAACCATTTGATAAGATATACAATTTCGGTGGATTTACAGATGGGGATAGGGCAGCGATAATTGCTAAGGAATTCAATGCCAAGAGCATAAAACTGATAGGATTTGACTTTAAAAATGCAAGCGGTTTGAAGCTTAAAAAGCTCATGTGGGCAAAGAGGATACTCGAATTCGAGGGTTTTAATCTTTAAATACGTGACGATGAGTAAGAGACATGGACATATGTATAATAGGTGCAGGTCTCTCAGGATTATCCCTCGCATACATGCTTAATGACAGGAAATTCAACGTAAAGATTCTGGAAAAGGATAAAAGGATAGGAGGACTTCTGAGGAGTGAAGAGATAAATGGCTGGACATTTGACACCGGAGGATCGCATATACTGTTTTCAAAGAATAAGATAGTTTTAAGGGAAATGCTCAATGTTCTGGGTGAATACGTTGAGCATAGAAGAAAGACCTATATATATTATAAAAATAAATTTATTAAATATCCATTTGAAAATGGGATATACGATCTTCCGGCATACGAGAGATATGAAATCCTGAAAGATGTCGTACAAACGTTTTTGAAGAGGAAAATGGGAATTCTGAGGAAACCGGGAAATCTCCTTGAATGGTTTTACTATGTATTTGGGAAAGCCATAACGGAGAAGTATCTAAAACCGTATAACGAGAAGCTCTGGAAAAGGGATTTGAAGAAGATATCACTTGACTGGGTTGGGAACAGAATACCGAACCCCCCAATCTATGACATAATGAAATCTGCAATCGGAATACCCACAGAGGGTTACAGGCATCAGATAAGGTTCTACTATCCCCTCAGGGGCGGCATAGAGGCCCTGATAAGGAGATTAAGTGAATTAATAAGTTATCCGATAATAACGTCTGTTGCTGTTAAGGGAATTAAAAAGGAGGATGAAAAGGTCGTTTTGAAGACCGATAAGATAGGAGAAATAGTTTGCGACTACGTAGTTTCAACTGCACCGCTGAACGAAATTGCAGGGATTGTAAGTGAAAACAGATGCATAAAATCCATTCTGAAAAAGTTCGATTACAACTCGTTGGTAGTGGTAGGATTGGGAATTAAAAACAGAGCTCCGAAATATCATTGGATATACGTTCCCCAGAAAGAAATAATATTTCACAGGATTGCATTTCTAAGCAATTACAGCCCGAATATGTCTCCGAATGGTTACTCGAGCTTAATAGCGGAGATATCACATAAACCGGATGAGGATATGAAGGATGACAATATCGAGGACTGCGTTCTCGAGGGATTGAGGGAGATGGGGTTTGACTTTGATGTTGAGCTCGTGAAGATTTGGAGATGGAAGTACGCTTACATAGTCTACAATCATGATTACAGGGAAGTAACTGGCAGGATATGCGAATTTTTGATGAGAAACAGGATAATACCGTTTGGAAGATTTGGAAGCTGGAGCTATCTAAACATGGACAGCGTCTGGATGGAGGCTAAGAGGCTTGCTGAAAGGTTGAGGTGTTTGTATGAAGGTTTTGGTTGTAATACTTAATAAGAACAATGCCGAAAGCTTAAGAAGGTGTCTTAATTCTCTAATAAAGCAGAGATGTAAGATTTGCCAGGAATTTGATGTTTTGGTGATGGATGGTGGATCGAGCGATGATTCGAGGGAAGTGACACTTAAGTTTTCAAGGGATTATCCCTGCATAAAATTCAAGGTTCAGGAAATAATTGGAGGAACTGGATTTGCAAGAAGGGAGGCATGCATTTACGCGCTGGAAAGGGGATACGACGTGGTAATATGGGGAGATTCGGAAAATGAATACGATGAATCGTACATCGAGGAGGTTCTGAAAAAGCTGAAAAAATGCGATGTTGTCGGGGGAATACCAGAGGTAAACGGTGACTTCTTCGGGCACGCATTTGCATGGTATCACGCCATACACCTTATAATCCCGAAACTGTACAGGGTTCACATACCCGGAAACAACAGGGCAGAGAAGACATTCATATATAGAAAGGTGATTTATCCGACAAGCATAAGGGCAGAGGATTACGGATTCAGCATTTTGCTGTTAAAGAAGGGAATAAGACTTGAACAGTGTGTTGCCAATGCGCTCGTTAGGGTATCATTACCGAGGACTCTAAGAGATGTACTCTCATGGCAGGAGATAAGGGCAAGAGGGGTTGCCCAGACTTTGAAGGAGATAGAATTCGGGCCATGGGACTTGCTTGCATGGTCATCTATCCTAGCACTGCTCATAATATTCCTAGTCATCTCCTTGATATCGCCTCTACCTCTTGCAATATATATGTCAATCCTAATACTTATATCGATTTACTTATATATTAGATCAATTCAGTTTATAAAAAAACCCAAGATAATTTATGCACTTGCACCTCTTATAGGCATAATGATTTATTCGTTTTATTCAATAAAGGCTCTAATATACTATCTAAGGTGATTAAATGAGAGATCTGATAAAGGCTCTGATAGGCATCGCAATAAGCCTGATAACAATACTGCTGATATTCAGATTTACAAACGTAGACATTAGTCTGGATGTTCTGAAGAATTTGGATTTGAGGTTTTTATCAATAGCGTTTATTCTTCAGGCTTCATTCTGGTTCTTATGGGCTCTGAGACTTAAACTGATATCCAAACTCCTTGGAAACAACCTGGATCTTTCGTATTCTTTCGAAATAACACTTTCCAGCATGTTTTTTGCAGCTATAACTCCTTCTTCTGCCGGAGGTGAACCTTTAAGGGTTAAGCTGATAGGAGATAGGTGTGGAAGCTACGGTCTTGCAACAGCGGTTGTTTTAATAGAAAGAGTTCTGGACGGTGCATTCTTCGCGATTTCCCTGCCAATACTCGTTATAATAACGGGATTTTTTACGAAACTGGGGTTTAGAATCTCGATAGTATTTTCAATACTCTTAATTCTATTTTTAATTTCGCTATACGTTCTTTTAAAGGATCCGAGCAGGATAAGATGTATGATTAATTGTTTCGGATCGCTTATGGGGAGGATAATAGGAGAAAGGGCTACGAGGATTACTGAGAAGATGATAAAAGAAGCTGAGAATTTTAGAGAAGCTTTGATTGAAATGATAAAGGCTCAAAAGAGTCAGTCAGCTGTTATATTTATGCTAACTGTCATAATGTGGATTCTGGGATTTCTAATCCCGTCGTTTATACTCATGTCTTTAAGAGAGGATCCGAGTTTTCTCCTTTCGATAACATCCCAGGTGATAATAGTCGTCGTATCCCTAATACCCCTTACTCCGGGCAGCAGCGGAATAGCTGAGGCTAGCATGGCATATCTGTACTCGGAATTCGTTCCTCACAGAATTCTTGGCGTTTTGGTTGCGATATGGAGGACTATAACGTATTACCTGAACATAGTCGTCGGATCTGTTGTAAGTATTAAGGTTTTGGGAAAAGCTAAATATACATGTAAGCAATAGTTATGTGGGGAGTGACGGTGGACGGCTTTCCGAAAGGAGGAAAGTCCCCCCACCGTTAAAGGCGGATCCCCGTAAGGGGATACCCCGAGAGGGGTGGCAACGGCACAGAAACGATACCCGCTTGGGGTAATGCGAGGATGCCGGAAGGCTGAGGTCACCCAAGCGGGATGAAACGGCCGTCCCCGCCGGTGCAAGGCGCGTAAGCCGCTCAGACTGATGCCGTCTGAAACAGAAGGGGGCTTACTACCGTCACTCCCCGCCTTTTTTCAATCCCAGATCTTCAAGGAGATCTACAACTGCTTTTCTAACTGCCTGCTCAGAATTGTACTTCGGTTTCCATCCCATGGATTTAAGCTTCTCGATTGACAGGAGCATAACGGGCACATCCCCCTTCCATCCCCTTATACCACCCGTGAACCTGAATCTTGGATTCAAACCCATCTCCTCGCATACTATTTCCGCAATTCTCCTGACCTTTATCTGATCCTCGCTTCCAATATTGAATATGTTTATCGAATCATCCGAATTCAAACCGTAAAACATCGCATCGATGCAATCGGATATGTATATATAAGATTTGTTCTGTTCACCGTTTCCGAGTATAAGGAGTTCTTTTGGATTTCTCATCAACTTCATTATGAAATCGTATATCACGCCGTGATTGCTCCTCTTACCTATCACATTTGCAAATCTGTATATCCATGCCTTCATATCAAATGTATGGCAGTAAGATGCTATCATGGCCTCGCATGCAACTTTTGATGCACCGTAGATTGATATGGGTATGGTCGGATAATCTTCAGGAGTTGGTATGACCTTTGCCTCACCATAAACAGTTGATGTGGACGTGAATATAAGTCTCCTCACACCGTTCTTCCTCATGACTTCCAGTAAATTATAAGTTGCAAGTATATTGTTTTTGTATATTTCATCAGGATTTTCGCTTCCGATCCTCACGTCAGGATTTGCTGCAATATGCCAGACCTCCTCTATATCATGCCTTTTAAATACCATGTTTAGCTCATAAACATCCTCGGCAAGATCTATCTTATAGAATATCGAGTTCTCGTTAATGTAACTGCCAGATGAGAGGTTATCAACGACAATTACGTCGTGACCCATGTCTATCAACCTATCGACGACATGACTACCTATAAATCCAGCACCGCCCGTGACGAGTATCATATCTCTTTTGAGTAGTAAGGTATATATACGATTTTTGTCAAAACAATAAATCTAAAATAGAAAAAAGGTGATCGAAATGCTTCCAAATCAAATGGTAAGATCTCTGATTGGCAGGGTAATAAGGGTTGAAATAAAGGGAGAGGAAATGGATTTGGTTGGAAAGCTCGAAGGTGTTGACGATTATATGAACCTTTACATAACAAATGCGACGGAATATAAAAACGATGAAAAGATAAGAAATCTTGGTTCTGTTGTGTTGAGGGGTAACAACATCATCATGATAAGACCCGTGGACTGATTCTGATTTTTTGACCTTAAAAACGATTTAGGGACCTCAAATGGATACGAGAGAGGAAATTCTCAAGATACTCAGGGAGAGGGGCGCGATACTTCAAAAGGATCTCTGGAAGGAGTTAAATATAGACAGCAGTAAGTGTTCACGAATTCTGAGGAAGCTCGAAAAGGAGGGGTTGATAAAGAGGATTGAAGTAGTTGTGAACGGTGTAAAGACTTTTAAAATAGTTTCGGCAGAAGCCGAGATAGAAGAGGAGAAGGTTGAGGAGCTTAGTCTCAAAACAATACTGGAGAGGCTTGAAGAAATTAGCAGTCTTCCACCGTGTTTTGGATGCCTTGAAAGGGAATGCGAGGCAGTGAGATGCCTAAAACTCGAGGCGTGGTTTTTAAAAAGAGTTATGAGTGGATAAGATTTGTATAAAACCGAAGTTTATGCGGATCTTTTAAACGTGAAATAAGACATGATTAAGACCGATCAGAATTCAACATAACACGTCGATTATACTTTTAGAGCCTGTTTTTCTCATTTGAATTCTTTAAAAATCGGAGATCAGGATACTAGATCTTAAAGTACCGTTCTCTCCTCAATAGTTTAATAAACATTCATTTAGGATTTCTCACTTTCGGTGTGAACGGAACTCCCCACATCCTTACACCCACATCTCGCCCTTCAAG
>CAYYFC010000013.1:0-37966 GCA_964471215.1 uncultured archaeon | reverse complement strand
ACCTACTCCGCCTAAAGGGGCGGATCTTCAGGTTGGTTGTTTCTTAATGGAACGACCCTTATCCTCCTCGGCTGGGTCACGCAGCCACTTATCCTTACGGATTAGGGGTCTACCTTCTTCAAGTTAATGTTAGAATATTTAAAGCTACCTTCAGCAACCCCCTTGCCTATCCCCGCCTTGAAAGGCGAGGTTTCGCAAGCAACAATTATATAAATGATGTTAATCGTATACAGACTAGATCCCCCTAGGAATGTGGAAATTACATCAAACAGGAGAACAGGCTGAGGGCATATCTGTTCATGCAAAGCGGATAGGCAAAAATGATAGAACTTATGTAAAAGATATGTCAAAGATTTCTGGAACGAGTAACCGGGATCGAGGTGCAAGCAATGGATGCTATAGGATTCGGTGCCCTGAATCTGGATAAGGTTTTCCTCGTGAACGAAATACCTGGAGCTGAGGAGGAATCTTATGTACTCGACCTTAAGATTTATCCGGGAGGATCGTCGGCGAATACAATCGTCGCCCTTTCAAGACTTGGCTTAAAAACGGGATTCATAGGAAAAGTCGGAGACGATGAGGAGGGGAGGTACATAATCAACGATTTGAGAATGGAGGGTGTAGATCTAAGGAATGTGTTGGTGGAAAAAGGTAGAACCGGATGCGCAATGATATTCGTTGACAAAAAAGGAAACAGGGCAATACTCGTTGATCCTGGTGTTAACGATACGATAAAATTTAATGAGATAGATCTTGATTACGTTAAGAAATTCAGGCTACTACACCTATCATCCTTTATATGTAAGGTATATGATAGCTCTTTTAAATCGCAGAAGAAACTTGTAGAGGCTTTTGATGGAATTATAAGCTTCGATCCTGGAAGTGTATATGCAAAGAAGGGTTTAAAGTATATAATGCCGATATTGGAAAAAGTGGACATATTCATGCCGAATGAAAAGGAAATAGAGTTATTAACGAATTTAAACTACAGAGAAGGTGCAAAATTCATGATAGACATGGGAATCAAGGTTGTGGTTATAAAGAGAGGTGTGAGAGGATGCTATATTACTAACGGTAAGGAGGAGTTTGAAATTCCTGCTTTAAACGTTAAAGTTCTGGATACAACCGGTGCAGGGGATGCATTCAATGCCGGTTTCCTGTACGGATATCTTAAAGGAAAGGACTTAAAGAAGTGTGGAGAACTTGGAAATTACATTGCTGCGCTTTGCATTCAGAAGTTCGGAGCAAGAGAGGGTTTACCTTACAAAACGTCGCTAAGAAAGTTTTGCCCTTCACAGTAGTTCCGAAAGTTATCGATTTTGGTAATCAGATTTGAATATCAAATTTAAATAATAAAATTTTAGGTAAGTGAGCTAAGCAAAATAAAATATTCCCGACGTTTTCATTTTTAGGCTACCCTAAAAATGACCCTCGTAATTGTCAACTTTCGGAACTACTGTTCAATACGGGGAGAATGTCAAAGATTGGAAAACGTTATCTAACAAACCTTCAGTTCAACTGATATGAGAGTAGGAATAATAGGAGCGAGTGGTTATACGGGTTCAGAACTTTTAAGAATTCTCTGTATGCATCCAGAAGCAGAAGTAGTTGCAGCAACATCGAGAGAATGGGAGGGAAAGGAGATTTGGAAGTTACACAGACATCTGAAAGGTTTTTATGATTTAAAATTTATTAAACCAGATTTAAAAAATTTTGACGAATGCGACATAGTATTTACGGCAGTTCCGCATGGAGAGGCTATGAAAATAGTTCCGAGTTTACTTGAAATGGGCTTAAAAGTAATAGATCTGTCTGCGGATTATAGACTTGATAGAGAAACGTATGAAGCCGTATATAGGAGGAGGCACGAGTGTTACATCGAGGCTGTTTACGGTTTGACAGAGCTCTACAGAAAGGATATAAGAGGTGCAGATCTTGTTGCAAATCCTGGATGCTATCCAACAGGATGCATCTTAGCCGTTGCACCGATTGCGGATAGGATTGAAAAAGTCGTATTTGATTGCAAGAGCGGTATAAGCGGTGCAGGTGCAAGGGCTAGGGACTTCACACATTATCCGAACATACATGAGAGCATGATACCGTATAACGTTGTAAATCATAGACATTACTACGAGATATTACAGGAGCTTAAGAAGTTCAACGACGATATAGAAGTTTCGTTCACGCCTCATGTATTTCCAGGTTCCAGGGGCATTTTAACGACTTCATATGTTTTTTTAAAAGATGAGATTGAGAAAGATGAACTTTATGAAATCTACAGAGAATTCTACAGGGATTGCTATTTCATAAGATTGCAGGATGAGGTAAAGCTAAGCTATGTAAGGGGAAGCAATTTCTGCGATATATCCATTCACACAAACGATAGATTGGTCATAATATCTGCAATAGATAACCTCGTTAAGGGTGCAAGCGGGCAGGCTGTTCAGAATATGAACGTTATGTTCGGACTGGACGAAAGAACAGGATTGGACTTTCCGCCGCTATTCCCCTAACAACTATTCGTTGATTTTAAAATTTTTATAAACTCAGGAGGTATATAATCTGCTGTATAAACCCTTCCCTTTTTCCTGATCCTTATACCGCTCCTAATCACACCTTCAGCATCTATTACCAGAACAACAGGATTGGAATGATATCTCCTTCCAACTTCAATCGCTTCCTCAACGCTTTCAGATAAGTGTACCTCCCTTCTTTTAACGGGTATCAACCCCTTCTTTAAAATAGAATCAACGTTTAACGGATGAGTACCGTGATATAGAACCTTTGGTATACTTTCGCTTTCCGTCCAGTCTACTTTAATATCTATGCTGTGCCCGTATTTTGCTCTGATCTTTTTACCCCTTATTTCAAACCTTTCCTTCGGATCGAATTTAACTATTAATTCTATTTCAAATCTCCCTATCCCATATCTGTCCCTCAGTATCTTTTCGACTTCTTCTATGTCAAACCAACCGTACTCGTCGAATTTAAGGTTGAATCTGTGGGGGAAGTGTCTCAAAAGACCGCTCAAGAACCTGCTTATTACCTCTCTTCTTTTACCATCCAATATTATCCTACCCTTACCGCATCTGCACATACCCTTGAATTCCCCGCATGTCTCGCATATGCCTACAGGCTTCATGCTGACACTCAAACGTTTTTATAAGTTAATCTTATCGTACATCATGATCGTAAGGGATATTGAGATTAAGAACAATATGACCGTAAGCGAATTGATAGATGAGTTTTATAAATCGGGTGGATTTATGGCAAAAGAGCTGGCAGTTGCAGTCAGAATAATCGAAGAAATGGTTAAGGATAAAGAATGCACGGTTTTTCTTTCTTTTCCAGCATGCATAGTTGCTACCGGGACTAGAGGGATAATAAGGGAAATTGTTAGGAGGAGATTTGTAGACGTTATAATAACGACATGCGGAACGATTGATCATGACCTGGCGAGAATCTGGAGAAACTACTACCATGGTAGTTTCGCATTGAACGACTTAGAACTGCGGGAGAGAGGTATGAACAGAATAGGGAATGTAGTCGTTCCAAATGAGAGCTATGGAATGATAATTGAGGAAAAGATCCAGCCTATTCTCATGGAGATATACGAGGAAAAGAAAAGGATTTCTACAAAGGAGCTGATATGGGAAATTGGTAAAAGGCTTGAAAATGAGGAGAACGGAAAGAGTTCGATAATATACTGGTGCTATAAAAACAGGATACCTGTTTTTGTTCCGGGAATAACCGACGGCGCATTGGGAAGTCAGTTATGGATCTTTTACCAGACTCACAGGGATTTCGTCATAGATGTGTTAAGGGATGAAGATGAACTGAGTGATATTGTGTTTAATGCTAAAAGAACGGGAGCAATTGTGATTGGAGGAGGTATAAGTAAGCATCATACGATATGGTGGAATCAATTCAAAGACGGGCTTGATTACGTCGTTTACATAACTACCGCTGTAGAATGGGATGGAAGCCTGAGCGGGGCAAGCGTGAGGGAGGCGGTATCGTGGGGTAAGGTTAACGAAAAGGCCAAACATGTCACCGTCTACGGTGATGCTACGATAATACTTCCGTTAATCGTTACGGCGTTAATGGATAGGATATGATCTGCTTATCTTATCTATCTTATACTCTGCGTACTCGTGTCTTTCATCGTATCTGGAGAGTAGATGAGGTGACCTAACACCCGATATTATCGCAACAACCCTCACAAGCCCTTCAAGGTTTGGATCTATTCTCGCACCCCATATGACATTTGCATTTATATCGAGTTCGTAGGTCAGCTCGTTAACAATTTCCTCAGCTTCCTTAATAGTTAAATCGTTACCACCGCTTATATGTATAAGTGCACCCTTTGCACCTCTTAGATCCACCTCCAGAAGAGGATGAGCAAGGCATTCCCTTACCACGTCCTTGCTTCTTGACTGAGACTTTGATTCACCCACAAGCATTGCCGCAACTCCTCCGTTCTCCATGACAGCTTTTATATCCGCGAAATCTATGTTGACAAGAGAAGGATTCGTTATCGTATCTGTTATGCCCTTTATAGTCTCAGCTATTATTTGATCCATGACGCTGAAAGCCTGTTCTATGGGTAAATGCGGAACGTATTCCACGAGTTTGTTGTTGTCGAGAACTATTACAGTATCACAGTACTTTCTAAATTCCTCCAATCCCTCAAAGGCCTTTTTAAGCCTTGCCCTTTCAAATGTGAAGGGCATTGTTGCAACGCCTATGACTATTGCTCCCTGACTCTTCGCTATCTCAGCTATTACAGGTGTTGCTCCGGTCCCCGTTCCGCCGCCCATTCCAGCACATATGAACGCCATGTTCACGCCTCTCAGTAGCTCCTCAAATATACCCCTTGCCATCTCAGCAGCTTTTCTTCCTATTTCCGGGTATCCTCCAGCCCCCAATCCCTTTGTAATGCTTTTACCGATTAATATCTTTTTATCGGCTTTTATCATTCTGAGATGCTGGAGATCTGTGTTTACAGCAATCGTCGTAACATCCTCTAGTCCTATGTTCTTCAGCCTGTTTATCGTGTTATTACCCGATCCTCCAACGCCAATGACAACTATTTTAGGTACTAAAAACCCCTCATCTATCTTCTTTTCCTCCTTTTCCAACTCATAATACTCCTGAGCCTTTGCCACGAACGTTTTCATAGAACCACCTTAAACATAAGGACGCATCTTCTGATGTTTCTCAACGAGTTCGGACTTCTCAGCTATTAGCTTCCTTATAGCATCTCTAATCGCTTCGCTAACAGACGCATACTCACCGATCGTAACAAGTGCCTCGAGCATTTCATAATGCTGGTCTGTTAACCTAACAGATATCTTCTTCATTTCGGCTCACCTAAACATTTGTCCCCAAAGCGTGTGTCACGTGACATCTTATCGTGGTTTAAATATGGTTCATTTGTCCGACATTGTCAGACAATAGTCGGACAAAATAATATATAAATGTTTTGGTTTATAATTGTAATTTAAAATAAGATAAAAATATTGTATATCCAAATTTTTGATATGCAAAATTAAAATGGCAAATCCCATTTTTCCCTAGGATCTCCAACGATGTACTTTTCTATAAGCCTTTTTTCAACTTTAACATTGAATAGATTTGCCAAACTTAATACCATAAATAAAACGTCTGTTAATTCCTCTTTAATTCCTTCTAAATCCTTTTTCCTAACCGCTTCGGCCAGTTCACCTACTTCTTCAAATAAAACGGCTAAAAGGAATAGTTCACCTGATCTGGAATCTATTTCATAGTACTTCTTCCTTATTTCCTCCTGTATCTTATCGAGCTCCATATTATGTCTTTAGGTTAGTTTTAAATATCATCATTGCGTTTTCTATTTGAGATGGAAGAAGTAGCCGATAAATTTAAGCACGAATACATAGTGATAGGTTGCGGTGCAACGGGATTTAACGTCGTTAAAGAACTTGTAAGAAAGGGGAAAAGTGTTCTTGCAGTAGATATATCGAGGGAGAGAGTTGAGGTTTTAAGAGATGAGGAGTACGATGCAATAGTTGGAGATGCCCTCGACAGATCGCTGTACGACAGCATAGATTTTGACAGCGTTTTTGCGATAATGCTTCTGACGTCCGATGCCGATGTAAATAAAAAAGCTGTAGAAATAATAAGGGAATACAGCAAGGAGGTATTCATAATTGCAAGAGCAAAGAACCAAAAGCTAAAAGATGAGCTTGAGCAGGTCGGAGCAGATTTCGTAATACTTCCGGCTGAGGCCATGAAGAGCTCTGTTATAGAGGCTATAAAAAAGGCAGACACCTTTAGAAAGCTTAAAAGGTTTAAAAAGGTCCTTGAGAGTAGCAAGGGTGGAAAGCTTGGAATATTTACACATGACAACCCCGATCCAGATGCAATCTCATCGGCTTTTGCTCTTAAGGAAATAGCCAAGGTCTTCGGTATAGATGCAGATATACTCTATTACGGTGAAATAATGCATCAGGAGAACAGGGCTATGATAAACCTACTAGAGATACCGCTTACAAAAGCAGATGAAGTCGATTTAAGCGATTATAAGAAGTTTGCAATTGTTGATTGCTCAGCTCCTGGTGTTAACAATTCAATACCGGAAGATGTGGAGATAAGCATAGTCATAGACCATCACCCGTCGGAAGCTGTTAGGGCTGAGTTCGTAGACGTTAGAACGGATGTTGGAGCTTGCGCAACAATAATGACTGAATACCTGAAGGAGTTAAAAATAATACCGAGTAAACCACTTGCAACAGCTTTATTCTTCGGAATAAAAACAGAAACTGATGATTTTAAGAGGAATACAAGAACTGCAGATTTCCTTGCATCGGCTTATCTATATCCGTTTGTAGACCATGAAATGATTGAAAAAATGGAGGGTCCTGCGATTTCTACCGAAACTCTGGATGTACTTGGAACTGCTATAAAGAACAGGCAGATATATTCGAGTTTTCTTATATCCTTCGCAGGTTTTATAACTAACAGGGATGTTCTGCCTCAGGCTGCAGACTTCCTGCTGAGACTTGAAGGTATATCAACCGTTCTAGTCTTCGGAATTCACAAGGACTGCGTTTACATATCTGCAAGGAATAAGGATGTAAGGATAAATATAGGTGAAGTTTTGAAGAATGCATTTGGAGATGTGGGAAGTGCTGGAGGACACGCTCATGCAGGAGGAGGACAGATATCCCTGGGAATATTCGGAGATATATCAGATAAGGAAGCTCTGGCAAAGCTTGTTACCGAGGCTATAAAAAAGAGGTTCTTAAACGCTCTGGGAGTAGAAGTGAAGTCTTAACTATTACTTTTTCAATTCTCTAACGGCAGAAGTTAAACTAAAGATATATCAGTAATCCTCTCACGTTATTGAGAAGTTCAGAGACTCGTGGATGATATAAAGCTCCGAGGAGGTGATATGTATTCAGAAGGAGTCAAAGACGTTAAGGGTAAGGATAAAGTTTGTTGGAGGTTTCGATAGGAAATATCAGGAATTGGAAATCGAAAAAGGTTTGAGATATACCGATCTATTGTTAAGATTAAGGATTAATCCCGAGACAGTTGTCATTGTCAAGGACAATACGCCAGTTCCAACAGATGATCTAGTTGAGGAAGGAGAAATAATCGTTATGAGAGTTATATCCGGCGGGCTTTGATAACCGTTGCGTTAAGACTTCTGAATCTTCTTCAAACTTCTTTGTGTAATTAAATTTCGCCAATTGAACAAAAAAGACTTCAAATTCCCATATGCTTCGTAATAAAAAAATGATCAAATTCTGAAATCTCCTATTTTCAGACTTTTGTTCGTCATATCCATGCTTTTCTCTTTATCTGTCAATTCGAGCATTGCCCTTATAGCGTCTATGTTTTCGGGTATGACTATGGCTTCCTGATGAATCGCCTGCGTCAGATATAGCTCGTTGTCTACTACGGCTATTGAATCCTGCCACACTATGTTTTCGAACATGTCGTATCTTGGTCTCAACTCTCTTGCATATTCTATTATCTTTGCTGTTGAGCTAAAGCCGTCATCGCTCGATACAAGTAAAATTCTTGGCTCTTCCTTTAAAACGTCTATAACCTCATCTCTTTTTACGCTATCCTTCAACTCGATGTTCAGTGAATGAACATGCATTATCGTCGTTGGAACCTTAAACGCCACGGTCGTTATGTCAACATCGGGCAATACCGTTTGAACATCGGGTCCATGATGTGAAGGTAGTTCAACCGGATCTGGCATTATACCATTCACAAGTCCCTTCTTGTCTTCCTTTGGATCAACAACTCTCCTTATCATTACCGCTCTTACCTTTCCTATCCTGAAGTTTTCCTTCAATAGATACAGTATTCTTACAAGTCCTGTGGTATTACAGCTTACAACCCTTACATATCTTTTACCCATTGCCTTATCATAATTCGCCAATGCGTTAAAGGATAGTTCTGCTACATCCTTTTTTTCTCCTCCCTGAAATATTGCCTTAATCCCTGCCTTTTCGTAATACATCTTTTTATTCTCGGCTCCAACTTTTTTGGGAGAGCAGTCTACAACTATATCAGCTTTTTCGATCAGATCTTCGATCGTTCCTTCAACTTTTAATCCCACCTTTTCAAAAACTTCAACTCTTTCAGGAATCGCACAGTAAAGCTTAAAACCCTTTTTTATTGCAACCTTTGCTTCAAAATCCGGTTTTGTTTTTGTAACACCGATCACTTCCATATCCCTTTGCGCATTTACTGCATCGGCAACCCTTTTGCCAATCGTACCGTACCCGTTTATAGCAACTTTAACCTTCATATCACAAGCTCAAGTTTATAATTAAAAATCGTTTCGATATACTATTATACCATGGATCGAACTTGGGATATGGAGAAATACAGAAGACAGATAAGCATAATAGGGAGAGAAGGCCAAGAGAAGCTTCTGAATTCTAAGGTTTTGGTTGTAGGAGCAGGTGGATTGGGTAGCGCAGTAATAACATATCTCGCTTCCGCCGGAATCGGAAAGCTTGGAATAGTCGACGGTGATGTTGTTGAGAAACACAATTTGCAGAGACAGTTTATACATTCGGGAAATGTGGGGATGAGCAAGGCAAAATCGGCATGTGAATTTGTAAGGGATTTGAATCCCGATGTTGATGTCAGAGCATATCCATTTAACATAACGGCAGAGAATGCTGAAATTGTCAGGAAATATGATCTGGTTGTATCATGCCCAGACAACTTCGAAACAAGGCTTTTACTTAACGATGTGTGCTTGATGTTCAGGAAACCACTTGTACACGGTGCTGTTTATGCCTTTGAAGGTGAAGTAACGACAATATCCGGTTCTCCATGCTACAGATGCTTGTATATGAGCTTTCCAAAGCAGGAATCTGTTGAACCATCGATATTTGGATTCACATGCGGTGTTGTTGGAAGCATACAATCAGCAGAGGCGATAAAGGCACTGCTCGGTATGGAGACATTAAGAGGAAGGCTACTCAGAATAGATCTCCTAAACATGGAGTTTTTTGAGGTGAGGTATTCAAAAAATCCGAACTGTATTTGCTCTAAAGCGTGATATCCCTCCTCCTTCCAAGCTTACCGGGTTGAACTATTCCGAGGTATCTAGCGCATTTCGGACAGTAATAAGCCTTTATCCTCGTAATTGATATGTTTTTCCTACCTACCATTTTGATTATATCGTAATCGAGTTTCATACCCTTATAAGCAGTGAACGTTTTAAATCTCGGAACCTTTCTTCCACAGCCATCACATCTAACCATATAGTCCTTTCCTCTGGATTTACTCTGCTTGTATTCTCTAACATAAGGAGCTTTTGCCATGTTATTCCATTCGTTTCTATGGTAAAAAACTTTTTGGATTTTATTATCCTTCTATTTTTATAATTACTCTTTTATCATTTATAATTACTTCAAAAGTATTTCTGTCAACCTCCTCAACTTCAACCTCGAATTTCTTTCCGGCAACAAAAACTTCATACTTCATAGCTTCAATCTGGAAGCTTTTTTCCAGTAACTAATGCCTCTAAAAACTTCTTTTGGAAAATTCCTCTTGTCTTCTAAATACTTTTTTATCGCGGCCACGCATGCCAGGAATTCCTCAGGCGTCATAATCTCAACTTCTTTGGAGGTAACTTCTTTCTCTTTGTTTCAAGAAACCTCAGTGCATTTATTATTTTTGCCCTTGTCCACTTGGGTTCTATTATCGAATCTATAAATCCGCTGCTTAAAGCCCTTTCATAGCACATCTTTTTGTATCGCTCCCTATCATCGATTCCCAGTATTTTTAAATCGGTATCTATATCCGTTACAGCGAATTCCGCATTGGGATACGCGTATACTATGTCCGCCCCTAACATCTTACTGCCCATGGCTATGAATGCAGGTCCATACGCTTTTCTAACGACAACAGATATCACAGGGACTGTTACCTCCGAGTATGTCTGAATCAACTTCGTAGCGTAATACGAGAGCCCGTTTATTTCCTGATCAAAATTTGGAAGGTAACCTGGTGTGTCGATCAGATTGATTATTGGTATGTTAAATGCGTCACAGAACTTGACGAATGAAATTATCTTCTTTATCGAATCTATGTCCAGACATCCAAGAAGCTGGACCGAATTATTTGCGACGATACCAACTGTGCTTCCATCCATTCTTCCAAATCCTATTACGACGTTTTTTGCAAACTCGCTCTGAATTTCAAAAAAATCCTCATCGTCAACTATCTGTACTATCAGATCCTTTATGTTAAAGGGCTCATAGGAATCCCTAGGTATCTCCACATTAATCTGTCTGGACACGTCATCCTTTGTCTCAGCTATGGGTGGATCGTCCATGTTGTTTAATGGTAGATAACCTATAAGCTTTCTCGCAAGTACGTATGCTTCTTCATCGCTTTCAGCTAGAAGATGGCATATACCAGATTTTAGGTAAAATTCGGCTGTTATTTCAATATCCTTACCTGTAAACGATTTTATGACATCAGGCATAACCATGCTCATCCTGCAGTTTTTTTCCATGATCACGAAGTCGGACTGGTAGCACATGAGCCAGTTAACGTTGTTTAAAAATATGGAGATCCTCGGGATTACAGCGTTTGCTATCGACAGTCTATATAAAAACTTAGAAACATCCCTTAGGGTTCTGACATCTACATCAAATCCCTCACAGTTAAAAATGACTATTATGGGATTTCCATTCTTCAACGCAAACTCGACTATCTCATCTGAGCAGTAATCGAAAACACCATCCTTATAAAATACACAAACAGGTCTGTTATCGATCGTTCCAAAATATCCGTTGAAAATCTCGGAACAACTACCTTCATCTAGCAATACATCCTTCCAATCCATTGCAAAAAACATTATAAATCCTTATAAATAACTTTCGAATGGGCTCGTGGGGTAGCCAGGATATCCTAAGGGGCTTCGGACCCCTTGACCCGGGTTCAAATCCCGGCGAGCCCGCTAAGTTTTAAAAATCGTCTGACGATTAATCACTATGATAGACAGAATGGATAGTATAGTAAGGTTTCTATTTGAAATCGGATCACTCAAGCTCATTCCAAGATCGGGTTGGTTTAAAATCGGAATAAAGAACCCTGAAAGCGTTGCCGAGCACTGCTTTAGAACGGCTATAATTGCATCCATCATAGCTTTTTTCGAAACGGGAGACATAGATAAAGCCTTTAAAGCATGCTTCTTCGGATTGATTCACGACCTTGGCGAGAGCAGAACCTTAGATTTGCATAGGCTTTCGAGAAGATACGTGGAGATAAGAAGAGATGCATTGAGCGATCAGCTTGACATGTTACCAGATGAGTTTAAAAAAGTGCGTACAGATGATGTAATGGATTTCGTGAGAGATGCTGACAAAATTGAGTTGCTTTTGCAGGCAAAGGAATACTCTGAAACCTATCCATCCGCCATGGAATACACAAAATCTCTGAATTTTAAAACAAAAACAGCAAAAATTCTTGCCGAAAAAATAAGAAAATCTGACCATAGGTGGTGGTTGAGACTTGAATAGGTTTATATGCGATAGGATGCTTAAAAAACTTGCAATATGGCTTAGAATATTTGGATACGATACACTTTATGTGGGAGATTTGGATATAAAGGGGGATGAGGACGATTTCCTTGTTAATAACTATAGAGATAGGATTCTGCTTACGAGGGACAAGGAACTTTACAGGAGATCATTAAAATCAAGACCTGTTATCCTCATAAAATCCGATGATGTGGCAGAACAGATAAAAGAGCTGAAAAAACTTGGATTGAGATTTGAAATAAGGATGGAAAGATGCAGCGTCTGCAATACTCCTTTAAGAAAGCCGAGCGATGAAGAGGCTGTAGAAGTCATGAAAAGGGAAGGCATAAAGGAAGATTTAAGAAAGAAGTATGAGCTATGGTACTGCGAAAAATGCAAAAAGTTGTACTGGATGGGGAGTCACTGGAGAAACATGATAAGGTTTCTAAGGAGGATAGAGGTTGATTGGAATTACATGCTGAGAAAAATGGAGGAAGTTGCAAGGAAGAGAAATGCACCTGTTTACTCAATCAGAATTAGGGACAGGTTCAAGTTACTGGTATCGGCTATATTGAGTACGAGAACTAGAGATGAGCAGACGATTAAAGCTGTAAAGAAACTCTTTTCAGTTGTTAAAAAACCTGATGACTTGCTTAAACTTTCTGTAGAGGAAATAGATGAGCTGATAAGGGATGTGGGATTTCACAGGGTTAAAGCTAAAAAGATAAAGGAACTTGCGGAGATAATTGTTAACAGGTATGATTCGAGGATTCCGGATGAGTTCGAAGAGCTGATAAAGTTGCCCGGAGTTGGTAGGAAGGTTGCAAATCTCTTTCTGTCGAGAATAGGTAAGCATGCGATCGCTATTGATACACATGTTCACAGAATTTCAAATAGAATGGGAATAGTCAGGACTAAAGATGTAAAGGAAACTGAGAAAGCTTTAAGGGAAATAGTACCAAAAGAATTTTGGAACAGTTTAAATAAATGCTTTGTTGGCTTTGGTCAGACGATATGCAAACCCAGAAAACCCCTCTGCAACGAATGTCCGTTTAACGACTTCTGTCCAAAAATAGGCGTAAGGAATAGTTCGTGAGTGTCACAAAACTTTGCTAAGTAAGCATGGGGGGAAGGGATTAGCTTGCTGAAGAGATTATTATAGGTATTCAAAACTATTCCAAAACATTTTTATTCATACATCTTATCTTTTCTTAGAGTTTTGATCTGTCAAAACCTAATGAAACAAACAAATCCCGTTAAGATACCGTGAGGTAGTTGAGTTGGGAGTCCCCTGCAGGAACCCTCTCCCCTTAAGGCAAGGTCAGGACTGGTGTTATATACCAGATGGGATTAAACTTATTTCTTTATCTGGATGAGTAGATTATATGAAAAAGGGGATGGTTGTTATAACCGTATTCATATCCTGTACGTTTACCTACACGATTTTATTCCATGTGATTGAAAAAAGGGATATACTGTCCAGTCTTTACTGGACAGTAATAACTATGGCTACGATAGGGTATGGAGATATAACACCCAATACTATGGCAGGAAAGATTCTGGCTATGGCCATGGCCATAAGCGGAATAGCGATATACACGGCATTTGCATCGATTTTAATAGACTATATAACGGAAAGAAATATTAGGAGAATTCAGGGACTTGGTATGGTGAAGGACAGGGATCATGTAATAATAGCAGGTTGGAACGAGACGACAATGGAGGCGTTTAAGGAGTTGAGGCACAATGTCGACTGCGACATCGTCGTAATATCTCAAAGCCCCATCGAGCACAAATGCGTTGTTGGTGATGTAACAGATGAGGATGTTTTAAAGAGGGCAGGAATCGATAGGGCAAGGTACCTTCTAATAAGTACTGGGGATGATTCAAAGACCATATTAACAGTTCTGCTTGCAAGAAAGTTAAATCCGAATGTAAATATCGTTGCAGAGGCTGTAAAATTTGAAAACGTTGAACTGATAAAGTTTGCCGGTGCGAACAGGGTCATACTATCCAAGGGATTGGCAGGAAGACTCATGGCAAGTGCAATCTTTGAAGAACCAGTTGTAACTTTCTTTGAAGACGTAACAACAAGTTTAGAGGGTTATGACGTTTTTGAAATAGATGCAAAGGAGTTCGACAAAAGAACTGTGCTCGAAGCAATGATTGAGCTCAAGAACAAGTATAATTACACAATAGTCGGACTTGTGAGCGGTGGAAGGGTTGAGGTCAATCCAAGTCCGGACAGGGTTATAGATACCAGAGATAAGTTGCTTGTAATCGGAAAGAGTACGGGCAAAAAAAAGAAAGATTGATTATATTTTGCTCAGAATAGATCTGACATCCCTTGCTTTTCTTATGCTGAGCTCTATAATCTCATCCAGTTTCTCCTCGCTCAGAAGAAAAGGTCCGCCCTTCTGAATCGATACTATGTTATCCTCCTGATCTGTTGTAACGGTTATTACGTTTCTTCCGACGCTGAGTTCATCTCTGCATGGATCGACAAGTATCTTGTCTTCGACGACAAGAGACGTTATTGCAATGGGTAAATCCCTAACTGGCAACGGAAAATCGTCTCCGAGTTCAAATCTCTCAGCAGGAACTTTTGTGTCAAGCAAAGCCGATATTGCTGCCAGCGCAGATGCATCCATTAGATTTCCGTCATCATCCAAAGCCCATATGTCTATGAATATTATCCATACCTTACTACCCTCCTCTATGCAAAGCTTTGAAAGATCAACAGCCTTACTGTGCCTTATACCTCTATCAACCACCCTTGCAAGTTCTATTGCATTTTCGTCCGGCGGACCCGGTTCAAAAGTAGGCGATGCAAGAGGGACGAGTTCAGCATTTACTATTATTATTCCCTGATCAGGTGTATCTGGAAAAGGTTCACCAGGCTGCATTTTTATTCCCACAGCAACCTGAGTATTACCTAGCTTAACAAGAGCTGAACCCTCGGCTTTTTTGAATACCCCAGTCTTTATCTCTATATGTCTTATCTCATCAAACTTCCTTCCGTCAATTCTTTCACCATCTCTTAGCTTTGATAAAACGTAATCTCTTCTTATTTCCATTAATACTTCTTCGTTCATTCAATCACCTCCTCCTTAATGTACTTCTTCATTATAGCCTCCCTCTGAAGCTGATAGATCTTCATTGCACCTTTTTTAGCAAGTCTTAAAGCCTCTTTTAGCTCCTCAAACGTAAGTCTGCCATCCATCTGAAGTAGTGATATGGATTCTATCTTCCCGTTTCTTATCAAGAACGCAAATGGTACATCAGCCTCACCGTAGTAATCCTCTTCCTTTATAGGATCAAGTACGAGAACACCATCTACCTTTGCAACTGCAACAGAAGTAACTATACCCTTCATGGGAATTCCCGCATCTATTAGCGCAACACTTGCGGCATTCAAGCATGCAGTTCTGCTTCCAGCATCAGCCTGCAAAACCTCCACAAATATATCTATCGTGGAGCGGGGAAATAGCTCCTTCATTATAACTGGTTCCAGAGCCTCCCTGCTGACCTTTGAAATCTCTATGCTCCTCCTATCCGGACCGGGTCTCTTCCTCTCCTCAACGCTGAAGGGTGCCATGCTGTATCTATATCTTATTATAGCCTTACTAGGATCCTCTAAATGCTTTGGATGAACTTCTCTTGGACCATACACAGCAGCTACGACCTTGTTTCCTCCCATTTCCAGATAACATGAACCGTCAGCTCTTTTCAGAACACCCGCTTCAATTTTTATCGGTCTCAGCTCGTCGAATTTCCTGCCATCAAGTCTTCTGTTGTCGATTATCAGTTTTATCTCCTCCTTTTTCATATGATCACCTTAAGATCTCATCCTTCTTCTTCCTTATAAATTCCGCAATCCTATCCGTCAGACCCTCTGTATGCGCCTCTAGTTCTATCAGATATATAGCCTCTTCGGCAATTGAAACCTTTCTTCTATCACCGTTTAACCAAATTAACCCGTTTTGTCCGACTATTATCTGAATGTCTAGTTCGGATTTTAACAATTTTATCATGCTTCCCTTTTTTCCAATTACCCTTGGAACTCTTGTCGGATTTATTATAACTATCCTTCCAAGTCTTATCGCTCTGCACAGCTTATCCTTCATAGTTAGAGTTACCTTCATCTTCGGATCTATGTTCATAACCTTTGCTATTATTGCATCTCCAATATCCAGTACCTCGTTTGGTCTCTTATTGACCTTCATATCTGGATTCTCGGGGATTGGAAGGAAAGCCATGTAAGGAGAGTTTATATCTATTATCCATCCGTTTGCTGTTACCTCCTTAACTATCCCTATTACAGTATCGTTTAAGGACGGTATATACCTACCCTTGAGGGGAATTACCCTCACAGTTGTTTCTGTTTTATCAAGAAGACCGAGTACCCTTGCATAAACGTTTCCGTTCTCAACGTAAGTATTCACACCTGCAGCCTTCGGATTCGTCGATATCAAATCGCCTGGCAAAACAATTTTCCTACTAATCATATTCTATCACCTCAAAGCTGAATTCTCTTTAAAATCTTCGTCAGGGCCTCACCCTTCGTTATTCTGCTCAGCATATCCATTAGATCTCCGTGCATTCCTGCCGGTATTCTTATTATGCATATCCAGCTTCCATCCCTTTGCCATTCCTCTTTAATTATTGTTCCAAACGAGTAAAGAGCAGATATTGCTTTTCCTGTATACTGAGGAGGTATTTTCACTGCAACCTCGATTTCTTCGAGTCTTAATGGTAATATTGGCTTTAGGGATTTTATGACTTCTCTGATCTGAGCTTCAACTGGTTTAAATATATCTATATGAACCTTTGCCTGTTCTAAGGCCATTTCGATTCTAGCCGGAGGATGAGGTGTATTCGTTCTGGGATCTATCGTGTTCCTCCTTATGTATTCGATTATCTGTTTCTTCTTCTGTTCAAGCATTTCTCTTCTCTGCTCGGCCGTAATCTGTACATCTCCTTCTATTATAATCCTTTTCGCTATCTCCTTGATGTCCTTTGTTCCAAAGATCTTTTGAAGTTCATCTATCTTTGCTCTCTCACCCTTTCTCGCATCCTTGAATATATCCTCGACTGCCAGAAGCTTTTCAAAGTCGACATCCTTTCCTTCCTTTAAATCCCTTGCAAGATATGGATCTACAAGAACCTCAAAAGTTTCCCCGCACTTTTTAACTCTTGCTATTACTGCTTTTTCTAAAGAAACCATTGAAATCACCTCTTCTGAAGCTCCTCCTTAATAATCTCATTTGCCCTTTTTACAAATTCTGTTATCTCATTTATACTCAAAATTCTGAATATCTTATCATCCATCCTTATAACACCAACCTCAACACCATCTGCCGTTATCTCACTTTCAATTGCCTTACCCATAGCGACCATAGCCTTAACTATTGCATCCTCAACGCTCATGTTTTCGTCATACTCCTTCTCAAAGTACTCCATTACAACATTCCTTCCTGCTCCTATTGCCGTCGCTTTATATTCAAGTAAGGCTCCGCTCGGATCTGTTTCATATAATCTCGGTTTTTCATCTACTCCGGCTATTAGAAGTGAAACTCCAAACGGTCTAACTCCTCCAAACTGTGTGAACTGCTGCTTGAAATCGCATATCCTCTTAGCAAGCTCCTTAACGCTTATGGGTTCATCGTAAGTTAATTTATTTATCATAGCCTCAAGTCTTGCTCTGTCAACAAGAACTCTAGCGTCTGCGACCAGTCCAGATGTGGCCACACCTATATGATCATCTATCCTGTATATCTTTTCTATCGTGTCGGGTTCCAGCAGTCTACTGGTAACTCTTCTATCGGCAACAAGTATGACTCCATCCTTCGTCTTCACGCCAATCGCAGTTGCACCTCTTTTTACAGCTTCTCTAGCGTATTCAACCTGAAATAATCTACCATCAGGGCTAAATACTGTTATTGCCCGGTCGTATCCCATTTGAGGAAGATGCATTTCTTAACACCTCCAAATACTTTTTTTTGCATCTTCTAATCGTACCGCTAACACCCAATATCCTTGTTACTATTTTTGTATTTCCGACTCTGTTTATTAGGTTTAATACAAATTTAATTTTATCTAAAGCCTCTCTATTACACCTTAATATCCCATGCCTTCCATTGAAGTACTCAAGCCAGATATCCGAATGAGCCGAATTCAACTCTCCAAACACTGCAAGCATAGTTTTTGTAACTTCATTCATAAATTCCCTACCGTTTATTCTATCTTCCGATATTAGCTCAAATGCTATATATCTCTTCTTCCTTTTAAGAGATGGAGGAAAACCCTTCATGTGTAGAATAGAAAGAGGAGGAATACTATTATCACTATCAGGAATATCACCGCCAGAGCAATCTTTGCTAATATCTCCATCTTCCTCTTTTGTTCCCTCGTTATGTACTCTATAAGAATTTCTTTTTTGCAAGATTCATGCTTAAATCCTCCAATAAATCTTGCTTCTATCTTTCTCTCACCAGTTATACTCGATCTGTACTTGAATTCAAAGCTTCCATCGGGATTTGTTGCAGTTCTGTCGAATTCAAATCCGTCAACGTAGAGCTTTACGAGACCCCTTAGCGGTTCCCATTTCTTTCCCTCCTCATCGTACTGCTGGAGATAACCTCTTATAGTTATCGTTTCTCCAACGACAGGTTTTGAATCGCTTACATGCAAACCGGCAATTCTCGTCCTTATCATATTTCACCTCTTCTTCAGAGTCGCCAAGTATGCCAGATATGCATCAAGCTGTATTCTGTCATGAGCACCTTCAGTAAGCCTGAAATCAATCTCTCCGAGCTTATCTATTAATAAAACCTTCAGTTTTTCATCTATATCTGAAGCAGTTATCTCTCTAAAGAGCTGCGATACTATATCCTCACCACTCATACCGTATTCAACCATGAGCTTATCCAATAGCTCTCTTGCCTCCATAAACCTACCATCGAGAGCTATGCTTACCAGCCTCTTTATCTCCTCAGGTCTTGCTGTTGCCGTTATCTGATATATCGCATCGGCATCGATTACCTCTCTAAATGCCGATGCACCCTGTAGGGCGTTTATGGCCTTTCTGAAATCACCGTTTGCAATGTATATCAGTGCATCAAGACCATCCTCCGTTATCTCTATCCCCTCATTCTTTGCTATCTCCATCAGCCTTCTCTTCATAGCATCGGCCGGTACGGGCTTGAATTTAAATACGGCGCATCTGGACTGTATGGGCTCTATTATCCTGCTGATATAGTTACAGCTGAGTATGAACCTGCAGGTCTTCGAATACATCTCCATAGTCCTCCTTAAAGCTGCCTGAGCATCGGGAGTAAGGGCATCCGCCTCATCCAGAAATATGATCTTAAAAGGTGCACCTCCTATGGGAGCTGTTCTTGCGAACTCCTTTATCTTATGCCTTACGACGTCTATACCCCTCTCATCAGAGTTGTGCAGCAATACCGGCGTTGTTCCTCCAAAGAATGACTCTGAAACAGGAACACTGAAATCGTAAACCCAACAGTTTTGATCGTTGATCCTTTCAACGTCCTTAACCTCTACAGCATAGAGATCAGATTCAGCCAAGGTCCTGAATCTCATATAAGCTCTCAGCTCAAAATGTTCGAGTTCATGAATTCTTACGGCGTTAAGCACTTTGAGCAAAATCGATTTTTCAACTCTTCTCCTTCCATTGAGTAAATCCTTCCAGTCGATACATATCCTGTCATCTAACAGTTTAAAGAACCTCTTAAATGGATCGGCAGGTAAACAGTTTGTTTTATACTCTTCATGGCTTCTCCAAAATATCCTTAGGCCATCTCCTGTTATGGATGTATCAAATCCCAGAATTCTACCCAGCCATGCGATATCTATGAGCTCATTTCTTTTAAATCCGTTATTTAGAGTGGATATGCCTGAAATACAGCCTATTAGTTTTAACTCTGAATAAAATGGATTCTGAAGTTCTGAACGGAATGAATTATCTACGTGACATGTCCAGTTTAACCAGGAGCATCTGTCAAAATCTTTGACTGACGTGAAATAGGGGTACTTTTCTCGGACGAATTCTGATATCGATGGGAATTCCGTGTTTTTCTTGAAGGAGAGAAGGAAGTCCCCCTTTTTAATCTTATCAGCCCTTTTGGAAACAAGTCTACCTTCGTCGTTCAAAACAATTACGGAATGGTCATGTGTTGTCTTTACCTCACCCCCTTCATATTTAATCCTTAAAATCCTATCCGCTTCATGCCTAGATATAAAGGAGACGGGATAAAATCCGATATTATTATAAAAGCTAAGGACTTCTAAACCCAAGGGAACGACATGTGTTTCTTCATCTTTAAAGAACATAAGATCGATCTCTTTAAATGTAGTCCTTTTAACAACTCCATTGATTCTTATCAATATCGGTGTATCGGCTGTAACCGATGCGTTCATCTCTATGAAGTTATCTCTCCAGTTCTCTCCAAAAAGATCTCTTGTCAAGGCTATAGCTGTTGCCGTTTTACCAGTCCCCGGAGGTCCCGCAAATAGTAAATGCGGTATGTTTTTCTGTTCAACATAGCTCTTAAGTCTTCTGACGACTTCGTCCTGTCCGACTACCTCATCTAGAGTTTTCGGTCTATACTTCTCAACCCAGATTTCGGCTTCCATTGTTATGAATCATAATTTAAGTTATAAAAAAGTTGATGCAAAAAGATTAATATTCACAGATCCATAATAGTTACTGCCCGCAAACCCGGCGGGATTGAGAACCATGAAATCCCGTGGGCTCCGAGCGGGCGACATATTCATAATTTTTCAAATGTTTTTCAATTTAAAATGGCAATGCTATAGCCCAAATCTGATAAAGCTTAAACGGTTAATCAACGGGTTTAAAGGCGGGGGAATTGAGAGATATGCTGCGATGATAAACTCGTGAAAGAATCTGAGATGTTTTTAAATCGAAGCTTAAAACGTAATGATGGATTGTATGCTCAACTTCCGTATTCTATCATCCTCTTCAATATCTGAGCAGTTTCAGCCGGATTTGCTCTTCCTCTTGTAGCCTTCATAACCTGTCCGACCAAGAAATCCAGAGCCTGTTTCTTACCTGATCTGTAATCCTCGACAGCCTTTTTACATCTCCTGATGACATCCATGCAAATGCTCTCGACTTCTTCCCTGCTTATAGCAAATAATCCCTTTGATCTTATTATTTCATCTATTTCACCGCCAAAATCGAGCTTAGTCCTTATAACCTCAACAGCTCCCTTTTCCGTTATCATGTCTCTCTTCAAATACTTGAGAAGTCTTGCAAAGTCTTCGGGTTTCAGTACCTCGTAAGCAAACCTGAAATCTTTTCCTCTATAATTCAGCTCCCCTCTTAAAACATCGACAATCCAGCTCGCTGCCAGTTTTGCGTCAACGTGCTTTGCTACTTCTTCGAAGTAATTGGCCATGACCTTATCCAGTATGAGAACCTTTGCGAAGTTATCGCCTATTCCATACTGTCTCTTCAGTCTTTCCCTCTTCTCCTCAGGCATCTCTGGAAGGGTTTCCTTTACCTCCTTAATCAGTTCTTCGGTATATATCGGGACTAAATCGGGTTCGGGGAAGTATCTGTAGTCCTGCTCTTCCTCCTTAGTCCTCAAGGATACAGTTATATTATTGACTTCATCGAAATGCCTTGTTTCTCTTGCAACCCTTTTTCCCATTCTCAGTAAGTTCTTCTGTCTCGATATTTCATAGTTTAAAGCTCTCTCAACACCCTTAAACGATGATATGTTCTTTATCTCTACCCTTCCTCCTCCCTTAATCGATATGTTCGCGTCAACTCTCATAGCACCTTCCAGACTCCCATCGAACACATCCAAGTACTCCAAAATTATTCTCAGCTTATTCAGGAAGAGTCTGGCCTCTTTTGGTGAACTCATAACAGGTTCTGTTACTATTTCAAGCAATGGAACTCCTGATCTGTTATAGTCTATTAAACAGTACTTGGCAGTAGTTATCGATCCTCTATAGCTAAGCTTTCCCGGATCTTCTTCCATGTGAATTCTTCTCAGAGTTATCTTCTTCTCACCCTCCTCAGTTTCGATCGTTACGTATCCGCCGAGGGCAAGCGGTCTGTCGTACTGACTTATCTGAAAACCCTTGGGTAGATCTGGGTAAAAATAGTTCTTTCTATCAAAAACCGTGAAGGGCTGAACCTCAGCGTGCAATGCCAGAGCAACTTTTATCGCAGCCTTCACAGCTTCCTTGTTTATAACAGGCATTGCACCGGGCAATCCTAGGCAGACAGGACATACATGTGTGTTCGGTTCGCTCTCGTAATAGTGAAGAGGACAAGAGCAGAACATCTTTGTCTTAAGCTTATTTAGTTGAACGTGAACCTCTAAACCGATCATTACGTCGTCCATAGATTAAAATTTGTATCGGGTTATAAAGCTTTACTTCAGATACACGACATTACATAGGTTACCTCATGAAAATATAAATAAATATTATTATTTAAACGATCAGCAGATCCTTAAATCGCATGTTTTTTATTAAATTCTTCGAAGAACACTAAATCTGCGTTACGCTTATCTATTCGCGTGACAAACTTATCCTATGAAAAGTTATGAAGAATTGCTTGAAAGGGCTTTTAACGAGTTGCCAAAGAAGAAGATAGTTAGAAGTGAAAGATTTGAAATACCAAGAGTAAGAACTCAAAGAGAAGGTAACAAGACTATAATTAAGAATTTCTCACAGATAGCAAAGGCATTGAACAGAAGCGAGGATCATCTCTTTAAATATATGGTAAGGGCTATGGGGACGGCTGGATTCCTTGAGGCAGGAAGGCTCGTTCTGCAGGGTAAGTTTACGGAGGAAGAGATTCAGAGGGAAATAGACGATTATGTTAGGAGGTACGTTATATGTAGGGAATGTAACGCTCCGGATACGGAATTCATAAGGGAGGAGAGGATTTTAATGATAAGATGTCTTGCATGCGGTGCGAAGTATCCGGCGAGGGGATTAAATGTTTAGATTGAAGATATACAGGATCAGAAATGAAATACTCGTTGCAGTATGCGATTCGGAACTTATAGGTAAAACTTTCAGGGAAGGTGATTTGAAGATAGAAGTCAAGGAGAGTTTTTATGGAGAAAGGGATGTTAACGAGGAAGAGGTTAAGAAGGCGTTGAGAATGGCAACGATAGCAAATATAACGGGGAAGAGGGCAGTCGAGCTTGCGATAGAAATGGGGATTATAAGCAGGGAAAACGTCCTGAAAATAGGTGATTGCTGGCACGCCCAGATGGTAATCCTGTAGCACAAAAAGATAAATAAATAGATTCAAAATTAAGATATAATTATGATATATACACAGGAAATCGCTGCAGAAGTTCTGAGCATAATAGATAAAACGAATCTATCAGAAAAGGAGGCATTAAAGAGATGTATCGGGGACGATTTGGATTACAAGATAAGGAGTAGCATTCACGCCTATGTATTTGAAACTGAGAAAAGGAAAAATATAATAGATTTTATAATAAAAATGTGTTTAAAAGGTAAGAGGGATCTCGATCCTCTTTTTAAAAACCTTTTAAGAATCGGTATCTACGAGATGCATTTTAAAGGTGTTCATCCCGCACTGGCAACAGATTCGATTGTCAGAATAGTTAAGAAGAGGTTTGATGAGAAACATGCATCACTTGCAAACGCCGTGCTCAGGAGAGCAGAAAAGATAAGTTTAGAGGATGAGCTGGAGAAGATAAGAAACAGGATAAAGTATTACTCACTGAAGTACTATCATCCGGAATGGTTCGTCAGATACGCGATAGATCTGATAGGTGAAGAGGAGGCAGTGAAGCTCATGACTGCTAACAATGAGAAACAAACGATATACATAAGGGTAAACGAATTGAAGAGCTCAGTCGAAGCTGTTAGGAGATATCTCGAGAAAAACAATGTTGAGATATCTGAAACACCTCTATTCGACGTATTTAAGGTTATATCATATGAGAAATCTCCAGCAGTCCTAGAATGGCACAAAAAGGGATATTACGTGATTCAGGATCTGGCCTCATCCTTTGTTGCCCATGTTTTAAGTCCCGAACCCGATGAAACTGTACTTGATCTAGCAGCGGCACCCGGTTTGAAAACGAGTCACATTGCAGCGTTCATGCAGAACAGCGGTAGGATAATAGCCGTAGATAATTCAAGGGAGAGAATGGAAAGGATGAAGGCAAAGATGAAGGTTCTTAACGTTAAAAATGTCGAATATAAAATCGCAGATGGTTCCAAATTTCTTGCAGGCGATGTTGACAGGGTTTTAATAGATCCACCATGCTCATCTACCGGAAGTTTCAGGAATTACCCGTGCATTAAGTGGAGGTTTGATGAAAGGAAGTACATGGGTACGATAAGGGTTCAGAGGGCGATGATCAAGAATGCGTTCAGGAACCTAAAGGAAGGCGGAACACTTGTATACTCCACGTGCTCTATAACGTTCGATGAAAACGAAGAAAACGTACTTTTTGCTTCTAGGTTTTTTAAGATTGAAGAGGTAAAAAATATGATAGGCGTTAGAGGGATAAGGAAGTTTAGAGGTAAGGAATTTCCCTTCTGGGATAAGGTCGTCAGAACTTTCCCTCACATGCACGACTGCGTTGGCTTCTTCATTTCAAAGATGAAGAAGGTTTAACGATTAAAACCATTCCATACCCCTCATCTTCAAATCCCTTCTCTTCCTCTCAAGGAATCTTTGAACAGTGGAGTGCTGGGCACCTTCTATAAGCATCATTACGGCTTCTCTAGCAATTGAGACGTTTTCAGCATTTCCTATTATCGCAACCGTTTTACCGTATACGGAAATGTTAACGTTTAAAAGTTCTTCTATGCTCTTCCTCATACTCCCACCCTTTCCTATTATCCTTCCCTTAACCCTCTGTAAGGCCTTTTCGGGAATGTAATCTGTTAGATCGAGTATATCTAATACAATCATCTCATCCTTCAGAAGCTTTAGAGCTATGTCCGGATTAAATCCGTGCGCTATAGCCTTTATTATATCCTGTACCCTTAAGAAATTCACGGGATCTTCACACGTTATCCTAACGACGCAAGTCTTGCTGTTTATTCTTAGCTTGCATCCTGTCTCCTTTTCAATTCTTTCTTTTATCTCCCCTTCTTTACCTATCAGAACTCCGATTCTGTCCTCCGGTACAACCATTTCTATCTCCATCCAAATCATGTCTTTTAGAATTATATTTTAAGTTTAGGATTCGACGCAGTTTTAGATTTAAGTAACATTTAAATATAAAAAGGAACATTTGGTTTTAAGAACCTGAAAGCCCTTGAAGGGCGAGATGTGGGTGCAAGGATGTGCGGAGTCCCGTTTATCCCGAAAGGGAGAACTCCTCAATGAATGTTCCTTAAACAACCTTGAGGGGAGAACGGTTTGCAATATTTTCCGATTCAATTTCAATTAACATTTAGAAAGAGTTTGCCGTTACACTCCAGAAGGAACTTTATAGAAATTTATAAACCTTTGCGCTAAAACATAGGCAGAAGTGCAATGAATGTCTAATCCCAATTTTCTGTGGATTTGCTTAGCGATTTTACTCGTATTTGTTGGATTAACAAAAAAAACCTTAAATCCTCTTTTTAGAGCCATAGTAACTCCGCAATGTAGCAATTCATGTTTTGCGAACTTAGAAATTTTACGATTGGCTTTAGGATTGTTTGTGAACTGTTTCTTCTTAATTCTATCAAGATCTTCGAATAAAACTATTCCTACATTGTGATAATATGCGTAATTCAACAATTCAGCTAAAGCCTTTAACCTAATATCTTTAGCCTTGTTTTTAGGGAATCCGTGAGAAGTAACTTCTGGAAAGTGTTTAACCTTAACATCTCTAATCTTTCTTCTCTATCAACGATAACCATGTTTATTCTGTCTGAGTTTAAGTCAAACGATGCTATAAGCTTACCACATGTAACTCCGTATTGAAATAGTCCAAATGGAATGCTTAGATGTAAGTAAATTCTGCCATTCTTAAAGACTACTTTAGCTGTGTACTTCTCAGCCTTTATGAATCTTCCACCGAAATCGTGTCTAAAATCTAACCATCTCTTTGAGAATGATTCTCTGATTTTAACTGTTTCATCATCAACTTTGATATTTCTGTTTCCTTGCTCATTTGATTTAGCATAGCTGATAAGGAACTTTGACTTAACGTGAATGTATCTTGGATTTCCTTTACAACCTTCTTTCAGCATCTTGGCATAATCCCATGCTGAAACTGCATACCACCAGTTGTTCAAGATTTTACGCAATTCTTTAACCCCTTCTGACTTTTTAACACTATCCAATTGCAGTCTTATTGCCTTATTTACAGCTTCATTAAATCTATGACAAAGTAGATTAAGTCTAAGATAATCTTCTTGCGTTTTAGGAATTAACAATCCATGTATTGTTGCGAAATCTACTCTTGCTTCTCGTACTTGCTCAACCATAACTCAATTGCCTCCCTTATTGCTTCTTTTACAGCACCTTTCTTGTTGCCTTTCACATCAACTACAGTTTTCCTGAACCTTTTACCTAACTCATTGTCTACCTCTATAGTAAACCTCATAACATCACCACAAGGTTTTTATGCACTAATGTATTTATGACTTTTGGAGATGAGTTCAACTGCAATGAAGTCGATGAGCTAAGCGAGGTGGAGCAGTTGAACAATCCCGATGGAGATTCGATGAATCCGTCAAAAGACGGAGTAAGTCGGGTCTCCATCGCAAATGGGGAATGAAGGTTGGTGTGTATTTCCATGAATTAGAATGAATTTACACATCTACCAGACCCCAGTTAATCAAAAACGGGTTAACACTATGAAGACCTTAAGCTCGCGACATTACGATTTCCATTACATCTTGCGCATCAATTTTAATTCCGAATTTTAGAAAAAATCTGACAACATTTCTTATATCCCTCTCAAGGTATTTCATCGCTAGCGGATGGTCTATCAGAACGCTTTGACCCATATCTATAAAATACGGTTTATCGTTAAAGAGAACTATGTTGTACTCGCTTAAATCTGCGTGAACGAGCTCTGCCTTTCTGTATAACCTCTTCAGATTTTCAATTACTTCATAGAAGAATTCTTCGACGTCTACGAACTCCTTCAAATCAGAACCTATATCGGATAGAATTGGTGCAGCAACTTCATTCTCGCCCAGGAATTCCATCAGTATTATGTTTTTAAAGTAAACGTAAGGTCTGGGTACATTTACCCCTGCCTCGTATGCCCTTAAAAGGTTTCTGTACTCTTTCTCGGTCCATACAAATATCAGATCCTTTTTTGAAATTCTCCTCAGATCGAACCTCTTGTCGCCGAAAAGATATTCGTCCATTCTGAAGAACTCGCTAGTCTTAGTTCTGTATATCTTTACGGCCATTGGTACATCTCTCCCATCGAAAAATCCGTCGGCATAGAATACATTTGCCTCCTTCCCTGTGGATATAACGCCGCCTAAGGCTCTTATGTACCCCTTTGCAGAGAGCTTATAGAGGACTTTAAGAGTCCTCAAATCTAGTACCTCTGCATAGATCTTTCTGTCTTCTAATCCCTTTTCCTTAATCCTTAGCTTATCGAGATATGCATCTATCCTCTTCAATTCATCTTCTTTCATCTAGACATGTTTGGAGATGATTTAATAAATCTTTACGAGTTGAGAGATCTGTTGATGAAGGTGGAGATATTTCCTGTTAGGTTGCCGCTTATAAAGAAGGGGGACGATATTGCCGAGCTCATAGTTCAAAACTTCGAAATAGAGGATGGGGATATAATTTCCATATGCTCAACAATAGTTTCAAAGGCCGAGGGAAGGGTTGCAGATTTAAAAAGCTATAAACCGGATATGAAGGCAATTGAGATTGCGAAGAGATTGAATAAAGATCCAGAATTCATTCAGGCGGTTCTGGATGAGACGGATGAAATACTTCTGGAATATCCGTTTCTGCTCGTCAGGGCGAAGACCGGTAACGTATGCGTAAATGCCGGTGTAGACGTTTCAAACGTTGAAAGGGGTAAGGTAGTACTCCCGTTGAGAAATCCCGATGAAGCAGCAGAAAGGATTAGGAAGAGAATAGAAGATCTATGCGGTAAGAGGGTAGGTGTGATAATAACAGATACAGGTGGCAGATGCTTTAGGAGAGGTGTTGTGGGATTTGCCGTAGGGGTATCGGGTGTCAGGGCTATAAGGAATTGGATTGGAAAGGAGGACTTGTATGGCAATAAGCTTGAAATAACGATAGAATGCGTCGTGGATGAAATCGCAGGATTCGCAAACCTTCTGATGGGTGAGGGGAATTGGGGAATTCCGGTGGTTGTTTTCAGAGGTTTGGCGGATTTAATAGACAGAGGTAGTATGAGAGACGTTTACAGGAGTGAGGAGGAGGACATAATAAGGAGATGTCTGAGAATTTGCAGAGATACTATGGATTATTCGTCCGGTAAATCCTTGTAAAATTCTTCTTCTATTTTCAAAACGAAATCCAGGTCAGCTTTTGTTTTCGGCTTTTTCGGAACTGCCTTGCACTCCACCTGTATCTTTGAGTATTCATACGTCCCAATTCTTCTTGCAATCTCCTCTATTTCGATTTTATCAAATCCTATTAGCGGTCTGTAAACAGGAATTGAGCATGCATTATCTATTACCATTAGGTTCTCAAGCGTTTGACTTGCCACCTGGCCGAGAGAATCCCCCGTAACTATTCCCTTTGCATCTTTTTCCAGAGCAATACTCTCGGCAACCTTCAGCATTCTTCTCTTGCAAAATATGCATTTATAACCTTCAAGTCTTCTTGAACTTAAAAAAGAGTTCAGTTTGCTCAGAAAGTCACCGTGATCTACTATGATGAGTTCAAAATCCGGATCGTATTCCCTCATTACCCCAGCAACGAGTTTAACTCTTTCTATCGATTTCTCATCCGTAAACGGTCTTATATCGAAGTAGACCGGTATGACTGTGCATCCTCTCTTCATCATAAGCCATGCAGCTACAGGAGAATCTATCCCGCCCGAAAACAGTGACACGACTTTCCCCTCAACTCCGAGTGGAATACCTCCAGGACCCTTTACTATCTCATCGAATACGTAGCATTCATTCTCTCTTATCTCAACATAAATTGTTTTATCCGGATTTTTCAGATCAACCCTTAAATTCGGAAATTTCTTAAGGATCAATTCGCCCAGTTCAGCTGATTTCTGCTGGGAAGTGAAATCGTGAACGCCTACTCTTTTAACCCTAACGGCAAATGTTCTTGCATTTTCAAGACTTTTCTTGCAGAATTCAACTATGAAATCATTTAATTCATCAAGTTTGCAGTGATGGCATGGTGAAAATGACGAGATACCGAAGATCTTCTTCAGCTTTTCGCTAGCGTCTTCGTCCGTTTCTATAAAAATCCTTCCTCTATTCCTTCTTATCCTGCAACTTATCCTCTTTTTTATGTTCTTTATAAGCTCATTCTCCCATTTCTTCCTCACGAACTCAGACTTCAGAAATATTTCAGAATACCTAACTATATATAACATAAAAATTAAAAATAATATTTATTTAGGATTTAGTATTTAGCTGCAAGCTTTATGTCGTCAACTTTTACGGTTTTTCTTCCTGCATGCTTCGCAACTTCAACAGCTTTTCTCGCTATATTAATTGCAGTTTCTTCAAGTATTTCAGCAAGCTTTTCTACAGCTTCTGCACTAACCCTTTCCGCACCGGCCCTTCTTATCAACCTATCTATTGGTGCAAGTGGTAACTCAACCATTCAGTTCACCTCAACCAATATTATCTGATATGGGAAGTATATAAATTTTTATCTTCAAAAGTGACTATATCAAGTACGTTAAACTTATGTTTAAAGCTTAAATACAAAAATACTGGTAGACAGGACATATTAATATTGAAATAAAAATAGAAGTGCTTGAGCTTTACTTTTATTTCATGATTAATCATTTTATCGAGGATTTGTGATCATTTGAACCCCAGCACATCATCCATACTGTATATTCCAGGTTTATCTACCTTTGATATCCATTTAATAGCTCTTATGGCTCCGTTCGCAAATGCCTGTCTGCTCAGAGCCCTGTGAACGATTTCTATCCTTTCACCCATTCCTATGAAGAATATCGTATGCTCACCCACTATATCCCCACCTCTTATCGCAAATACACCTATCTCATCCCTTCTCGGACAAACACCTTTTCTACCGAATACCAACTCTCTGTCCCCGAGATAATTCCTAATTATCTCGGCCATCTTGAGTGCCGTACCGCTGGGTGCATCCTTTTTAAACCTGTGATGCATCTCGAGTATTTCTATGTCGTAATCCCTCAGATATCTTATCGCAAATTCTATCAGTTTCCAGAATACGTTTACACCTATACTGAAATTTGGTGATATAACTGCAGGGACTCTTGAGCAGTATTCCCTGATCTTCTTCCAGTGATCTTCTGTAAATCCCGTTGTACCTACAACAAGTTTTACACCTTTTTCGGATGCAACCCTTATGTTTTCAACTGCCCCTTCAGCAGTTGTAAAGTCGACAAGAACTTCAGCGTCAAGAAAATCCATCATGTCCCTTGCATGAATTATTTTAACATCAGTCCTCCCGACACCTGCCAGTTCTCCAGCATCTCTTCCTATTTCCCTTATATCAAATGCCTGTACGAGTTCCAGTTCTCCGTCGTTAACTATGTTCTGAACCATAAGTCTACCCATCCTACCTGCTGCACCCGCAACTGCTACTCTGACCATAATAGCGATAATGTTATAAGTTTAAAAGATATTTTGATCTATGCCAAAAAGACTAGTGATAAAGGATATAGAAAAGTGCGTTGGTTGTGGATTGTGCATGTTTGCATGTTCAAGCAGAAGGGGAATTATAGGAAACGATTACTCAGCAATTCTCCCTGTCAGCTTGAGTGGATTTGAGAGAGGTGCAACTGTAATCTTCTGCAGGGCATGCAAAGAAGCTCCATGCGTTCAGGTATGCCCTACCAACGCGCTTGTTCAGAAAAAGGCAGGAGGGGTTATATTCAGGGAGGAGCTGTGCATAGGATGCGGTAACTGTATAGATGCCTGTATGATAGGTGCCATATTCAGGAGATCGGATGGAAAGCCGGCGGTATGCATACACTGTGGATACTGCGCGAAGTTCTGTCCTCACGGAGTTCTTGCATATGAGGAGGTGGAGGCCTTTTGAGGGTTTTAAAGATAGATCTGTCCAGATATAGGTATGAGGTTGAGGACAGAAGGGATCTGTTTGAGGAGTGGATAGGTGGAACTGGTGTAGCAGTTCAGCTCCTTAAAGAGGAGCTTGATCCCAATGTCGATCCTCTAAGCGAAGAAAACGTAATAGTGTTTGCAAGGGGTCCCTTCACACCAGCATATCCGCTTGCATCAAAAACGGTAGCTATGTTTAAGAGTCCATTAACGGGAAATCTCGGAGAAAGTCACGCGGGTGGAAGAACAGCTGTTGCAATTGCTAATGCTGGATACGGAGCAGTAGTTATTAAGGGGAGGAGCAAAAAACCTGTTTACATCGTAATCGATAACGATAAGGTATATTTCAAGGATGCAAGGGTCATATGGGGAATAGCAGATTCGCTGATAGTTGGAAGGATAATAGCAGAAAAGGAGGGGGGAAGAGGTATAAGAACCGTTATGAGAATAGGGGGAGGAGGTGAAAGGCTTGTAAGATTTGCATGCGTTACAACTGAGACCTACAGACACTTCGGAAGAATGGGTCTCGGTGCTGTGTTTGGTAGCAAGAACCTAAAGGCTCTGGTTGTGATAGGTAGGGGAGGTTTTAAGGTTAGGGATAAAGCAGGGTACAATGAGATCTACAGGGAAATTCTGAAACTGTCATTGGAATCCGATGCAATGAAGAAGTATCATCTGCTCGGTACCGCCGTAAACGTGAAGCCTTTAAACGTTATAAAGGCCTTACCTACGAGAAATCTGAAATCTACGACCTTTGAGGGTACTGATGATATAAGTGGAGAGGCATTTGCTGAATTCAATTTGGGAAGGAGGATCGCGTGCAGTCATTGCCCAATTGCCTGTATACACCTTGCAACACTTAGAATACCATACGAGGGGGAGCCCTATTTCTACAAAACGATAATGATCTCCTACGATTACGAGCTCATATATTCACTGGGATCGATGCTAGGTGTTGGGGACAGGGATGGTCTGCTTAGACTCATACACAGGGTAGAATATTACGGTTTGGATGCGATGTCAACCGGTGTATGTCTGGCCTGGGCAACCGAAGCCCTTGAAAGGAATTTGGTCTCGAAAGACGAAACTATAGTCGACTTGAAATTCGGTGATTTCAAGGGCTACATGGAGGCTATAGACTATATAGTAAAACAGCCGAATGAATTCTATAGGATCCTGGCTCAGGGAGTTGAGAAAGCTTCCGATGTATACGGTGGTAAGGATTTCGCCCTAGCCTTTGGTAAAAACGAAATGCCCGGGTACCATGTAGGTTATGCAACACACATAGGTTACCTGATAGGACTCAGACACAGTCATCTGGACAACGCTGGTTATGCTCTGGATCAAAAGATAGGGGGAGATGTAAAGCCGGAGGAGATAGTTGATAGACTCGTTAAGGAGGAGCAGTGGAGACAGGTACTTTCAAGCCTAGTTGTATGCTTTTTTGCCAGGGGGGTATATAAGCCCGAACTCGTCGTCAAGGCCTTTAAGCCACTGGGAATTGAGACGAGCGAGGACGAGCTTATGGAAAAGGGTAGGAGGATATACAAGGAGAAGATAAGACTTAAGGTTAAGATGGGATTCGACGTTGATAGCCTAAGAATACCGAAGAGAATTCTCGAGACCGAGTGCATGCATGGAAGGTTGAACGAGGAGTACATTAAAAGAGCTTTGAAGTACTGGAAAGAAAAATACGTAGTTTCCTAGATCTCTATCGTTTCGCCTACCCTCAGTATTCTGCATTTAATCCCAACCTCTTCAAGCTTTTCTTTAAGACCCTCTGCATTCTTAACCTTTTCTTCCTTGTAGTGAATTGGTATGACTAGTTCGGGTTTTAGTCTCATCATCTCCGCTACGTACTCATCGTAGAAATCGGGGAAGCATGCCGTGAATACAACCCTGACATCTTCAACATCTGGGAATTTTGAGGAATCTCCCGAGTGAAGGGCTCCTCTGTAATAGTAACTGACGGATTCCACAGCCTTCCAGCACCAACTCTCAAGTATCTTTATCCCCTCTATCTCTTTTCCGACCTCTGCAACTATACCCTCCAAATTGAATTCTTTAAGAACGAATTTCGGTGCTATCAAATTCTTGTAATCCAATTCCCTCAGCTTTTCAACATCTATGTGATCTGAGTGTTCATGTGTAACTAGTACATAATCTATTCCCTTTTCTGGCTTTACGAGATAATTTGGGTCGATAACTATGTGTTTATCCTCGAATATCTCAACGCACGAATTCCCCAGCCACCTTATCCTCATATCTTCAAATCTCTACGATCGGCTCTTTAACCTTACCTATCCTTACAATATATTTATCCTACAATATATTTATATCGTATATTTTTTCTATGTTCTCTACACATATCTTGTATATGAAATCCTCATCGAAACCTTGTTTCAGCAACTCCTTAACCTTTCTTGGAACAGTTTTTGGTCCCAGAACAGCTCCTGGTCTAGATCTGTCGTCTATGTAATCAGTTTCAAGAACGAATCTATCACCCTCCTTGGCAGCGCTCAGCGCATAGTCGTTTAAACAGATAACCGATGGAAAAATGCCTATACTCTCAAACTCCTTAATTCTTGGAGGAGAAAAATGTTTAACAATCTTGAATCTCTTTATACCGACTCTGTCTGCCATATCCGCTATCTCCTTTAAGCCTTCATAGGTATAAGTCTCCGTATGCAGCTGAACGGCACATCCAACATCCTTAGCAACTGTAAAAGCATGCATCATTACTTCATTGCTCAAATCCCATACCTCCTTTGAAACCCTGTAATGAGGTCTGCCACTTTTTATCGCCACAGCATCTCCGTTTTCCACAAACTTACCCGCGATCTCCAGAGCTGACTTCATTATTTCAGCTGCTTTTTCAAATCCAATTCTGCTTCCAATTATGGTTATCTCCGCTGGATGAACCCCAAGCACTGCGAACGCTTTAACAATTCTGTTCGCCTTCTTAACGATGTTTATATGATATCTAAATATCTTTTCGAAATCCTCTGCTTTTGTCGGCCTGATACCGTAGCATGTGCTTGTAAGGGATACAAGAAATACATGAGTTCCTCCTGCGTTTTTGAACTGTTCCAGAGCCTTAAATCTTAAATAATTGTATATGTGCATGTGGTTATCCGTTATTACCATGTTTAACACCTCTCATGTGTTGATCTCATTTTAAATTAGACAAACTTCATGCAGTTCATGTATCTACATCATTTTACTTATCCATTTAAAGGATATACTGCTGCTTTTTATAGCCTTCATAAGATTTTCCCTTGTCTTTGAATCTATTAAAGAGTAGCTGTGGGCCCTCTCCAGTATATAAGGATAAGCCCTTGTTTTTCCCAGCATGCACTCTGCCATGACAACTCTTATCACATCATCATGAATTTCCCTCATCCAGCACGGGAACTCGATTCTCACCGGAGTCCCTGCTATCTTTATATAAGAGAAGCATATGTTTAACCTGTAGTCGATCGGCTGCGTGTATGAGAGATCATCCATGTCCAGTATGTATATGTCGTACAAGTCTATCCCCATCCTCTTGGCTATATCTCTCGAAAAACTCTTATCTATATATCCTATAACAGGTGTCCCTGTTCTTTCACTCTCTTTTACTATCCTCTCAACAATCCTTGCTACATCATTCCTTAAACCCTCGAAATACGGAATTAGAGCTCCGTCGAAAAACAACCAGCTCTCACCATTCATCTCTTCGAGAAGCATTTCTGTTTCCAGCTGAAATCTCTTGAAATCTATGTTTTCGTCAATTTCCACGATTTTTGTTCTGTATCTCTTACCAAATAAACCTTCTCCATGCTTTATCCATATCAAGGCTGACTGGACAAGACCTATAGGTATTCCGAGTTCTTTAAAAGGAGAAATCTGACTTCCATCAACTCCTACAACCCTTTTTCCTTTTAAAACCTTTAAATGCCACTTTTCACACATCTCAACCTTTTTTATCTCCAAAATCTTATCGAGTTTTCCCGCAACCCTTTTCTTAATCTCAATTATCCTTTCGTTGTACTTCCTCAACAACTCTTTAAATCTATCCATGTTTTCGATTATGCTTCCCTCAAACACGTCATCCATCGATAAAACTGAATTCTGAAAAAGATAAATATATCGAACATAGTGTCGAATATGGCGAAGACTATAGCCGAAAAGATATTAAGCGATAAGAGCGGAAGAGATGTATACGCTGGAGACATCGTTGTTGCTAAAATAGACCATATAGCCCTGCAAGATGGAACCGCTCCACTTGCAATAAAGAGGATAAGGGAATTAAAGAGGGAGATAAAAGCATCTAAGATCACGCATTTCTTTATAGACCACGCTGCCCCTTCACCGAGAAGAGAGCTCAGTAATGATCAGAAGATGATAATGGAATTCGCAAGGGAAATAGGTGCTGATTTCAACCCCGTTGGTGAGGGGATAATACATCAGATAATGGTTGAAAGATACGTAAATCCAGGGGATCTCGTTGTGGGAGCAGATAGTCATACGTGCACATGTGGCGCTCTTGGAGCATTTGCAACAGGTATGGGTTCAACCGATATAGCAATTTCAATTGTTTTGGGTAAGAACTGGTTTAGGGTACCTGAATCGTTCAGAATAGAGATATGCGGTGATATGCCAAAGGGTGTCTATTCGAAGGACATAATGCTCTACATAATCGGTAAGCTTAAGGCGGATGGTGCGACTTACAAGGCGTTGGAGTTCCACGGTGAAACCGTGGATTCCATGAGCATGGATGATAGATTCACGATTGCAAACATGGCAGTTGAATGCGGGGCAAAGGTTGGACTTTTTAAAACCGATAGGGTAACTAGGGAGTATTTAGCAGAAAGAGGGAGAGAAAAAAGATTTAAAGAAATAAAGCCGGATGAGAATGCAGAATATGAAAAGGAGTTTTACTTCGATGCAGATATAGAACCGATGGTGGCAAAACCTCACAGCGTTGATAACGTAGTTGAAGTAAGCGATGTTGAAGGTATTAAGGTAGATCAGGCATTTATAGGTACATGCACAAACGGTAGACTTTCCGATCTCGAAATAGCTGCAAGGATATTAAAGAACAGAAGGGTTCACAGCGAAGTAAGGTTGATAGTTGTTCCGGCAAGCAGGGAGATTTACCTAAAGGCCTTGAGGCTTGGGTACATAGAAACTATTGTTGAAGCTGGAGGAACCATAGCACCGCCTGGATGTGGTCCGTGTGTTGGAATCCACATGGGCGTTCTGGCCGATGGAGAGGTCTGCATATCAACCCAGAATAGAAATTTTAAGGGTAGAATGGGAAATCCAAATGCGTATATATATCTGGCATCTCCTGCAACCGTTGCAGCATCGGCTGTAAAAGGAGAGATAACGGATCCAAGAAGGTTCATAAATGAGTAATTATTATTATCTATCTCAAATAGATTTAGATAATCTGAATTTCCTCTTCCTCATGTTTAGGATTAATACTGTAAGGACTTTCGGTTTTATTTCACCTGCCTAAATTGAAGTGCCTTGCGGAACTGCTTAAGATTTGGTAGACATTGATATACATTAGTAAACATTCATTCATATTTTTCCAACCACAATTTTATAGCTTCTTCAATTGCTTCGCTTAAAGCACCTTTTTTATTTCCTTTAATCTCTACGACTTTAGCTCTAAATCTTCTTCCTAGTTCTTCATCAATCTTAATTGTCATCTTCATAACAGTAAGTAAGTAGAAAAGTTTATAAATTTTTACGTTTAAGTGCTATTGTGGAAGTGATAAAAGCTTATAGTGTTCCATTAACAGCACCGAAAGATTTGATTGAAGAATACTTCAAGCTAAGAAAAACTGCATTAGATGAGATATTCAAGCATGTAAAATATTCCAAAAGAGGAAAAGCTCATTTAAAGTTCAACAAAAATGATAGAAAAGAATTAAGAGATAAATTATTAAGAAACTGGAAATTCGCTAAACATTACATAGATTCAGCTATTAATTCAGTTATAGGATTAGTTAGGGTTGGATAAAGTTACACAATCAAGGTAAAGCAAAGTCTAAACCTGAAATAACTAAAAGGACCGTTTACGTCAAAACAACCCTATTTAAAGTCGTAAGCTGTAAGATTGTAATTACAATAGAACCAAGAAAACGTTATCTTGAAATTGACTTAGCAAAATTCGATTATCTGCCAAAGGATTATGACTCAATTGGAGGATTAATTTTAACCGAAAACAAACTGATTGTAACATTTAAGAAGAAAGTTAAATTAATAAAACCGAAAGATTATGCATCTTTCGATGTGAACTTAACGAATATCACAGGTTTTATCAACAGCAGAATTGTCAGATTTGATTTAAAAGAACTGTATCATATCCACAGAGTTTACGAGGAAAAGAGGAGAAGAATCCAGAAGTTAAGTAAAACAAAACCTAAAACTGCTAAAAAGTTAATGCAAAAGTATTCAAAGAGGGAAAGAAATCGTGCAAGAGATTTAATGCATAAAATAACCACTACAATTGTTAGGGAGCTTGTATCGATAAAGCATGGAGCAATTCTTGAAGATTTAAGAAACATTAAAGACAGGATACTTAACGGTAACAAAGACTTGAACCGCAAATTGTCAAAATGGAACTGTAGAACTTTCCAGTTCGTGCTCGAATATAAGCTGAA